>JAAZAT010000064.1 GCA_012514185.1 Spirochaetales bacterium | reverse complement strand
GGTCGATCATGCGGCGCATGGGGATGAAGATGAACACATCATGCACCTCACCCAGCTCTCTGGTGAAGAACTTGTTCAAGTGAGCCCGGACTTTCTCTTCCCCGCCGGTTCTACATGCAATGAAGTAATAGTTCATAGTCGCTCATAGTAGGATATTTCTTTCTTCTTGTCAGCATAGTGCAAACGCTTCTTCCAGACTTGCACGCATCAAAGCCCGGTCAGGGTCCCTGCCCGTCCAAAGCTTAACTGCGATGGCTCCTTGGTTGACCAGCATGCCCAGCCCGTCCAGGGTTTGGAAGCCTGCCAGTTTGGCCTTCTTCAAAAACGCCGTCTCCACGGGATTGAACACGACATCGCAGGCGATGACGTTGTGCAAGTCGGAGGCAAAAGCCACGTTGATGCACGCCTCCGGCTCAAACAAGCCAACACTGGTGGCCTGTACCACCACCAGATCGTTCTCCCGTATCTGGTAGGTCCGTTCCCAAGGTTCATAGCCAAGAACGGTCTTGGAAATTCCCTCCAGGTTGTTGACTAGTTTTTTGCTATGGGCAAGGGTGCGGTTGACGACTGCCACCTCCCGCACCCCGTACAGGGCCAACTCGGTCACAATTGCCGAGGCGGCCCCTCCGCTTCCGAACACCACGACCTTGCGCTTCTTCAGATCGGGAGTAATCTCGACCAGTGATTGCAGAAAGCCCTTGCCGTCGGTGTTGTCCCCGACGTAGGTACCGTCCTCCTTGCGCGTGATGCAGTTCACCGCGTCACACAGGCTGGCACTCTCGGTAAGTTCATCCAAGTAGGTAAGCACCTCCTGCTTGAACGGAGCTGTCACATTGCCTCCAGAAAAGTGCATGGCCAAAAGCCCCCAGATGCTCGGTTCAAGCTCGTCGGGCTCCACTTCGATGGTCAGGTACCTGCCCGAATAGCCGAGAGCATCGAAGGCTGTTTCCATCATATGCTGGGTTGGATTACCCACCACGGGACTGCCGATGCAGAAGTACAGCGGCGCAAGCGGTCCTTTCATGAGAGCCTGTAGACTTGTCTTCCTATCCATGTCTCTCTCCTTAGCGTCATTGTAAGACAAACTTATAGATATGTCTAACTATGGTAAAAAATTACTATAACCAATCTAGCAAAACATGCTAGATAAAATACAAAAGGAAGCATATGCTTAGTATAACACTACGAACACGAGGAAGTGTTGTGGAATCTGAAGCGGTATATCAATACCTTCGTCCAACCGCGTTGCTTGATCACGAGCATCCCGCCATACGGGCTCTCGTACAGCAGAAAGGCTGGCATAGTCTCGGTTCACGATCAGCACAGATTGATGCTGTGTATACGTTTGTAAGGGATGAGATTCTCTATGGATATTCCAGGAGCTTTTCCATCAGCGGTTCACACGTGCTTACGACAGGGTATGGCAACTGCCTGACCAAAACCACATTGCTCATGACGCTGCTCAGGGCAATAGGTGTCCCCTGCCGCATGAAGGCAAGCATGATGGACAAGGTCCTCCATCGCGGCCTTCTGGGTCCACTGGCCTATCGCCTCAGCCCTGATTTCCTCTACCATGGGTGGGTGAACATGCTGTACAACGGCAAGTGGATTGAGATCGGGGGACACATCGTCGATCGTCCCTATCTGCAAAAGCTCCAGGCAAAGTACCCCGACTACATGGGCAGTTTCTACGGCTACGGTATTGCTGTTTTGAACTTCCGCAACCCTCCGATCCGCTGGGAGGAAGGGGATACCTTCATCCAGAGCAAGGCTCGTGTAGGTACGCTGGGGACCTATGACGACCCGGACAGTTTTTTTGCTGAGTATCCAGAAGCACAACAGAGAACGCAAAGCATTCGATATCAGAAGATTCTCAGGCCTGCTTTGAACAAGTCCATAGCAAGCCTGAGGGATAGGTAAAGCCGCAGGCCGCCAATTGGAACAATCAGGGTATACAAGTCACACACACGTTCAAAATCGCAAATTCTTCTCAAATTGCCTCGAATCTTCTCAAATTGCCTCGAATCTTCTCAAATTGCCTCGAATCTTCTCAAATTGCCTCGAATCTTCTCAAATTGCCTCGAATCTTCTCAAATTGCCTCGAATCTTCTCAAATTGCCTTGAATCTTCTCAAATGCGAAACCCAATGGATTTGTGAAGTTTTTTACAAGTGGGCTGTGAAGCAAAGTACTTGCGTAATAACTTCGAACGAAAACAGTGAGCAGCAAGGCCGTGAAGGAGAAGCTAGCTGCAATATCCGACAGAGGAGAACGCGGTTGCCCGACGTTTATGCCGAAGATAGTTCATGAGAGATGATTTGCAGCCCACTCTATGTTGTGAAAATCAAAATGCATTGACACTAAAGAGCCTGTCTGAACTTCGGCCAGGGCAGGCTCTTTAGTATTTCTGAACCTCTAACTCAAGCTTATTCATGGTAGCAGCCAAGC
>JAAZAT010000085.1 GCA_012514185.1 Spirochaetales bacterium | reverse complement strand
ATTGATACTGCTGTCCTTGGCTGGTTGCACAAGTGTTTCGAACACATCCTTGGCCCAAAAGCCATCCGTAATCTGGGAAGAGTGGAAAGCCGAAGGTGCATATGCCGACTATGCTAATCTACACAAGCGTTTCGCCGACAGGACAAAGTTTGCCACCATCACCGTTCCGCTCGACTATGAGAATCCCACAGCAGGAACCATCGATGTTGCTGTGCTCAAAGTTGAAGCAAGGAACAAAGAAGAACGTTGGGGCTCGATTCTCTTCAACCCCGGAGGACCGGGAGGAGACGGGCTCATCTATGGACTGCTCTTCAGCTACCTGTGGAGCGAGGATTATCCCCTTTCAGCTACGGGTGCAGGCACCCTCTTCCAAGAAGTGGCTGAACACTACGACCTGGTAGGCTTCTCTCCACGGGGCTTGGGAGCAAGCACAAACCTTATCTGCAGCTCTGATGCACTGCTGGAACCTGCTTTGATTCTCTCCGCCGATGGAAGTGAAGCCAACCTTGCGGCTAATCAAGCCAACGCCTCCGCCATTGCTGAAGCCTGCCTCGCCAATCCAATGACGAACCATATCAACACAGAGGCAACAGCGCGTGATATGGATGTCATCAGGGAAGCCTTGGGAGATGAAAAGCTGAACTTCATGGGCATCTCATACGGTACCTGGCTCGGAACCTGGTATGCTTCACTCTTCCCTCAGAGAGTAGGAAAACTCCTTTTGATCGGGCAGACGGACATCACCCAGCCCTTGAACGGAGCCTTGTTAGTCCAAGAAATGGGAATGCAGCGAGTGCTGGAAACCAAGCTGATTCCTCATGCAGCAACGTATCCTCACCTCTTCCATCTCGGCTTTTCCGTAGCAGAGGTGAGGCAAAACCTCTCATCGTTGGAGGGATGGCTCAAGCATGCAACCATGAAGGCATTGGATGAACATATCTCCTATTCCGAGCAGGCAATGCTTGCCCTCTTCACGCTCCGTTCAGCCCTGGTAATCAATACATTGCTTGAAAACGAACCAGATCTTGAGGAAGAGCAGTTGCACCGCCTTCTTGCACAGTACGATTGGCAAGTGGATGAAGAGTCTTCGGCAGTACTCCTGCAGAAGGGACACATGCTGGCAGAAGAGTACTATGCCCTCAAGAACCGCCAGAGAGAACCTGTCGAGGTAAGCGGAAGTGATGCTGTCTGGTGGGCGGTCCAGAGCATGGACACCAATACGCTCTATGATAGGGATTCCTGGTTGCTTCAGAATGCATTGCACATCAAGCAATATCCCGAGTTTGGAGGATTCTATATCGAGAATCCTGCACTGTATTGGGATAAGGCTCCTGTGAATCGTCCTGCTATAGAGTCAATACCCCAGGATGCCTCCATTCTCATCGTACAGTCTGAGTACGATCCGTATACTCCGTTGGAAAGTGCCGTCCGGACCTTTTCAGCCTTGGAGCAAGCAAGCATGATTGTGCTCGAAGGAGAGTACCAGCACTGCATCCTCCTTCCGTACGGGAATGAGATCCTCGATCGCAGTGTTGCAGAGTTTTTCCTGGAGAACAAGCAACCGCCTCGTTTGACTCTTGTCGAGGGACATCAGCTTCCAACATATGAATGAGTCAGAAAATGAACCGAACGCGATCGGTAGAGGGCAATGGCTGTAAAGAGCAATCCTTGGCGGGACGAACCCAAACGTAGAATGCAGCAAGGAAGGACAACTCTTGCTGCTGTTCCACTCGTACAAACCATCATCCATGATGAACCCCTCTTGAACAGGATGGATGGAGTCCTCATACAAACTTCGTGGCACTATGCTTGCACTATCAAGTGTTGTCCGATACACTTCATTTAGAAGTAGCTCAATAAAACGTGCTACTTCTAAATAAGGGAGTATACAATGATAATCAAGCGTGACTATTACCTTCAAAAACTTATACGAAGAAGGGAAAACGGAATGGTGAAAGTCATCATTGGTTTGAGAAGAAGTGGCAAGAGCTATCTCTTGTTCAATCTCTATCATGATTACCTTATCTCCACTGGAGTGAAAGAAGAACAAATTATTGGCATAGCCTTGGACGATATCCACTTTGCACAGTACCGTGATGTCTCCAAGCTAAATAGTTACATCAGAGCAAAATTGGAAGGCTCCAGCCAAATGCACTATGTCTTCATTGATGAAGTGCAATATGCAATCAAGCGTAATGAAATGGATAATACCATTACGACAGAGCTTTACGATATGCTCAATGGACTCATGAGATTGAAAAATGCAGACATCTATGTCACAGGGAGCAATTCAAAAATGCTCAGCAAAGATGTCTTGACATCATTCCGTGGCCGTGGAGATACGGTTGAAATTTGGCCACTATCTTTCAAGGAGTTTTACGACTATATAGGTGGAGATAAAGAGGATGCATACGAGCACTATGCATTGTTCGGAGGGCTTCCAGGAGTATTGCGTTACTCAGAACCGGAAGATAAGGTGGGATATTTACAAAATCTTTTCACTGAGATTTACTTCAAGGATATTATCGAAAGATATAAGATTACGCTACCTGATGTGCTGGAACAGATTACCGATGAGCTTTGCACTTCCATCGGATCACAGACTAATGCCAATCGTCTTGCAAACGCACTGTCGTCGGCAAGAGGGACGAAAGTAAACTCAAATACAGTATCTTCGTATCTTGGGTACCTTTGTGATTCATTTTTATTCAACTGTGCAAAGCGTTATGACGTCAAGGGGAAAAAATATTTTTCCTATCCTTCAAAATACTACTGTGCGGATTTGGGACTCAGGAATGCTCGATTGAACTTCCGACAGCAAGAGGAATCCCACATAATGGAAAACATCATTTTCAATAACCTTATCAGCCGAGGCTTCGCTGTTGATGTAGGTGTTGTATCGGTACATGGAAAACAAGATGACCAAAAAATGCGTCAGAGCAATCTGGAAATTGATTTCATCATCAACAAAGGGATGAAAAAGTATTACATCCAGTCTGCCCTGAGAATGGACACTCCGGATGCAAGACAGCGGGAAGAACGACCTTTTTTTGAACTGGATGATTTTTTCCGTAAGATCATCATAACAAAAACAAGGATGAAACCGTGGGTGAACGAGAAAGGCGTGATTACCATTGGCTTGTTGGATTTTCTCCTTGATGAATCCGCGCTTGATGCACTCTGATCCCCAATCGTATAGAAGTAGGTCTATTAATCGAGTAACTTCTCAATGCTTGTATAGTGATCTTGAATACCCCGAAGTCTCACATGGAATGCTTTTTCCAAGTACGATGCATCACTCAATATGCAATTCTGAAATAGTCCAGGAATTTCTTAAAATCATCCTGAGCTGCAAGGATTGTGTCTCTGAGAAAGCCCTTTTCGCGGTTCCACTCATGAAGGCCACGATAATAGAACATCTTCATGGCATCATCGATAATAAACGGCACGATGTCATTTCCCAGACACTCCTTGAACATGATCAGCCGACCGATACGACCGTTTCCATCCTGGAACGGATGGATCGTTTCAAATCGTACATGGAAGGTGATAATGTCATCCAGTGTTTTCTCTTGTATTGCATTGTATGTTTCCAAAAGTGCACGCATTTCTGCCGGTACTCTTTCAGGAGAGATAGTTTCTCTGCCACCGACCTCATTAGGCAAATGCTTGTAGCCACCCACTGTAAACCAGTTTCGTCGAGAGTCGCTGGTGCCGTTTTTCAGCGTACGGTGAAGTTCCTTGATAAAACTCTCAGAGAGAGCATATTTTGCTCTCTCTAGTATCATATCGATGCACTTGAAATGGTTGGCAGTCTCCACGATGTCGTCAACATTCATGGATCCTGTAGAAAAGCCGATGGTGTTTGTTTCGAACATATACCGGGTCTGATCGTGGGTCAGGCGGCTTCCTTCGATATGGTTTGAATTATACGTAAGGTCTACCTGCACCTTATGATAGATACCGCCTGATGTTTTGGCAGCTTGTTCAGCCTTAAGAGTATCCAGCAGAGACCTTGGTTTGGCTGCAGCTGCATTAATCCTTCCGGGCTGCACGGCATCGGCTGGAATATTCCATGTCTTACCGGTAAGAAAGGCACCAGGAATCTTCCCCTTTGCGCAGTAGTTACGCACAGTGCGCTCTGGCATATTCCATTTCTTCGCAGTTTCAACTACCGATAGATACTTCATGATATTTCTTTACCTTCAAGCATGTATAACATTTTATCGGCAAGAAATCAATGCGTAATAATTGAAAAACATTGGAACACTTGCCGATAAAGGCATACACTGAACCTCAACAGCACTGTTCGTCTGGATCTAATCCCAATTCCTCTGATTCGGGGAATGTATTTGCATTCTTTCCTGGAAGGGTATAGGCTGATAGATACCACAAAACGTCATGGAGTACAGAATTATGAAAGCGCGACCATTTGGACCGGACAGAAGACTCGTCTCTGAAGTTGGACTGGGAACCTGGCAAATCGGAGGCTCATGGGGAACGGTTGACGAGAAAACCGCCATGGGAATCCTTGCCTCTGCAACAGAAGAAGGCATCACGTTTTTCGATACCGCCGATGTGTATGGTGATGGAAGAAGCGAACAGTTCATCGGAAAATTCCTCCGTACTCACTCTGACAACGTATTCGTTGCCACGAAACTCGGTCGAGGTTCAAATCCCGGATGGCCGGAGAACTTTACCAGAGAGAACATCATCAAGCATACCGAAGCGTCTCTGATGAGATTGGGATTGGAACGGCTGAACCTTACCCAGCTGCATTGCATTCCCCGTGAAGTCATGGCGGAAGGCGCCGTCTTCGATACGCTGCGGGAGCTGAAAAAGCAAGGCAAGGTCGAGCATTTCGGCGCCAGCGTCGAAACCGTCGAGGAAGGCCTGCTCTGTCTTGAGCAGGAAGGGCTCGCGTCCCTGCAGGTGATTTTCAACATCTTTCGACAGAAACCCATCAGTGAACTCTTTGCAAAAGCCAAGGAAAAACAGGTATCGATCATTGCAAGGGTGCCGTTGGCCAGCGGCCTGCTTACCGGCAAGATGCAAAAAACCACTGTTTTCGATGCAAGCGACCACCGCAACTTCAACCGTGATGGAGCATCGTTCAATGTGGGAGAAACCTTTGCCGGCGTTCCCTTTGAGAAGGGAGTTGAACTAGCTGAAGAGCTCTCCTTGCTGAAACCTGAAGGAATGACGTTGGCCCAGATGGCACTACGTTGGATCCTGGACTTCGATGCAGTAACCGTCGTCATTCCAGGGGCAAGCCGCCCTCCCCAGGTCAAGGCAAATGCATCGATTTCAGCGCTGCCCCCGCTCAGTGATGAGCTGCATGCCAAAATCCAAAGCTTCTATGAAAGCAAGGTGGCCCAACACATACGCGGAGCTTATTAGGGGGGAGAGGCGCTGCTCAACCCTCACCCAAAGGAATCATCGTTCCCAACACTGATGTTTTGAACCCTGTATAGGATGCATCAAAACTCAGCTTTTGGATCTTGTGCTTCTCCATCTGCCCGGTATGCTGAACAAGCTCCGGGTAGATGGGAATCACAGCATCCTTTTTCACGAATACGGGCAACAAGGCAAGAGGACAGGTTACATCCTTCAGCCAGACACCGCCTTGCATCACATCCCCGTTCCAGAAATCGACCCACTCACCTGCAGGCAGATAGACATCCCGAATCCCCTCGCTGTTCATGACAGGAGCAACCAAGAACGCATCCCCGCAATAGAACTGGTCATCGATTGACCAACACAAAGGATCATCCTGATGGTGGAAGATGAGAGCTCGTACAACGGGATATCCGGTTTGCGTAGCTTTTCTCCCCTCCTGTGCAAGATAGGGAATCAAGGCATAGCGGAGCCGCAGCCACTGTCGTGCAAGATCGGCAACCTCGGGGTATTCATATGGTTCGCGTGCCGTCGTCCCGTGATACCTGAGATGGGAAGTAAACACTCCCATTTGCGTCCATCGAATATACAAATCGTTGTTCGGCCGGCTGTTCATGAAGCTGGGAATACCTTGGAAGCCGGGAACATCGTGACTCCAGAATGCGAACCCGGAAAGACCCAGATGAAGCCCGCCTCTCAACGAGCCGGCCATGCCATCCCAGGAACAGGCACAGTCACCGCTCCAATGGAGAGGATAGCGCTGACATCCGATCCAACCCGCCCTGGCCCAGATCATTGCATCAGGTCCTTTCACCTCTTTGCTGACCTCATAGGCTGCTTTCTGATACAGCAGGGCATACAGGTTGTGCAGTGTTCGGTACGGCATCCCATAGTAGGACGCATGTTCCTCGATCACCTCACCGAAGTCCGTCTTGATAACTGCAACGCCGAGCTCCAACAACCGAGCCAAAAGACCTTGGTACCAACGTACGGCTTCTGGATTCGTAAAGTCGATGTTCCCGTCGAACTCCACCTCGCTGAAATTCGACCCCAATGCAACATGGTCACTTTTTGGAGCTATATACCGATGTTCTTGTGCAACTGCGTAGTGCTTGGTATCCTTGGCTATGCAGGGAAGCTGCCAAAGACTGACCCGTATCCCCTGCTCTTCCATCTCTTTCAGGTAAGCCTTTGGGTTCGGGAATCGAGTATTGCTGAATTCCCATTCGCATTTCCAATCTTTCTCAAACCAGCCGGTATCGATGTGGATGACATCACAGGGAAATCCCCCTTCGCGCATTCTTTTCACCACGATCCGCGTTTCATCGGCAGAGAAGTAACTCATCCGGCTCATCCAAGTCCCATACGACCACACCGGCACATCGGAGGGAAACCCGGTAATCCTCCGGTAATTCAACACTATCTGCTCGATAGAGTCTCCACCGATGAAGAACAGGTCCAAGCCATCGTCTTCAACCACGGCCTGGGCCGCCCGGGTCGAAACATCGGACAAGGAGAGACGAACATGGGCTGAAGTCATAATCAACAACCCATACCCTTCACTGGAGATGTAAAACGGCACGTTCTTGTAGGCGCGGCGGCTGTTCACGCCAAGCCCGTCGGTATTTTCCAGCACAAAGGTTTTCCCTGCCAAATTCATTGCGGCAAAACGCTCTCCGGTACCGACGAACTTTTCGTTCGGTTTGGCATAGAGTGAATACACCCATCGATCGACAGCGCCATCCCGTTCAACGAACCCCAGACTGAACGATTCCGACTGTGAAGGGAAAAAATCATCATAAGCCATGAAAGGAACAGCAGTCCTGCCATCAGGAAACACCACTGCATCGAAGGTCTGCGGGGGTTCAGGTTGCAGCGTACTCCAGATTTCCGGCTTCTCCTCCTTGGTCTGTATCTGCATCCGTTTCTTGCCGCATGCGTCCAAAAAATCCCAGCCGTTGTCGGTCTTGACCGAGCGAAGAGCCTCCTGCTTGAGTGTGGGATCGAATTCCAACATCGGGTTATGGGCATCCGAACTGATGGAAGTCCCACCGCCTAGTGTCAAGCGAACGATGGAGGAGCCATAAGAACGCACAACCAGATCGGCACTCTTTGCCACCTCCGGCTTTGCAGGATGGAGAAACAGATTTTTCATCTCCTGCTTGAGAAAAGGAACCTCCACTACTGAGGCAAGGCCTTGTTCGTGTACAGAGACCGGCCTTCCTGCACGGTATATCGAATCTCTTTTTGCATCAGGGATGTCCTGATCCAACATATCAAATAGAAAGCGATTTCTTTGTTTCATACTCACCCTTTGCCTGTATCATGCACCATCAGCCCTTGACCGCTCCGCTGTAAGCCCCCATGGTTATCTGACGCTGGAAGAACAGAAACAGCAACAGGGGAACCACAGAGGCAGACAGGATGGCAGCCGACAGAATCGTATCATCCAGCCCATATTGTCCTTTCAGCAAACCGATTCCCTGGGTGATGGTCCTCAGTGATTCAGTTTGCAACAACAGAAGAGAGAATGGCAGCTCATTCCACATGGATTGCGTACCGATGACTATGATGATGACAATCATGGGTTTTGCAATCGGGACCATGATGTAGTACAACATTTTGTAGACACCGGTTCCATCAAGGCGTGCGGACTCGACCATTTCAATGGGAACCGTTGCATAGTAGGTGGTCATGATATAGGTTCCGAAGGGCCCGAAGTAAGCCACCCATACGAGGATCAAGCCCACGTAATTGTTGATCAGGTTCAGTTTCCGGCAAATCTGGAATATTTGTATTGAAAGCAGCATCTGTGGGAAAATCATCAGGAACAAGACCGAAAGGAAGAGCGCGAACCGGAAGGGGAACTTCAGGCGCCCGAAGGCAAAACCGGCGGTGATGCAAACAAAGAGATACAACACCAAGCCGCTGGGAATCAATAAACAGCTGTTGAGAAAATACCTGAGCATGTTGCCTTTCACCCAGACATAGTGGTAGTTGTCCATACCAGGAGCCTTGGGTATGAACAGCTTGTTGTTTACGTACTCAGCCGATCCTTTCAGGCTGGTGATGAGCATGAAGTACAAGGGATAAAGGGCCATCAAGGCACATATCACCAGAACCAGATACATGATGCCTTTCACAACCTTCTGATAGTTATTGGACATCCGAATTCTTCCTCATCAAGACAATCTGAAAATATGCGATGACTGCGCACACAACGAACAACACACTTGCCCACGTACTTGCATAGCCCATATTGAAGGCAACAAAACCTTCATTGTAGATTCCGTACTCCAAGGTGAAGGTTGCGAACCCCGGACCACCGCGGGAGTAGGAGTAGATGAAGGAGAATGCACGGGCAAGGATCTCGATGAAGGAAAGTACAATCCAGAACTCAATCGAAAACCGAATGGAAGGAATGGTGACATTCCAGAATGTCCGCCACCACTGCGCTCCGTCAATTTTTGCAGCATCATAGAGCGATGCATCTATGCCGCTCATCGCAGCAAGAAAGAAGATGCATCCGAATCCCAAACGAAGCCAGACGCCATAGACCAAGCCCAGCGTATTGAGAGCCAGAATCGGAATGCTCAACCAATCGAGAGCCAATGATTCCAACCCCATTGCAGTCAGTACATGATTTATGGGACCCAACTTTCTGAACAGAATACTGCTGATCATCCCCATGATCACATACCCGAGAATATTCGGTAGATAGATGATCGCCCTGAAAAGAGACCATCCCTTGAGTCCCTCTCTCAGTACGGCGGAGATGAGAACGGGAAGCATGACTCCCAACGGGATATAGAGCAGAAGGACCATGGTATTCTTGATCGATACCCAAAAAGTCTCATCACTGAACATGGTCCGATAGTTTTCCAATCCAATGAACGTCGCCTTTCCCATCCCTTTCCATTTGAAGAAACTCAGATAGATATTGGCAACCACCGGGTAGAGAATGAATACAAGCAGAAGAACCAGAAGCGGTGCAATCAGCAGATAGGGTTCAATGCTCTGGCTGTTCACTCTGGATGCTCGGATTTTCACATGAAGCCCCCTGCAAAAGTATGGGTTGTCCATGTACTTGGCACAAGACCGGACAACCCGCTATTCACTTACTTATCTCGCTTTCTGAACATTGTCCAACATGCCTTGGCACAAATCGATGAATTTATCGATGGT
>JAAZAT010000091.1 GCA_012514185.1 Spirochaetales bacterium | reverse complement strand
GATAAAATGCGATAAACATAAAAATAACGGTGTCGATGAACTGGCTGGTGATGGTGCTGAGATTGTTTCTCAGCCATAGATGCTTTCCTTTGTTCAGTTTCTTGAATAGCAAAAAGATATTGACATCAACTGTTTGGCTGATGGAAAAGCTTATCAGCGAGGCAAGGCTCATACGCATGCTCATACCGAAAATCTGCCGGTACTCGTCCTGCAGGTCCCAGCTCGGATGCGGCGCAACTTGTACGAACAGCGCTGTTGTGATGAAAAGGATGACCAGCATGATGATTGAGTAGTTGACGAACAGCTTTGCATGGTCGTGTCCCTTTACCTCACCGACTATGTCTGTGATTAAAAAAAGCACCGGCATGAAAAAGATACCGACTGAAACCCGCACCCCGAACAGGCTGATGATCTTGCTGCCGACAGTATTAACCAAAACCATGCCTGTTATGTAGAGAGCAAAGAGAAAGAGCTCCTTTTTATTCATTCCAGTTGTCAAATTATCCATGCTGTCCTCACTTGGCGCAAGTGTAGCGAAAAGCATTCAGAGGGTCAAATAGGAAGCAATTTTCTTCTTTTTCCTGTACACTGAGAGTCTAAGGAGTCAGATATGAGATTAGCAGGCAAGCGAGTTGTCATCACCGGGGGAAACCGGGGAATAGGAAGAGCAATCACTGAACGTTTTGCACAAGAAGGGGCGAGCATAGCTCTTTTGGCAAGAAGGGATATCTCTCCCTTTATCGAACACCTGACAGCCCAAGGGTGTTCGGCGATTGCCATCCAAACGGAAATCACCGACTATGCTTCGGTTAAAAAAGCTATCGATCACATTGCAGCGCTGTGGGGAGGGCTGGACATTCTGGTGAACAATGCGGCAACCATTTCCCGAGAAGGAGTACTGGAAATGTCTTTGGAAACCTGGCATTCCGTCATGGATGTGAATGTCAATGCTGCATTCTATTGCAGCAAAGCTGTCATTCCCTTCCTGACCAACCAAAAAAGCGGGACAATCTTGAACATCTCGTCGGTGGCGGCCAAATGCGGCGATATTACCGCTGCCCCTGTGTATGGAACCTCCAAGGGAGCTTTGACTACACTCACCCGATCGCTTGCCCGACAGCTGGCACCGTATCAAATCCGGGTCAACGCCATCGCCCCCCATGCCATCGTCACCGAAATGAGCAATCAATGGTCGGATGAGAAACGACGCCAGGTGGTGGGTGCGATACCGCTCGGAAGGATGGGTACGGTTGAGGAAGTAGCTTCTGCTGCCCTCTTTTTGGCCAGCGATGAGGCTTCTTTCATCACCGGAGAAACGCTGAACATCAACGGCGGGTATTTGATGGACTAAGGAAAGGGGTACACCCAAAGGTGTACCCCATGCAAGGAAAACATCTTCATCCCCGCCTTATCCCCACTTGTTGTCCCATCTCATGTTCAGCTTGGAGGTTCAGGAGGTGCCGAAGACGATGGATCGATGTTCTAGGCCAACACTCCTGCCTGGAGCAAAGCCTTTTTCAACAGTGCCTTGTTCTCGATGCTCATCGGTCCAACGGGTGCAAAACATGGACCTGCATCGATACCCAAGAGTTCAAGGCTCTCCTTGAGGATGGTGGGGTAGGAGCCTAGGTTGAAGGCCATTCTCACCGGAGCGATTTTGTATTGTGCCTCCAATGAACCTGCCACATCCCCACTCGCATACTTGTCGTAGATGTCAGCCATAAGACGGGGGGCGATGTTGGCGCATGCCGTAATGGCTCCATGACCGCCGTAACAGAGGCAGGCGTGTATCAGGGTGTCACGTCCGCTCAATACATAGAACGGCTTCTCAGCCTGATACGTATTGCGGATGTACTCGCTGGTCAGGGTGAAATCTCCACTGCTGTCCTTGACTCCCACGATGTTCTTGATCTTGGAGAGCTT
>JAAZAT010000180.1 GCA_012514185.1 Spirochaetales bacterium | reverse complement strand
CTTGGTCGCAATCTTAGCGATTTGGAACAAGTCGTCTCCAAGTATTTCTCAAAAGCCGTAACCGGCATTCATGTTCTGCCGTTCTTCCCTTCCTCGGGTGACCGGGGCTTCGCCCCCATGACCTACCGCCAGATTGACTCCTCATTCGGAGACTGGTCTGATATGAGAAAGCTAGCCGATGGTTACGACCTTATGTTCGACTATATGATCAACCATATCTCTACGAGCAGCGAGTATTTTCAAGACTTCGTTGATAAGGGTGATGATTCACAGTACAAAAATCTGTTCATCGATTTCGACAAGTTCTGGGGGAGCACACCCACCGAGGAGCAGATCGGGAAGATTTATAAGCGCAAACCCAAGGCTCCCATCCGCTCAATTACCTTTTCTGATGGGACGAAGCGCAATATCTGGTTCACCTTTGGTGATGATCAGGTGGACCTCAACTTGGAGACTGAGGAAGGGCTTCGCTTTCTCGATGAGAATCTGAGATTCTTGGCAGAGCATGGAGCGGCTACGATCCGTCTCGATGCGTTTGCCTATACAACAAAAGTGAAGGACACCGACTGCTTCTTCGTTGAACCGAAGGTCTGGGAAATCCTGAAGCGTTGTGCCGATGTGCTTAGGGCCTACGATGTGGGTCTTCTTCCTGAAATCCACGAGCACTTTTCCATCCAGGAGAAGCTTGCGAGAAATGGCTATCCGGTCTATGACTTTGCTCTGCCGATGCTGGTATTGCATGCCTTGTACTTTCATGAAGCCTCCTACCTTTCGAACTGGTATGAGATTTGTCCGAGAAACCAGTTCACCACCCTCGATACCCACGATGGCATCGGAGTGGTGGATGTGCGAGGTTTGCTCCCTGACGAGGAGATAGAGGCGACCAAGGAGCATCTGTTCACCTACGGGGCGAATGTGAAGCGCATTTACAATACGGCCAAGTACAACAACCTGGATATTTATCAGATCAACTGCACGTATTACTCTGCCCTCGGTGAGGACGACAAGGCATACCTTCTCGCCCGTGCCCTGCAGTTCTTCTCCCCTGGTACTCCCCAGGTCTATTATGTGGGGATGCTGGCAGGTAAAAATGACATCCAATTGCTGGAAGAAACAAAAGAGGGCAGGAACATCAACCGCCACTATTACACCTTGGAAGAGATTGAACAGGAAGTGAAACGACCGGTTGTGCAAAAGCTACTTGCTTTGATGGAGCTACGTTCAACACATCCTGCGTTCAACGGTGAGTTCTCCCAAACACTTAGTGATGAACAGCATTTGATTCTCACTTGGAAGACGGAATCAGAATCGATTGAGCTGCACGCAGACTTTGAGACGTATGAGTTTGAGATAGTAGAACATAGGTGATTTCTGAGCTACCTATGCGGTAGATAACCCCTCATCTTGCCAAGCACCATTTCCTCACTTTTTCTAAGCTACCTTTGCGGTAGATAACAGGGGAAATTGAAAACTATAGAGGCTCTTGCAAAATAGCAAAAGCCTGACATTT
>JAAZAT010000312.1 GCA_012514185.1 Spirochaetales bacterium | reverse complement strand
TTCAGGATTGTATTTCAATGACTTTGGGGTTCTGTATGCTGGAATGCTCATTGCAACAATACCGATAATTTTTGTTTTTCTCTTTCTTCAAAAATATTATGTCGCGGGCATTACATCGACAGGAATAAAAGGATAGTGCATGAATAGTATGAACACTGAACAGAAGACCAGAATCTTTTTTGATATGCACCTTCCAGAGTGGAATGAGAAGCAGGTGGCCACACGGTTTGATGTGGACCTGCTTGCTCGAGCGCTTGTCGAATCCTCTGCAGAATCGGTAATCCTGTATGCTAAATGTCAATATGGCAATGCATACTACGACACACATGTGGGTCATAAACATGAGGGTCTCGGTTCCCTTGATTTTCTCAGGGAGATGACGAAACGACTCCATGCTGCAGGCAAGGAGGTCATTGCTTATTACTCGGTTGCATGGGATGAGATTCAAGCAGAGGCACATCCTGAGTGGCTGACTGTCGACTACTCTGGAAGTCGTGAATCTGAAGAGTTTCGATGGAAAACGCTGTGCATCAATAGCCCGTATCGATCCTATGTGTTGGATCAGGTGCAGGAAATTGCGCGTGAAACTGAAGTTGACGGTTTTTGGATTGATATGACAATTATTGGTTCAGGTCGATGTTATTGTGAATACTGTCAAAAGAAATACAAGGAATCCCCATATGCAGCAACCATCAAGGATTTGTTGCCCCGAGGTTTGGAACGGAAAGATAATGATTTCTTAAATTTTAGATTTGATTACATTGAAGAACTTTACAAGGAGTTGTACCGACTGCTGCGAACAACACGAAGCAATCTGAAGATTATCAATAATTACTGGGGGTATCCTTATTCTCCATTGACCATGGGTAGTCGGGCTATTGGGGCTCAAAAAGAAGCAGATGTTGTCACTGGT
Source organism: Spirochaetales bacterium (assembly GCA_012514185.1). GTDB lineage: Bacteria > Spirochaetota > Spirochaetia > Sphaerochaetales > Sphaerochaetaceae > Sphaerochaeta. The sequence goes on along the minus strand of JAAZAT010000312.1, from coordinate 658 downwards.
GAGGCATATACCGACTGGACAGGGTTGGAATCCCCGGAATTCTTTTCCAGATTTCTCAGGGGTGTTGCAAAGCAACGACCATTCGAAGCTCTTATCGGCAGGTTTGTGAATACCTGGGATTTTACACGAAAGCCGTTTGATCAGCTGTTTTTTGAATGTATGACAGTCTTTTCCCACGGGGGAACCATTACATTGGATGATGAACCCTATTTTGATGGTAGCTTTGATACTGCGCTCTATACATGCGACCTTCGTACAATTTTCCAAACCATTCAAAAATTCGGTCATACGAGGGAAGGGGAGCATCAGCGCTACGCTGCGATCTACCATAGCCAGGAGACCAAGATACATGAGGATCAATCAAACTTCATCAAGGATATTGTTGGTTCATATAAGCTATTACGCGATGCTCACATTCCAGTAGACTTTTTATTTGATGAGGATGCAACAGGTGAACACATGCAATCATACAAGGTGATAGTACTTCCTCATGTCTCACATCTATCCAAGACAGCAATTGATACTCTCATTCATTATGGCAAGAGTGGTGGTTTGATTGTCTGTTGCGGAGAGACAGCGTTGTCTCCTGCCTTGATGGAGTATGGATTGCAAAACTCTGGGAGAAGTGAATTCTCTCTCTCCTATATCCTATCTGATC
>JAAZAT010000274.1 GCA_012514185.1 Spirochaetales bacterium | reverse complement strand
AGGATTTGAACCTCCGACCCCTTGGTCCCGAACCAAGTGCGCTAGCCCCTGCGCTACTACCCGTCAGCTTCACAGCCGAGGTTCAATATACCCATTGGCTCTTTGAATGTCAATACGAAATAAAATGGGCGTTTTTGCTTTTATACAGCAATTCATTGACAGTAGCTAGGTGAAATGCTATTTTTCATAAGACTGTCCGCTCATGCGGAAAATGCTCCGGAGAAAGAGGTTTATCATGTCTGTAAACGACGACGCAAATGAGAAGAAGCCCGAAGGTGAAGCAAAAGAGCTCACCATCGGTAAAGCAAAAAAGAACGCAGTAGCTGTTGAGGGCAAGAAAGAAGCCGCTCTCAAACCAAAACGCAAGATCACCATTGGCTGGGTTCTGGGTATGCTCATCCTGATTCTCATCGCCATCTCCTTTGTGTTGGCCCCCGCAATTGAAGCCTTTGTCGGGAAAAGGACGAGTGATGGGATCGTTTTCGGCAAGTACGGCAAGCAGGAGATCAAGTACGCCTACGGCAATTACTTCTATGACCAGGTCCAGAACTATGCCGACCAGTACAAATCAAGCGGAGTAGACCAGACCCAGGCTCTCTATCAGATTTGGAAAAGTGCCTACGACAGTACAGTGATTTTCACCGCAATTAACGAATTGGCCTCCAAGGCAGGCATCATTGCCGCCGATGAAGTGGTCAATAGGGCGATCATCAACAGCGGTGCCTACAACAAGGACGGCAAGTTTGATGTTGCCACCTACCAGAATGCAAGTGCCGAGACCAAGGCAAATGTTGAGAAATCCATCCGCCGTTCGCTCCCCTACCAGATTGTAGTCGACGATGTCGGAACCGTTCTCTCCTCCAGCGCCGAGGCTGACTATATTGCAGCGATGGCCGGCAACGGAAGAACCTTCCGGTATCTTGCCGTCGACCAGAACCAGTACCCCAATGAATTGGCCTCCCAGTATGCCCTGCAGAACAAGCAGCTCTTCTACACCATGGATTTGAGCATCATCTCCGTAGAAACGGCAGAGCAGGCCAAGACGGTGTATGAATCCATCAAGGGCGGACAGACTACGTTCGAGGCGGCAGCAGCAGCAAACAGCCTTGACAGTTACGCAGAGGCTGAGGGCAAGGTCGGCCAACTGTACTACTTCGGCATCCTCTCCAATTTCAAGAACCCTGACGAGGCATTGGCCCTGCTCAGTGCAAAGGATGGAGACGTTCTTGGCCCGTTCGAGGCAAACGGCTCGTTCACACTGTACAAGATCAACAGTGCTGCCGTGGAGAGCGATTATGCCAGCGAAGCGGTACTTGCTTCGGTGAAGGCATACCTTGCAGTCAACGACTCCGCTTTGATCGACACCTATCTTTCAGACCTGGCAAAGAGCTGGGCCGAAAAGGCCAAGGCTGAAGGCCTTGATGAGGTGGCGCTTCAGAATAATCTGGAAGTCGTTGAAGTAGGGGCGACTCCCTACAACGCAGGCAAGAGCAGCTACATGAGCGACTTCACCTATACCGATCCGTCCGGTTTGCTCGGCAGTGCCGCCACCGGCGATGTCGCCAAAGAGCTCTACACCGCCCAGCCAAACACCCTGCTCGACCCGATCAAGGTCGGCTCCTCCTACCTGCTGCTCGAAGTTGGGGAGGACACCCAGGATGAAGGAATGACCAGCTACCTGTCGATGTTCTATGACTATTACAGCGGAAGCCAGAACCAGCAGGATTTCTCCCAGGCCTTGTATACCTCCGATGCCTTCGAGGACAACTTCCTGACCACCTTCCTGACTGTGGTGCTTGGCCAGTAACAGAAAGAGCATGCATCAATCGCAAGAGCCGGCATTCGTGCCGGCTTTTTCATATGGAATTGCAGGCTGTTCCATGCTAGGCTACAGGCTGTATGAAACCAACAACCGGCTGGATTCTCAAAACAGTACTCATCTTTTTGGCAGTTTTGCTCATAGCAGCAGGAATTGCCACCTATCTGGTCATCGACGGACTGACCAACACCAAACTCTTTCAGGACTTTGACCGGCATACCGAACTTTTTGTTGTACCAGAGCACCCGTTCGATCTTGACCAGGCCATACGAGAACAAAAGGCCTTCACCATACCCTATAAAGGGGATTCCTTCACCATTCTGTGGGGAACCGACTTTCACCTGCGCAGAGGACCCTTTTCCGGTCGAAAAAACCTCTATGCCCTGCTTGAGAAGGCGTTCATGGAGACCGATCCCGACTTGACGGTCATAAGCGGAGATCTCCTTTTCAGCTTCGACAGTCTGAAAATGCTCACCGAATTCGCCGATTTCATGCAGCACCACAATCGAACCTGGGCACTGAGCTTCGGCAATCATGATGGACAGTACACCCACGACAAGCCCACCTTGGCAGGCTTGCTTGACAACTACCCCACTGCTGTGTTCTCCCAGGGCGAGAGCTGGGTTGCCGGCAGCAGCAATTATCCGATCGTCCTTACCAAGGACGGAAAGCCTCTGCAGGCAGTCATATTGCTCGACTCCCATGACAGCCGTATCTATGATGGGGGCATCATCGCACCCGACTACATCTATCCCTCCCAGATTGCCTGGTATCGCTGGGTTGAGGATGGATTGGGCGAACTTCCCCTGTATACCTTCATGCACATTCCTTTTGAAGAATTCAGGCTTCTTTGGGAGAGCGGAGAGACAACTGGGGTCAAGCTGGATAAAACAGTGAATACACCGCTGGAGAATACCGGCCTGTTCGCAGCCATGCAGGAGAAGCTGAACACGGTGGCTGTGTTCAGCGGCCACGACCACCTCAATGATTTTTTCGGCACCTGGGAAGGTATCGACCTCCATTACGGAAGGAGTGCCAGCTGGGGATCCTACGGCTCCAGGTTGCACAGCAAAGGGATAAAGACCATCACCTTGTTTGCCGACGGCCGTCCCTACGAGGTCGCCACCTATACAGTTGATGATTGGAATTTGTAGAATCAAGGGATAAGGAGGAGAAGGTATGCAGACTGAAATCACCCAGGCACAGGATTTGCTTGATGCAAAGGGACGCATCATCCAGGAAGGTTGGGCCCGCCAACCGTACTGGACCTATGAACGTCGCAAGATCAAAGGTGGCGCACTCAAGATCAAGGAGTGGGACTACTATGCGGTCATCAACCAACAACAAGGGTATGCAGTAACAGCTACGATCAGCGACTTGGGATATGCAGCACTCTTCGCCCTCAGCTACATCGACTTCAATGCCGCCAAAGTCAGCCAAGCTGATGCACTGACATTT
>JAAZAT010000113.1 GCA_012514185.1 Spirochaetales bacterium | reverse complement strand
TTATAAAGGATTGTCAGGTCCATTTCTATACAAATCTTCAAATTACATGCTTGTTTTCATCTGGGCTGGGCTTCTGAAGCTGCCTCAAGTAGCTCAGAAGAATGAAAATATCAAGCATTTGCTATTTCGCAAGAGCCTCTACATAACAATACATTTTTATACAGCTACCAGCAGATGTATAAAATTGGAGGGAAATTTTTTAGGGAATTTGCCTTATGATATCTCTTAATCTCTTGATTATACAGAAATTGCACCCTATAGTGGGTTTATGTTGAACAAGAAAATATTGCTGTTGGTGATGTTGCTTTGTACTATTGCCAACGTCTACTCAGCAATTATCGCAACCTATACTCCTCAATCTTCCTTGGTGTTCAAACTGGGCCCTGATATTCAGACTCCTACTACCCCGGCTGGTAAGTTTGGTTCTGATAAACTGGTTGCACACATCGGCACGCTTTCGATTTCTTTTGAGCCGGCAGACTACTTCAGGCGTCCTTTCCTCGATACGAGCGGTTTCAGCCGACCCTACTATTTCAGGGGTATTTTCAATACTTGGGGAGGGGGTGTGCAAAACACGGAATTCTATATATATGCCTACACCTCGCAGAGCTCCACTCCTTTCGCCCTGTGGTTGGAAGATGGATCTGAAGCTCTTGCCGGTTACTCCGAGAGTGTTCTTTCGCCAAGTCCGTTTGTGGTCGATTTCTTTTTTGTCAGTCACCATGATGCTCAGTACTATCAGGTGGGGGCAAGCTATCAACTAGTAAGTGGGACCTTGGGTTCTTTCCAAGTAACTCGGCTTGTTATCGGAGAGAACAACGGACCGAGAACGACTGCAGACGTATCGGTAACACATCCGGCAGGTTTGCCTCAAGATGAGCCGATCCCGATTATTGGTGAAAGTCCAGAAGTGGTAGTCCCTCCTTCCATCCCTTATGGAGATGATACTGCGACGCCACCATCGGGAAACTATTTGCTGTCAATTATGAATGTCACCGACTTTTCCATCGGAGACGCGTTTGCAGGGAATAATCCAATCCAAATTGCCATGTGTCAGCTTACGCTCCAAAATGTGCCGGCAAATAAAAGGAAAGTATATATAAACTTCTACAGTTCTTCCTATGTGAACGGTTTTCGGCTGCACTTGGTAGAGTCTCCAGGGATGTATGTCATCCCTTATTCCCTCTATTTTCTTGGTGATGAAGTCGTAAGCGGACAGGACATACTGTGGAAAAATTTGAACAATGGGCTGAATGAGCAGGCCATACAAGTAGGCGGGATACAGGGGGCAATTGCACAATTGGCTCCCTCCGGCTCCTATAAAGATATCATCTATGTACAGGTCAGGCCGGTCAATTAGACCCTGCTTCGCTTATACACATTGCGCTTTCTCCATAGGTCGGTGAACAGCAATTGAGGTGTATATATAGCAATCATTCCAGTGTGTTCATCTCCATGCCAATTACAAGTCACTATGTACACTCAAACTCTGATTTTCTCGGTTAATCGGAGGCTTATATAATTTGTAGTGAATAGATAGGTTGAATATATCCTAAAAATCGGGGATACTTGAGTATACCCCCTGAGGAGGTGGTCATATGCTGATCGACATGAAAAACTTAGTATCCATCACCGAAGCAAATCGAAATTTCTCGAAGGTGGCAAGAACAGTGGATGAAAACGGCTCAGTGGTCATTTTAAAAAATAACGCTCCTCGTTATGTTTTGGTGTCTTTCGAACAAATAATGGCAGCCGAGCAAGTCGGAGATGATGAGTTGTTGGAAATCTCCAGGCGTACATTCAACCTCCATGCGAACGCGTATAAAGAACTCGCAAGATGAGGCGAATCAGCATAGGTCAGGTCCTGCTTATTCACAAGTATCTCATAGAGGTTTCAGGAGGGGTGGACGGCATCCGTGATTATCGGTTATTGGATTCTGCAGTACAGGCACCATTTCAGACATTTGACGGTGAGGATTTATACCCTGGAAGCATGAGAAAGGCAGCCGCACTATGTTTCGGACTTATCCAGAACCATCCCTTTATTGACGGGAACAAAAGAATCGGCGTTCATATGTTGGATGTATTCCTTCAGATCAACGGGATTCATTTGCAATATTCTGATGAAGATTTAGTGGAACTTGGATTTTCTGTAGCTGATGGTGTGTGGGGATATGCGGAGATTCTTGCTTGGATTTCCAAGCACACATCAGAAGCTGCTACATAAGCATGCTGATACGGTCTTGCTCTTCGTGCTCGAGCTTTGCCATATTGCGTAAAAGACGTCTGAATTTCAAGGAATATTCAAGACAGTACTCAGCATGCGGACACAGGTTGAAGGTGTGTTTTTAAAGCTAGCGTGTTCCTCGAACAGAGCTTGGAGAGAGTGATTCGGACAATCTCCATGATGCCTCAGAATATGTTGCCTACTCCCTGCTTCGCTTATATGCATTGCGCTTTCTCCACAGGTGGGCGAACATGAACTTCTCCCCCTTGGTGATGTCACGTGCCTCGAGATAGGCGAGAATCTTGCGGTGTTCGTCCTGAGTCTGGATCTTTCCCTGGTTGGAGAGCCTTTGATAGAAGAGCAGGCTGTTTGTATTGAGGTTCAATCTGCTGAATGTGGTCAACAGGATAGCGTTGTCTGAAGCGCGCACCATCTCCAGGTGGAATTGAAAGTGCAGGTCGCTGAAGTGCATCACCTCATCGGGCTTGTCCATGTCACAGGTGTCCATCTCATCCAGGATGGCAGCGAAGGGAGCGATGTCCACTTCATTCTCGCAGTTGAGACGGAAGGCAAGGCTTTCGAGGTATGTGCGGATCTCTGCAATATGCTGGTAGTCCTTGAGGGTGAGTTCCTTGACATAGCTGCCGCTCTGAGGGAGGACTGTGACGAACCCATCCTGTTCAAGGCGCTTGATCGCTTCCCGCACGGGAGTGCGCGAGCAGTTGTAGTCGACTGAAAGGGAGTTCTCGCTGAGCTTGCTGCCAGGTATATACTCGTTCTTCAGAATCTTGTCCCGTATATCGTCATAAATTTGGTCGATTACTGCAGTCCGTATTGCCATAGTTTCCTTATCATAGCACTGTTGTGCACACTTCTTAAAGATTGTTGTCATGCAATGTTGCTTGTATGGTTATGACTATAAACTGGAATACTAGAAAAGTCAAAGAAAAGAAACAAGAAGCTAACTCTCTTTCATTGTACTGTGTAGTATAAACGTATATAATTTATTATAAATAAATAAAATACACACATTTTTACAAGAAGTCAAAGCAACTAAAAGATTTTTATTGACAAACTAGAAAACTCAAACTAGCATACAAGTAACAATAAAAATCACTTTGGTTATGTTCGAAAAGGAGAAAAACATGAAAAAGCTATCGCTTCTTGCAGTATCGCTCTTGCTCATCCTCATGGTCTCGCCGGTCTTTGGTGCGGGTTCCAAGGAAGCAGCACCAACCGCCTCCGATGGTACGGTTACCATCACATGGTGGGCATTCCCCACCTTCGGCCAGGAGAGCGGCAAGCCGGTCGGCAGTTATGAGGCCGATATCATCAAGGCCTTTGAAGCAGCAAACCCAACCATCAAGGTGAAACTTGAAACCATCGACTTCACCAGCGGACCGCAGAAAATCACCGCAGCCATCGAAGGCGGGACGGCTCCCGACGTACTCTTCGACGCACCGGGCCGCATCATAGAGTATGGAAGAAACGGCAAGCTCGTCTCCTTGAACGACCTGTTCACCTCCGCCTTCAAAGCCGATGTAGGAAATGATGATCTTCTGGCTGCCTGCAGCGACGGTTCAACCTATTGGATGTATCCCATCAGTGCTTCCCCGTTCTATATGGGCATCAACAAGGAGATGTAGGAGAAAGCAGGCGCTCTTCAGTATGTGAACCTCGAAGGCGACCGCACTTGGACGACCGACAACTTTGTCAAGGCCATGGAAGCTCTGGGCAAGGCAGGAAAGATCGGCATCTCCGTCTACTGTGGCGGACAGGGTGGTGATCAGGGCACTCGTGCACTGGTAAGCAACCTCTATGGGGCAACCATCGCAGACAAGGCCAACAGCCGCTACACCATGAACAGCCCCGAGGGCGTGAAAGCACTCACCCTGCTCAAGGATCTTGAGAGCAAAGGCTACATCGATGCTGGCCTGTCAATCGCAGCAGCTGAAGAGCTCCAGCTGTTTGCTCAGCAGCAGATCGCTTCCACCATCTGCTGGGGAACCTCCAATGCGAAGAACTATGCTACAAACGCCTTTACCCAGGTTTCCGTTCCATTCCCGAGCAACGACGGCGTTCCCAGTCTCGAGTATCTGGTAAACGGTTTCTGCGTATTTGACAATAAGGATGCAGCCAAGGCCGAAGCAGCCAAGAAGTTGGTTCAGTTCATCAGCGACGATCCCGTCTGGGGCAAGAAGAACGTAGTGCAGACCGGTGCTTTCCCGGTACGCTCCTCCTTCGGCGACCTCTATCCGGGAAATCCTGAGTACAACCTGCTTGCTTCCTGGACCAAGTACTATGGCGGCTACTATAACACCATGCCGGGTTTTGCAGCCATGCGCACCGAGTGGTGGAATATGCTGCAGTACGTGTTCACCGGTGACAAGACTGTCGTACAGGCTCTTGGCGACTACGACAAGAACTCCAACGCAGTTTTCAACAAATAAGGTATTCTACCTGTATGGTCCTCCCTGCCCGGGGGCGGGGAGGACACTCATGAATGTGCCAAGGTGAAGATATGCAAAGCAAGACCAACAAGTATGGTGTAA
>JAAZAT010000099.1 GCA_012514185.1 Spirochaetales bacterium | reverse complement strand
ATGGTGGAATTGCCGAACGGGTCGGTGCCGTCGGCGCAGAAACTGTGCCAATAGGCGGTTGCAAAACGCAGGTGCTCTTCCATCGTCTTGCCGGCGATCACCTTCTTAGCGTCGTAATATTTAAAAGCCAAAGGGTTTTTGCTGCCCTTTCCCTCAAACTGAATCTTGCCGATCCCTTTAAAATACTCTTGTTCTCCAACAAAATACTGCATGATATCCTCCTATGCAAACAGAGGCGTCATCGCCTCGACATACGCTTGATAGCGGGTATAGGCGACTTCGTACTGCTGCCCCGCTCCCTTATCCGGTGTAAATGATTTCGACTCGTCAAAGAGCACGTGCTCCTTGGCAAGATCCACAATACTCGATCCCTGCACCGTCCACAGGGCCTGCAGGGCGGCACCGAACGCTGCACTCTCTGAAACCATCGGGACAGCGAGCGGCAACTGCATGACATCACAGGCAATTTGGCGCCAGATGGGACTCTTGGCCCCGCCTCCGGTCAGGATGATGCGCTCTGGAATAAACCCAAGCTCGCCAAAAGCATCAAGCCCGCCTTTCATTGCATAAATGGAACTCTCCAAGGCCGAACGGGCGATGTTCTGCACTCTCATATTGCTCATGTCCAAGCCGGCTATCACACCCTTGCCATGGGGCAGGTTGGGAACGCGCTCGCCGTTGAAGAAGGGCAACATGGTAACCCCTTCACACCCGATCGGGGCCTGTGCAGCCAGCTGGTCGAGCTGCTTGACGTCGTAGCCGAACAACGAACGGACCGATTCGGTTGTAATGGTGCAGTTCATCGTGCACAACAACGGCAGGTACCCGCCGGTGGAAGAGCAGAAAGCCGCCAAGCGACCTTTTCGGTCGGTGATGCAGCTGTCGCTATACCCGAACAACGTCCCGCTGGTCCCCATGCTCATGGTAAGATCACCCTTGCCGACACATCCGGTTCCGATGGCGCCCGCCATATTGTCACCCGCTCCACAGGAAACAGGAATACCTACCGGAATCCCCAGCTCCCTGGCTGCTGAAGGCTGCACCCTGCCGCAGCTTTGGCCGGCTTCCACCAAGGGGGGCAGCATACTGTACAGGTCACGTGAATCATCGACGGCCTCGAGAACTTCGCGGCTGTACCGCTTGTGCTCGACATCGAAGAAGGCGGTACCCGAAGCATCACCGGCTTCAGAGGTATACTCCCCGGTGAGATAGTAGTTGATATAGTCATGGGGCAGCAGAATGTGTGCAAGCTTATCATACGCATCCTTGCGATGCTGCTTCAGATGCAAGATCTTGGAAAGCGTATAGCCTGGAAGAATCTGGTTCCCCAGCAGGGAGAACACCCGGTCCTCTCCCCCGAGCCTTGCTGTCAGCTCATCACACTGAGCCTTTGTAGAGGTGTCGCACCAGAGCTTGACCGGTGCAAGCACTTCCCCGTTTTTTCCTACGGGGACAAAGCCGTGCTGCTGAGCCGAAACACCGATGCCGATGATCGCTCTCTTGACAACCGGATCAATTTGGTCGAAACAGGACCTGATGGCATCCAGGTACCATACGGCTTCTTGCTCACGCGTCCCGTCATCAGAGCTGAACATCTCGTGAGATGCGCTCACGGTCAACAGAACGCACTTCGCATCAACGTCATAACAGAGCACCTTGGTACTCTGGGTTCCAGTATCAATTCCTGCAACAACTTGCATATCACCCTGTCTCCTTTGCTACAGCATCCTCCACCAGAGCGGGTATTACCATAGACAAGATTGGAAAAACATATGTATTATTGACTTATGGAACTATTGGACGCAGTTTTCGTCTT
>JAAZAT010000010.1 GCA_012514185.1 Spirochaetales bacterium | reverse complement strand
TTCATGGACTAAAGAAGCTGCTCACTGTTACATTCCCCTTGATCATGCCCACAATCACCGCCGGGGCGGTAGTCGTGTTCATGACGAGTCTGGCTGATTTGGGAACCCCGATGCTCATCGGAGAGGGATACAAGGTTCTCCCTGTTCTTGTCTATGAGGAGTACATGAGCGAAATCGGGGGTAACGCCACGATGGCAAGCACGTTGAGTGTCATCATCATCCTGTGTTCCCTGTCTGTTCTGTTGTTGCAGAAAATCTCCATCGGAAAGCGTTCATACTCCATGTCCGGCCTGCGTCCACCGGCTGTGAAGAAACTTGGAAAGCTGCCGTTTGTGGTGTTGACCATTCTTTGTTACTTCATCGCATTATGCGCCTTGGCTCCTCAGATAACAACGATGGTCACATCCTTTATTAAAACGCGAGGACCCTTGTTTGTCCCGGGATTCAGCTTGGAAAGTTATCGCTCGGTGTGGTTCAAGCTCTCGGCGAACATCGCTAGAACCTTTCTGTACTCCACCATTGCCATGATGTTCATGATTCTCATCGGCATGTTCACTTCCTATGTAATTGTCAGGCGGAAATCGAGCATCACCAATATTCTGGACTTCGTTCTCATGTCTCCCTACGTTATTCCAGGATCGGTATTAGGTATCATTTTGGTTATGGCCTTCAACAAGCCTCCCGTTGTACTGACCGGGACAGCGGCGATCATGATCATCAGCTACACGATCCGAAAGATTCCCTACATCATCCGATCAAGCACCGGCATTCTCTATCAGCTCGATCTCAGCAGTGAAGAGGCTTCGATAAATCTCGGAGTTTCCCCGATGAAGACGTTCTTCAAAATTACAGCAATTCTTATGCTTCCAGGAGTTCTTTCGGGAGCCATTCTCAGCTGGATTTCCACCATAAATGAATTGAGTTCCACCCTCATTCTCTATTCGGGAAGGACCGGAACCATCTCTGTGGCCATCTACACCGAGATTATGAAAGACGGGTACGGAACTGCCGCTGCACTTGCCTCAATTTTAACGTTTGCAACCATTATCAGCCTGGTTGTTTTCAATACCCTGACCAAGGGTAAAGGGAGTGTTGTATGACAGGGACCCTTTTCACCGACCGTTTGAAAGTCGCTTGCAGTGCGGCCAGAAAGGCCGGTGAAATGATCCTGTCCGCTAATATGACGAATATTGCGTTCCAAGCAAAAGGAAAAAGTGATGTTGTCACCCATTTGGACACCGCCAGCGAGCGCCTGATTCGTGATTTGATTCATCAGTCGTTTCCATCGGACAACTTCCTTGGTGAGGAGGAGGGTCTGGTTGAGTATGGTGATGGAGGAACCTGGATAGTCGATCCCATAGACGGCACAAACAATCTGGTCCATGGCATCCCCGGTTATACCATCAGCATTGCCTACGAGGTGACTGCCACAAATCCAGTTCTAGGAGTTGTGTTCTCTCCTCAAACCAATGAACTCTTTCATGCTGCACAGGGTTCAGGCGCTTTCTTGAATGGCAAGGAAATTCGGATTTCTTCTGTTGAGTCCATTGATGATGCAGTAAGTATTGCGCCTCCTCCCTTACGAGTACCCTCGCTCATCCCTGCACATCTGAAGATCTATGAGCTTCTTTGCAGAGAGGGTGGTGATGTACGTGACTTTGGGTCGGCGGCGCTTCATTTATGCTATGTGGCCATGGGGCGTGTAGAGGCTTTTGCAGAGTTTCGGCTCAAGTACCATGACTATGCTGCCGGGAAGGTATTGGTTGAAGAGGCAGGAGGTTGTTTCTCTTCCTTGCACAGTGTTGACCACATGCCCTATCAGGATATTCTTGCCACAAACAAAGCTCTTTTCCCATGGTATACTCATTCCATTCGAACTCTATTGGGAGAGCCGGCGTGCAACGACGATTCAGAAAGTTCTTCTCACAGCTACTGATCTCATATCTCCTTATCGGCGTGTTGCCGTTGGTGATTATCGGTCCCCTGGCTTATTCTCTGGTGCGTAATGTCCTGTTGGATCGAGTACGCACAACAACAATAGAAGTCAATGAACGCCTCTTTCTTCAGCTTCAGAGCTTGGTTGGTGACACCCTGACTGTGTTGGATGCGATTGCCACCGACCAAGCCTTTCTTCCTCTGTATGCACCACAGATTTCTCAGCAACAACAAACCAATCTCTATAATGCACTGTTTCTTCTGCTCACCGCCCGCCATCTCAAACCCTCGGTGCATGTAGTATCACTTGATGGCCAGGTTCGATTGAACTCCGTTGAGACTCCTCTGGAGTACACGCAACAACCCTATCGTAGCTGGGGTGTTCTTCGAAAAGCATTCCTTGCGAATGGAGCGGACGTGTTGTACCTCCATGCCGCTCAGGACGGACTTGGGCGAATACTTACACTCGCCCGCTATGTCAAGCAAGCCTCCTTTGAAGGCTTCATCATCCTCGATGTTCAATTTGATCAGCTTGATGAGGTGTTGGAAACGTACGTATCTGCACACTTTCCGTATGTGGCAATACTTGATGAGCATATGACAAGCAGTCGAATGCTCAATGGCATTTTCAGCGAGCAAGAGCTTGATTTCATACGACAGAACAGCCAAAGCATGCATAACCCGGTATCCATCAACAATAGCCAACGCTTTCTTTACTCTGTCCAGACTGATCATGAGCTTACGTTCTCGCTTGCCTCTCTCTATCCGTTGGCCCAAATCGATGAGATTACTTCCATTGTGGCTACCATCAGTATTTCACTGGGGACACTGATGACCCTCTTGTGCTTTTATCTTGCCTATCGATACAGTCGCAAAGCTTCCAAGCCGCTGGATGAAGTTGTTGCATTATTGAAGCGTGTCAGCGAGGGTGATTTTTCTGCTCGCACGCACATCACTGGCAATGATGAGTTTAGTGTGCTTGGTGAATCGGTGAACCAGATGGTAATGGACATGGAGCGATTACTGCTGACCAACCAACAAAAGGAGCAGAGCCTCAGGACGGCACAAATCAAGGCTTTGCAGGCGCAAACCAAGCCTCACTTCATATTCAACTGTCTTGAGTTGGTTAAATGGTACATCATGCTCAACCAGTCCGAGGAAGCTTCCGCCACAATTGTTGAACTTGGATTGCTTCTCCGCAGCACGCTGGATTTGGCCGAGGGAGTGATTACCCTCGAGGAGGAACTGGCAATTATCTCTCACTATCTGGCTTTACAGCAACGTAGGATGGGAGAACGTTTGATAGTTGAGTGGGATATTGATCCGGAACTTTATACACTCATGATCCCCCGCTTTCTGCTTCAGCCGCTCGTGGAGAATGCCCTTATGCATGGACTTGAGAAGAAACGGGGAAAGGGGAGCTTGACCCTCAGCGCAAAGCGGGAGGATGCTTCCATCCTCTTCGGTATTGCCGATGATGGGGTCGGCATGGAGAGCCAGAGGGCGAAGTCCATGGCTTCTTATCGGGAAATCACCAACGCCATGCAGGAGGGGACAGGCCTGCAGAATGTCCAAAGACGACTTTCGCTCAACTATGGCAGTGCTTGTGAATTCTCCATCAGCTCTGAAGTAGGCAAGGGGACTACCATTACGATTCGTATACAGCAAGGAGCGCTGCAATGGAAGAAAGGCTGAAGGTGTTGGTTGCCGAAGATGAGACCATTCTCAGAAAGGGCTTGATTCTCACCACCGATTGGAAGGCTTTGGGAATGGTGGTTATAGCCGAGGCTGATAATGGTATTGATGCTCAAGAACTTGCACTCAAATTGGAACCCGACATCCTGGTTACCGATATAGCGATGCCCGGTATGGACGGGCTTGAGCTCATCGGGATATTGTCAGACCAACTGCCAGATTGTGAGTGCATCATTATCAGTGGGCATGCCCAGTTCTCCTATGCTCAGAAGGC
>JAAZAT010000145.1 GCA_012514185.1 Spirochaetales bacterium | reverse complement strand
TGGTACCCCTTGACGCTTTGCTTCTCAAGTGCGTATACTCCAGAAAGTTTCGGGGCGTAGCCCAGTGGCTAGGGCACCTGCTTTGGGAGCAGGATATCGAAGGTTCGAGTCCTTTCGCCCCGATTCAGCAAGGCAACCAGGTTTGGTTGCCTTTTCTCTATGTCCGGGCTTTACAAATTGAAAATTTGTAGTACAATGTCCTTATACGCGAACATAGTTCGTATATACGAATACAAAAGGAATCATATGGCTGAATCTGCGCACAGGACTACTGCACGAATACTCGATATATTAGAATTGGTGGCGGAACACCCGACAGGCTTGACCCTGGCCGACCTTTCCCGTCGTCTTGATATTCCGAAAAGCAGTCTTCATCCATTGGCCACGACGCTCGCTGTGCGCAAGTACCTGCATTACAATCCCCGCGAAGAGCGGTACTATGCAGGCGAGAGCCTGTTCGTCTACGGGAACAAGTTCATCAACAACGTAGACATCCTGGAGAAAATAAGGAATGTCCTGTTGTCGGTCAACCAGAAAATCAATGAGACCCTGTATTTCGGGGTGCTTTCTAATCTTGATGTGCTCTACCTGATCAAGATGGACCTATTCTCACAGTTCAGGGTGGTATCGAACATCGGCAACAAGCTGCCCGCCTATAGCACCGGGTATGGGAAAGCTCTGTTGAGCCAGTATTCACCAAGGCAAATCGAGCAGTTCTTTCCTGATGGAAAGCTCAAAAGCATCACCGCCAATACCTTGGCTACAGTCGATGAACTCAATGCACAACTAGCTGAGATTCGGAGGACAGGGTTCTCCTACGAAAAAGGTGAATCGACCGAAGGCATCCAATGTGTTGCGACCGCAATCATTGTCGATGGATCCTATCTTGCAGGCATGAGCATCGCCGTTCCTGAGTTTCGCTATACCGCAGAGCGTGAAATACAGTTCAAATCTCTTTTGCTTGAAGCAAAACAGCAGATTCAAAAGATCATCAGCGAACAGAGAAATCAGTGGATTTATAGTGGAGAGTTTGTATGAGAGACATTGAAGTCATAACCATCGGAGAGAGTCTGGTAGCATTCGTACCGAACGCACATACGAAACTTCGGTATGTCCAGCAATTCAGCAAGGTGGTCGCCGGGGCGGAAAGCAATGTTGCAGTCGGGCTCTCCAAGCTTGGCCATTCAACCGGATGGATGAGCAAGGTCGGTTCGGATGAGTTCGGCCAGTTCATCATCCGTGAATTGCGTGCAGAAGGTGTAGATACCAGCCATGTCCTGATCAGCGACGAAGGGCCTTCCGGGATCATGTTCAAGCAGTTCTCGGCAAATCTGGCATCGCAGGTGTTCTATTACCGCAAAGGCTCGGCCGCCAGTACCTTGAAGGTCTCCGACTTGGATTGGGAATACCTGAAACAAGCAAAAGTGTTGCACCTTTCCGGCATCACTCCTGCATTGAGTGCCTCCTGCAAGGATGTGGTATATGAACTTTTCTCCTTTGCGAAGCAGCAAGGAATCCTAATCAGTTTCGATCCGAATATCCGCCGCAAGCTCTGGAGTGAGGCAGAAGCCAAACAGGTCTTGGCCCCTCTTCTTGTCCAGGCTGATATCGTGCTGATGGGAGAAGATGAAGGAGAGCTGCTCTTGGGCAGCGGGGATTCGCACCGCATTGCAGCCATGCTGTTGAGAAAAGGCGCAAAAGCCGTAGGAATCAAGCGCGGCGGTCAAGGTGCATATGTAGCTGATGCGACGGCAAGTTTTGATATTCCGATCTATCCGGTGAAGGTCGTGGACACGATCGGTGCAGGCGATGCTTTCAATGCAGGGTTTCTTGCAGGAATTCTTGAAGGAAAGCCCATCAAGGAGTGCGGCAGGATGGGGTCTCTCATGGGAGCTTTGGCGGTAAGCAGCTACGGTGATACCGAAGGATTACCCGACCGCAAGGCTTTTGATGACATGATGCAAAATGAGAAGGAAATAGAGCGATGACACAGATACAGACCATACTGGAGTCTATTGGAAACAGCAAGGTGATTTCCATTATCAGGGGAATCGAGCATCAGGCGGCCATGGAGGTGATAAGCGCACTGAAAAAGGGAGGAATATCCTGCCTGGAAGTGACGATGAACACCAAGCAGTCGCTTGCAATCATCGAACAGGCACGCAAGGACGACACTCTTTTTGTAGGTGCCGGAACCGTTTTGAATCTTGATATGGCTCGCCAGAGCATCAGTGCCGGGGCTCAATT
The DNA here is from genome assembly GCA_012514185.1 of Spirochaetales bacterium. Classification (GTDB taxonomy): domain Bacteria; phylum Spirochaetota; class Spirochaetia; order Sphaerochaetales; family Sphaerochaetaceae; genus Sphaerochaeta. The sequence continues at coordinate 16,492 of JAAZAT010000145.1, read as the reverse complement.
CGTACTCTCTCCCCTGCTCGATACCAAGGTGATCGAGTACTGCCTCTCTTGTGATGTGCTTCCTGTTCCAGGGGTCTTTACTCCGACAGAACTCTACAGTGCCCATCGCGCAGGAGCTCCTTTGCTCAAAATTTTTCCTGCAGGCTCGGTCGGTCCCCAATACATCAAGGACCTTCTCGGACCTTTCAACGGCATGAAGCTGCTTCCCGTAGGAGGAGTCTCGCTGGAGAATACCTCCGCGTTCATGCAAGTCGGTTCCTTTGCTGTGGGAGTCGGTTCGTATTTGGCGAATCCCGAGCTTTCCAACCGAAAAGATTGGGAAACTATCACACAGCGTGCTAAGCTCTTTATAGAGCGGGCCAATCAACTCTGATTTCGTAATTTTGCGAGATAAATACTAAAAGGAAAGAGGTGAGAAAATGAAAAAACTCCTCGTATTGTTGGTGCTTCTGTCTCTCGTACTCGGTTCGGCATTTGCTCAAGGCACTGCTGAAACAGCTACCGTCTCCTATCCCACCGGCCCCGTCTCTGTTATCGTTCCGTACTCTGCCGGCGGTGGTACCGACTTGGTCGCCCGCGCTCTGGTTGATGCTGCCAAAGGTTCGTTCCCGAAGAACATCTCCGTTGAGAACAGGACCGGCGGCGGTGGTGCTGTCGGAATGTCCTATGGCGCCAATGCAAAGCCTGATGGCTCGGTCATCACCATGATCACCGTCGAATTGGTAACGCTTCCGCACACCGGAACCGGTGCCGGATTGTACTATGACCAGTTCAAGCCGATCATGATGGTCAACAGTGCCTACAGTGCGGTAACCGTTCAGGCCAACTCCCCGTACAATACGCTCAAGGAGTTCTTGGATGCTGCAAAGACCAAGACCATGCGCGTAGGCAACTCCGGCGTTGGAGCCATCTGGCACCTCGCAGCCGCAGGCCTTGGCAAGGCTGCAAACGTCACCTTCAATCATATCCCGTTTGATGGGGCGGCTCCTGCCATCACCAGCTTGCTGGGTGGTCACATCGATGCCATTACCGTCAGTTACTCTGAAGTCGCAAGCCAGGTAGCCGCCGGGAACATGAAGGTGCTCGCAGTGCTTGCTCCCGAGCGCATTGCAGCAACCCCGAACATCCCCACTGCAAAGGAATTGGGCTATGATGTGGCAATCGGAACCTGGAGAGGACTTGGTGTTCCCAAGGATACTCCGCAGCCGATCGTCGACAAAATCACCTCCATCTTCACCGAAGCTGCGAAGGCTGAGTCGTTCGTGAAGTTCATGAATGGCAGCAACAACATCATCGACATCCTTGACAGCGCAGCCTACGGCAAGAAGCTTGCTGCAGACAATGAGTTGTTCAAGGCTTTGATTACGGAACTTGGACTGAAACAACAGTAATAAAATCATCGTGTACCGCAGCACCACCTGGTGCTGTGGTACTGTCTCGCAAAGGAATCACCCCATGAAAAAAGCCAATTTTATCGTCAGCGGTGTATTTGCCGCGTTTGCGATCTTTATCATCGCCATTTCTATGGGATATCCTCCCAGCAATCACGGCGTCCCCGGCCCCGGCATGTTCCCCATCCTGATTGCAAGCCTCATCCTCATTTCAGCACTCGTTCTTGCCATTCAGACATTGCGTATGCCGAAAAGCAAGGATACTGCCATTGATTTGAAAAGCAAGAACGTCCTGAATGTGTACATCACCATGGCAGGACTCATTGTCTATATCGTTTTGATGCCCATGATCGGATTCATCGTGGCAACCTCCATCATGCTGGTTTTGTATATCAAGTGGTTTAGCAAGCGTCCTTGGTGGAAATGCATACTGATCAGCGTAGTATTCACCATTGCCATCTTCCTGCTCTTTGGCTCAGTACTCAATGTACCGATGCGCTTTGGTTTGCTAATTTAGGCGAGGGAGATATACCATGTTACTAGAAGTATTAAACTCAGTTTTCAGCTTTCAAATCCTCCTTTTCATTGTTTTGGGAGTGTTCACCGGCATCTGCATTGGGGCTCTTCCCGGCCTGACCGCAACCATGGGAGTCGCCTTGGTGCTACCCCTTACCTTCGGCATGGAAGCCATCCCAGGCATTTTGCTTCTTATCGGCGTGTATGTCGGAGCAATTTACGGCGGATCCATTTCAGCAATTCTGCTCAGGACTCCCGGAACTCCTGCGGCTGCGGCTACCGTACTCGATGGCTTTGAATTCTCCAAGCGAGGAGAAAGCGGCCGGGCTTTAGGTATTTCCACCGTCTCATCCTTCATCGGAGGTGTGGTAAGTGTCCTTGCATTGTGGTTGATCTCCCCGCAGCTTGCTAAACTCGCCCTGCGTTTCAGCGCACCGGAATTCTTTTTGCTTGCGGTCTTCGGTCTTTCGATCATTGCGTCCATTTCTGGGAACAGCCTTGCCAAAGGTGTCTTATGCGGTGCACTGGGTATAACCCTTTCCTTCATAGGAATCGACAGCATAACCGGCTACCCTCGTTTCACGTTCAATAACATCAACCTCTTGAGCGGCATGTCCTTCATTCCGGTCATGATCGGGTTGTTTGCAATGAGCCAGGCATTCACCACGGTGGAAAAAATCTTCACTCCCGACCAGGTCACCCAAAAGATATCGAAGGTATGGCCTACCCGAAGCGACTGGAAAGTCATTCTCAAGCATGCTCCCATATCAGGGGTGATCGGTACCATCATCGGTATCGTACCGGGAGCCGGTGCTGAGATCGGCGCCTTTGTTTCCTATGGGCAGGCAAAGCGCATGTCCAAACATCCTGAGCGCTTCGGTACGGGTATTCCTGAAGGAATTGCAGCTCCTGAAGCCGGCAACAATGGAGTCACCGGTGGTGCCTTGATTCCCATGTTGACCATGGGAGTTCCGGGTGATGCTGTAGCAGCAATCCTCATCGGGGCCCTTACGGTACAGGGTTTGCAGCCCGGTCCCCTGCTTTTCACCGAGCATACCACGTTGGTATATTCAATCTTCTTGGGAATGTTTGTTGCGAACATTGCGATGCTCCTGCTCGGACTCTCGAGTTTGAAGCTGTTTGTCAAGGTTCTTTCAGTACCAAAAGCCATCCTCACCCCGATGATTTTCGTTCTCTGCGTGGTAGGTTCCTATGCCATCAACACGAACTTCTTCGACGTGGGTGTCATGCTCTTTTTTGGAATCCTTGGCTACTTCATGCAGAAAGCCGATGTATCCGTCTCCCCGGCTGTGCTTGGCTTGATCCTGGGGCCGATGGCAGAGTCCAATTTCCGCAGGGCCTTATTGATGAGCGAAGGTTCCTACACAATCTTCATCGCTTCCCCGATTGCTTGGGTCTTCCTTTTCTTGACCTTGCTTACCTTGCTTGGGCCACTGGTGGGGGATGCATTAAAGAAGAAGAAAAGTACTATGTAAAGCACTTGTTCAACAGTCAAAGGCCGCTTTCGGGCGGCCTTTGGTGTCTGATAACAACATAAGGTGGCAATGCCACCCTATGCGTTACAAATAAACTGGAGATATATCGAATTACGCTGCACCCTTGATCGTCAGCAGTTTGGCAAGAATCCTTCCGATGGCCTTTCCATACTGTGCATTGTAATCAAGCACTGCATCATATGCGTTGACTTCTTTCTGTTTCTCAACACTCAGGTAGTAGAGGTGGTCGCACACCTCGAAGAAGAGGTCTGCCCGTCTCTTGCCGGGGAAGCTCATCTGGGTAGTCCAGGTTTCCATCACTTGACTGATGGGTTCATACAGGTTGCTCATCCAGGAAAAGACTGCCTCATCCCAGGTTATGGGCATATTCAGGTTCTTTCCTAAAAAGTAGCGATGGCCCTCGATATGAGCGGCAAGTTTATCATAGTCCGAATCAAGGAACATATCGGTGTTCTTGATCAGGAATTCAATACTTTCTTTCTTGTGTAAATCATTGTTCTGCATGATTTGCTCCTTTTCGTTTTTCTTCTGTTTACACTGATATAGTAAGAAGTTATGGCCTGCTTAGGCAAGCACTAAAAGACTAATATATTTGTACTGTTCCGCTCTCTTTTTGGATTATTCAGTCCTCACTTAGATACTAAACTACACTTTGTATATTCCTCACACAGTTTTGATGCACAAAAAAGTCCCTCCTCGAATAGCAAGAGGAGGGACTGTCGATCTTATGGGTACTTAGTGGTATTTGATCACCTGTTCATACCGTTTCTGTACTTCCGTCCAATCGAGCACAGACCAGAAAGCCTTTATGTAGTCGGCTCTCAGATTCTTGTACTTCAGATAGTAGGCATGCTCCCAGACATCGATTCCAAGGATCGGTACTCCCCCGTTCTTCTGCATCAGTGGAGTGTCCTGGTTCGGGGTATTTACCACTGCAAGCCTGCCGTCGGCATGAGCTACCAAGAAAGCCCAACCGGAGCCGAATCTTCCGGCTGCCTGCTTGCCGAGCTCGTCCTTCAAGGCATCCAAGCTTCCGAAGTCTTCTGCTATCCGCTTCTCAAGGATTCCTGTGGGGCTCTTGCCGGCCTTCGGCGAGAGCGTGGCAAAATACAGATTATGGTTGGCATATCCGCCACCGTTGTTTCGCACGGTCGTCCGCAGGCTTTCATCCTTGATGGCGTCAAGGTTTGAAAGGATATCCTCTATCGAACGGTCTTTCAGGCTTGCATCCTTTTCCAAGGCTGCATTCAAATTATTGGTGTAGGCTGCATGATGCTTTGTATAGTGTGTCACCATGGTCAGTTCATCGATATGGGGCTCAAGATCGGCATAACCATAGGGAAGTGCAACTTGTGTAAACATGAGGGTACCTCCTGACAAGTACTGTTATTCCTAGTATTTTACTAGGTGAATAGAGTATACTCAATATTCCTCCATTAGGCAAGCACAAATATAATGGAACACCATTGTATCTGTTCCAATACGTTTCTCAACAAGGCATCTTTACCTTTTTTCTGATTTACGGTAAGGTTTCCACGTTTCACACACATGAGTGTCTTATAGCATGCGCCAATAGCTCAGTTGGATAGAGCAACTGCCTTCTAAGCAGTAGGTCAGAGGTTCGAGACCTCTTTGGCGTAAATCGGATACCGACGGTTATGTTGGTATCTTTTTTTCTTTTGCTTTCGGCTTCTGACATAGCGCAACATCGGCCTTCCTTGCAGAAAGAGGTGTTTCTCTGCAAAATCCAAAGGAAGTTTCTTGGTCGAATCTTGACGCCTTGCAGAGAAGGTCCTACGCTTGTGTCATGAGAGGCACCATAATGGACTTCGTGAATGCATGGCCTTACTCAACGTTCAACACACAACTGTTCTTGTTCTTGCGCCTATGCGTAAGCAAGCCTCTTTCACACGCAGCATGCAGAGGAGAATCAGGGGATGTTGCCATTTGACCTTCGCATCCAAACACAGCATCGCTTTGATTACTGCAGGGTCTTTGATCTTCCAAAGGAAGCGAAACTGCTCAGGTTTACACGACTTACCTGGTATGGATATGATGAAGAAGGCCCGGCAGTCTATCGGGAGGATCCCGATACCGGGGAGGTTGTACGCATCGATTTCCTTCAGTGAGAACATTGTATGAATGCTTGGTGTGCTGGACAGAACTGCGATATTGGGTTAGCCTGAACAAGCGATTATCTTCTCTGTAATGGCTAAAAGGTATTTTATCTATATTTCTTTGTTAGAAAATACTTTATTCATACTTTTCCTGAGAGGGGGAAATTTTTGGCAAACTGCTTGACAGAGGCTCATAAATATTCGATATTCGCAATGAATCGTAAAGGCTCCAAGACGATGTGTTTTGGAAATTCTGTGCCTGAAACGAGTGGAGGGAATGGAAAAGATTGAAAGGTGTTGAAGTTAATGTCGAACGGGTTTCCCGCTCCTATGGCGATTTCAAGGCACTCGACGATGTGAGTGTCAAGATAAACAAAGGTGAGTTCTTCTCACTGCTGGGGCCTTCAGGGTGTGGTAAAACCACCTTGCTGAGGATAATCGCTGGGTTTGATTACCCTGATACTGGAAGCGTGGCGTTTGACAACAAGGACATTCTGCCCTTGCCGCCGGACAAACGGCAATCCAACACGGTGTTCCAGACCTATGCGCTGTTTCCTCACCTTACCGTCTATGAAAACATAGCTTTCCCCCTGCGACTCAGACGGGTGGACAAGCAGACAATTGAATCGAAGGTCAAGGAGTATGTCCGCCTTGTCCAACTGGAAGATCACATCTATAAGAAACCTTCGATGCTCAGCGGCGGCCAAAAACAGCGGGTTGCCATTGCCAGGGCGCTCATCAATGAACCCAGAGTACTTTTATTGGACGAACCGCTCTCCGCACTTGACGCAAAACTCAGGCAAAACCTGTTGGTTGAGTTGGACCAAATCCATGATAAAGTCGGCATCACCTTCATCTATGTCACCCACGACCAGAGTGAAGCTCTGTCTGTATCAGACCGAATTGCCGTCATGAACAAGGGAAAAGTACTGCAGATCGGCACACCTTATGAAATCTATGAAGCTCCTTCAACCCGCTTCGTCGCCCAGTTCATCGGTGAATCGAACAGCTTCCCCTGCACCGTGCTCTCATGTGAACCGTACGAAGAGGAGTACCTGATCCGAGTAGATGTTCCTGCTTTGAAAGGAGAGGTATCGGTTACCGACTACGAGCCCCAAGCAATCGGGGCGAGTCTCGACTTCACCGTCCGCCCTGAGAAAGTGAGAATATCCACCAATCCTCCACGAACCACGGCCAAAGAACTGAACACGTTCAAGGGAATCGTTGACGAGCCTGTGTATTCAGGATTCCAATCAAAGTTCTATGTAAAGCTCGAGCAAGAGCCTTCCACACAAGTGAAAGTCTTCAAGCAACATACGGTGTTTCTTGAGGACGGCCCGGACATCGAGTGGAAAGACACTGTCTACGTCAGTTGGACAGCAACCGACGGTTACTTGGTAAAGGATACGGACCGATGAAAAAGACCCTCAAGCCAAGGGAACGTGAACAACTGCTGGGGACCATCTATGGTGGTCCCATGGGCTTGTGGTTCACCATCTTCTTCACGGTCCCCTTGGGTATCATCATTCTCTATAGTTTCATGAAGCGCGGCCTGTATGGAGGTGTGGAATGGGAATTCACCCTCACCGCCTACAAGCAGATGTTCAATCCCAGCTTTGCAATGGTTGTGATCAGGACGCTGTGGATCAGTGTACTTTCCACCTTCCTTTGCATCCTGATTGCGATACCCTGCGGGTATGCCATGGCAAAGAGCAAGCACCAGACGTTTTTGCTCTTTCTCATCATTATTCCTTTCTGGACCAACTCACTTATCAGAATCTATGCCTGGATCTCCATTCTCTCCACCGAAGGCTTCATCAACAGCCTTCTCATCCGCCTTGGCTTGATCGATGAGGGATTGAAGCTCATTTACAACAATGGTGCCGTAGTGCTAGTCCTTATCTACATGTACCTGCCCTTCGCCATCCTTCCGTTGTTCACCACCATCGACAAGTTTGACTTCTCCCTGCTCGACGCCGCCCGCGACCTCGGTGCGACCAAGCTCGGCTCCATTGTCAGGGTGATGTTCCCGAACATCAAGAGCGGACTCAGCACTGCCTTCATCTTCACCTTCATCCCCATTTTTGGAGCCTATACGGTTCCCTTGCTGGTCGGAGGAAAGGACTCGACCATGATTGGAAACATCATCGTCGATCAGGTATCGAAGACAAGGAACTGGCCCCTTGCCTCTGCATTCTCCATGATTCTCACCCTCATATCCCTGATCGGAGTATTCTGGATGCTGTACAACGGCAAGCGTGAGCAGATGCAAAAGGAAGGAGGGCTCAAGAAGACCACCCAGCAGGCGCTCGAACACAACGTCAAGGCACACCACACCCATCGAGGAACAAAATGAACTACCACAAATACTCAAACAAGACAGGTTTTTCATTCTCCTATGTGATGTTGGCACTGGTGGTCGTGTTCCTCTTCATCCCCCTGTTCGTCGTGGTGTTCTTCTCGTTCAACAGTGCAAAGGGCATGCAGTGGGAACACGCTTCGCTGGTCTGGTACAAGACCCTCATCTTCGATAGTCCTTCCTTGTGGGCGGCTTTCAAGAACAGCCTGATCATTGCCCTGACAAGCTCCATCACAGCGACCGCCTTGGGCACGCTTGCAGCCATCGGCATCAAGTGGTACCGCTTCCATGGAAGAAGCTACATCACTACGGTGAGCTACCTGCCCATGGTCCTTCCCGAAGTCATCATCGGAATCTCCATGTTGATCTTCTTCTCTGCAGTAAAAGTGAGATTGGGTATGTTCACGATCTATGCTGCGCATACAACATTCAACCTTCCGTTTGTCTTCATGATGGTCGGCGCACGCTTGGATGAATTCGACTATTCGACTGTGGAAGCTGCCAGGGACCTTGGAGCCAATGAGCGGCAGACATTGACCAAAGTCATAATCCCCAGCATCGTACCTGCAGTTCTTTCAGGATTCTTAATGTGTATCACCATGTCCCTTGAGGACTTTGTTATTACGTTCTTCGTATCCGGACCTGGTTCGGGTACCCTACCCCTGTACGTGTATTCGATGATTCGCTACGGCGTCTCTCCGGTTATCAACGCACTGTCGTTCGTTATGATACTCGGTACCATGGTCATCGCAATTATCTTCAGGAAATTCCTAAAGACTGTGGCTGCAAGCAGCTAAGGTTGGAGGCATCATTTCGTTTGGAGGTGCGTCATGCACAAAGCATCCCGGTTTTTTCTTATATTGGCAGTCTTTGCACTTCTGCTGACTGGCGTGAGCTGCAAAAAATCCAACACCCAGAAGGGCAAGCTCTACCTGTACAACTGGACCTACTACACCCCTGACTCACTGGTACAGCAGTTCGAAGAAGAAACCGGCATTGATGTTGTCATCGACAATTTCGCCTCCAACGAAGAGATGTTTGCAAAACTCATGGCTGGAGGCAATGAGGGCTATGACCTCATTTTCCCCTCTTCAGACTATACGGCCATCATGATCAAGCTCGGCCTCTTGAGCGAACTTGACCATAGCCTGATTCCCAATCTCAAATACCTTTCACCCCTGTTCAAGGAGAAAGCCTCCTATGATCCGACGTTCCGCTACAGCGTACCCTACTTCCTCGGCTCCAGCGGCATTGCAGTAAATACGGAACGCGCACCGAGGGATTACGAGCGTACCTGGGCCATTTTTGCCGATTCACGCATGGCGGGCAGCATGTCCATGCTGGATGATATGCGCGAAGTGATGGGGGCCGCTCTCAAGCATCTGGGCTATAGCGGAAACTCCACTGACATTGACCAGCTAAAGCAGGCAACCGACCTGATAAACACCCAGTGGAAACCAAATCTGGTGAAATTCGACTCTGAATCCTTTGGAAAAGCTTTCAGCAGGGGCGAGTTCGTGGTTGTTCATGCCTATCCTGAGAATGTATTCGCCGAAATCAGCAAGGAGAAATGGTCGACCATCGACTTCTTCATTCCTGCAGAAGGAGGCATGATGTACATCGACAACATGGTCATTCCCACTGGATCGAAAAACAAGGAAGCAGCTCATGCCTTCATCAATTTCATCCACGATCCCAAGCATTATGCAGTATTTTTGGACACATTCAGCCTTCCGCCAACGACCAATACCGGGGCATCGGCATACATGAAGACCACCCAGCCATTCTTTTCCATCGATGACTTGTCCAATTCAGACAACATCAGCGATTTGGGGCCTGATCTCGAATTGTACAACCAACTGTGGCAGACCATACGGTATCAACCTTAAAACATGCATATTTATGCATAATTTGTACATTCTGTTCTGTTTTGCTCTTGCAACGTAGTTTTACAACAGGTATTCTGAACCAACATGCTTGTATTGGGGAGAGAATCGTCCATGAACAGCTATTTATTCCTTACCGCCCTTGCGTTCGCCCTCTACCTTGGCCTCATGTTGGCCATCGGCTTTTTCACCTTCCGCAAGACCAAGTCAACCAGTGACTACTTCCTTGGTGGCCGTTCCATCGGCCCTTGGTTCACCGCTCTCAGTGCCGAAGCTTCGGACATGAGCGGCTGGCTCTTGATGGGACTTCCCGGCCTTGCCTACTTCACCGGCTTGCAGGAAGCTTTTTGGACTGCAGTAGGACTGTTGATCGGCACCTACCTCAACTGGCTCTTTGTGGCAAAACGGATGCGCAAATACACCATCCATGCAAAAGATTCCATCACCATTCCGGAATTTTTGACAAACCGCTTTCATGACACATCGAAAGTCCTGCAGACGATCAGCTCGATCATCATTCTCGTCTTCTTCGTTGTATACACAGCCAGCGGCTTCTTAGCTTGCGCCAAGCTGTTTACCTCGGTGTTCGGGATGAACTATTATATCGCACTTATGCTTGGAGTAGTGGTAATCCTCGGCTATACCCTCTTGGGAGGATACCTGGCAGTCGTTGCAACCGATTTTGTCCAAGGAAGCCTCATGTTTGTTGCACTGGTTGCAACGGGGCTGCTTGCCCTGTTTGCAGCAGGAGGGCCGGCACACACCTTTGCCAAGCTTGGCGAGTTCGGCCAACACTTCATCAACCCCTTCATCACTCCTCCGGGTACAACGTATGGCTTTTTGCAGATCCTGAGCGCCCTTGCCTGGGGCTTGGGATACTTCGGCATGCCCCACATCCTGGTCCGTTTCATGTCGATTCGAAGCAATGTCGAAGTGAAAACCAGCCGGAGAATCGCCATGGTCTGGGTCACCATCGCAATGGCGGCAGCGCTTCTTGTCGGTGTCGTCGGTAAAGTATTCCTGCTTCCCCTTACGTATGACAGCCAAAGTGCAGCCGAGGCGGTATTCATCGCCAGCATGCAGAAGATTTTCCCCACATTCATCGCAGGCTTCTTCCTCTGTGCAATCCTTGCAGCAAGCATGAGTACTGCCGACAGCCAGCTTCTGGTAGCCTCGTCGGCCTTCAGCAAGGATGTCTACAAGGCCCTGCTTCGCAAGGATGCTTCTGACAAGGAAACGCTTCTGGTGAGCCGTATCACTGTTATAGTCATTACCATCATCGCCATATTCCTTGCAATGGATCCAACCTCATCCATCTTCGACGTGGTCAGTTATGCTTGGGCGGGATTTGGAGCGACCTTCGGTCCTGTCATCATCGCAGCGCTCTTTTGGAGACGGGCGACCAAAAAGGGAGCCATCGCGGCAATGCTCGGAGGCGGGCTTACCGTCATCATTTGGAAGCAACTTTCCGGAGGTCTTTTTGACGTCTATGAACTGCTTCCCGGTTTCATCATCGCATCGATTCTCATGGTTCTCTTCAGTCTGCTGGACAAGCATCCAGACAAGGCGATGATTGCAGAGTTCGATGCCTATATGGCCATCGAGGACTAACAAACCAACCGGGGAGCAATCCCCGGTTATTTACTTTTTCTGTTATTTTGTCAAAACCACTTGACTCATCAGTATTCTGAATTTATACTTCCGAATCATCCAGCCTTTCGGTAGGATATTTTACTTGGAGGAGGCACACCATGATGCAGATGCAAAGCGCAACTGAATCTTCAGATCCTATGATGTGCCGCATGGCACTCGCCTAATAACCTTCAAGGGAATTTCATGAAACAAGCAAAACATCCTCGCTGTGGCTCGGTAGTCGACCACATGTGATGCTCCTGGCCTCATCACACCCACGAACATACGTTCGTGCATTCTTACACCAGGAGATATCTATGAACACCTATCATTTTGAAACCATCGCCCTCCATGCAGGCCAGGAAAGACCCGACAGTGCAACCGGGGCAAGAGCCGTACCGATTTACCAGACAACCAGTTTTGTGTTTGACAACTGCGCCCATGCCGAAGCCCGCTTCAATCTCTCCGAGCCCGGCAATATCTACAGCAGATTGACAAATCCCACCCAAGAAGCCTTTGAGAAGCGTATTGCAGCGCTTGAAGGAGGAGTTGCAGCCCTGGCCGTTGCCAGTGGATCGGCGGCCATCACCTACAGCCTGCTCAACCTTGCAAAGGCAGGCGATCACATTGTTTCGGCCTCCACCATCTATGGAGGCACCTACAACCTGCTCTCCCACACCCTCACTGATTGGGGCATCACCACGACATTCGTGGATGTTTCGAATCTTGCGGAAGTGGAAAAAGCCATCACCGACCACACGAAGGCCCTGTTCGTTGAGACCATAGGGAACCCCAATGCAACCTTGTGCGATCTGGAACAATTAGCGGTCATCGCGCACCGGCACGGTATTCCACTGGTGGTGGACAATACCTTTGCCACACCGTACCTGGTACGTCCCATCGAGTTGGGTGCCGACATCGTAGTCCATTCGGCAACCAAATTCATCGGCGGCCATGGAACAAGCCTCGGGGGAGTCATCATCGACAGCGGAAACTTCGATTGGGAGGCAAGCGGCAGGTTCCCCTCGCTCACCGAGCCGAATCCCAGTTATCATGGGATCAGTTTCACCCAAGCCTGCGGCCGTGCTGCCTTTATCACCAAGGCACGAGCGGTAATCCTGCGGGATACAGGAGCTTGCTTGTCGCCTTTCCACTCCTTCCTGTTTCTCCAAGGCCTTGAAACCCTCGCCCTCAGAGTCGCCCGCCACGTTGAGAACTCAGAAAAAGTGGTGGCTTTCCTTTCCAAGCATCCCGGTGTCGCAACCGTACGACATCCGTTGCTTGCAGACAATCCCCATCATGAGCTGTACAATCGCTACTTCTCAAAGGGAGGCATCAGCATCTTCACCTTCGACATCAAGGGAACCGAAGAACAAGCCAGAACATTCATCGACTCGCTGAGGCTTTTCAGCCTGCTCGCAAACGTTGCCGATGTAAAATCACTGGTGATTCATCCTGCAACCACGACGCATTCACAGCTTTCAGCAGAAGAGCAGGAAAGAGCGGGAATACTGGGTACAACCATCCGCCTTTCCATCGGGTGCGAGCATGCACAGGACCTTATCGACGACCTGGCCCAAGCCTTCGATGCGATAGGAGGCAAAGCATGCCGGTAACCATACCCCAAGACCTGCCTGCAGCTGAAGTGCTGAAGCAAGAGAATATTTTCTTCATGACCAAGGAACGGGCCATCCATCAGGACATCAGGCCGCTGCAAGTAGCCCTGCTCAACCTCATGCCGAACAAAATCCGTACGGAGCAGCAATTTCTCAGGCTGCTGGGCAATACAGCCCTGCAAGTGGAGATGACATTCCTGACTACCGCGACGTACCAAAGCAAGCATACTCCACGTTCCTATTTGCAGACCTTTTATCAGACGTTCGACCAAATTCAAGATCGTTGCTTCGATGCCCTGATCATTACCGGCAGCCCGGTCGAGACCCTTGCTTTTGAAGAAGTGGCTTACTGGAATGAACTCACCGAAATCCTCAACTGGGCCGAGGAGCACGTGTATTCGTCCTTTTTTGTCTGTTGGGCGGCCCAAGCAGCCCTGTATCATCACTATGGCATAGGAAAAATCCTCCTGCCTAAAAAACTTTCGGGAGTGTACAGCCATATCGTACGCCGGAAAAACCACCCGTTGGTACGAGGTTTCGATGATCGATTTTGGGCTCCCCACTCGCGCAATACGGCCGTGGACGAGAACAAGCTTTCAGCTGAACAAGGCTTGGTGGTCCTGTCGGATTCCGAAGAGGCTGGATTGTATCTGGCTGCCAGTCAGGACGGACGGAAAGTCTTTGTGACCGGCCACAGCGAATACGATGAGTTGACGCTTCACGATGAATACCAGCGAGACCTTGCAGCAGGCCTTGCTCCACAGATGCCGTCACATTATTACCAAGGGGAAGAGGTCCTGGTGCGCTGGCGGGGCCACGCACACCTGTTGTTCAGCAATTGGCTGAACTACCACGTGTACCAGGGCACACCGTATCAGTTGGAACAGCTGAGCAAAGCCTTGCAGCACAGGTGAGTCATCTCTGCCTTCAGGACAGCTATCTGTTCATCGCCGATGAAGCTGACATTCGCCTGTTCGACTCCTGCAGCCCAGTTGATGCTGTATGCCAGAGCCAGACAGCGGATGTCTGCTTCCTTGAGGAGCGACACCTCGGTAGCCAGCGTCATCCCGACCACATCACAGCCAAGCCGGCCGTACAGATTGATTTCCGCTTTCGTCTCGAGCCGGGGACCGTTGGTGCACACATACACTCCCGCGTCCTTGAGGTTCGGTGCAAGATTGCTCATCCGCTCTCTCAGCAAGGCATCGAACACATCATCCATCGAAATGTGGTGTACACCGCTTTCGCCTCCGGTATAAAAAGTGTGTTCCCGACCGCCTCCGGTGAAGTCAACAAAGTCGGAGACAATGCCGATTTCACCCGGGCTCAAGGCTTGGGAAATAGATCCCACTGCATAGATGCCGATCGCCTCATCGACTCCCAAGTCCTTGAGGGCTGCAACATTCGCCCGATAGTTGATCAAATGCGGCGGCAAGGAGTGGGACGATCCGTGGCGGGGAAGAAAGACCAATCTGTCGCCGACAAACAGCTCAACCTCCCCATACAGGGTTTGCACCATCGTTCGCTTGAGAGGGATGCCGTCCAAGGCATCGACGCCTGTTCCTCCAATAATTGCTTTCACTGAAAGCTCCTTTTCACCTGTTGCGGCTTGAGTATGCCTTTGGGTGTCACCAAGGCGGTAACCAAAGCCGGCGGAATAATGTCAAATGCCGGATAGAGGCCCCCTATGGAATCCAAGGTCGTGGGAAGACCCATGCACCGTGTAATTTCCTTGGGAGACCTCATTTCCATGTTCACATCGTCCCTTCCTTGTTTCGTTTGGTCGGGGGAGATGCTGAAGGCATAGTAAGGGACACCGCTGTAACGGGCGGCGATGGCGTTGGAGAGGGTCCCCACCTTGTTCACCACCGTACCATCCATGCAGAGAAGGTCGACAGCGGTCATGTATGCATCTACCTTTTTTTCCACGAGGAACGTAGCACCCATGCCGTCGGTGACGACCTGCACCTCGATGCCCATCTCCTCAAGGCTTGGGGCTGTCAGGCGCGAACCCTGAAGATAGGGACGGGTCTCATTGGCCAGTACCCGTATCTTCTTTCCACTCTCTTGTGCATAGGCAAGGGAGAGCAAAAACGTATGCTCTGCAAAACACGTAGTGAGCACCACCGAATCCTGATCCAAAAGCGTACTTCCCATCCGTCCCATCTGATGATACAACCGGTCATAGTCGTCAAGTATGGATTGCACCTGTTGTCCTACTGCTTGGGAAAGCTCATCAGGATCGGAAGCAAACATCCGTACCTGGGCGAGCAGGCTTTGCAAGGTCCGCTGCATGGTCGTATTGGTCGGTCTGGCTGCAATGAGCTGGTCAGCCGCATCGGCAAGCGTTGAAAACCCGCCCGGAAGGTCCCCTCGTTGCATCTGGTTTGTTACAAACACCATGGTCTGCAATGCAACCTCAAGAGGACCTCCCCCTTGTGTCACCATCGAGCGCAGGGCTTGGGCGACCTGAGCAACAGAGCTGCATACCTCAAATCGTTTTTCGAAGGGGAACACCCTGCGGTCCCCGATGAGAATCTTCCCGCCTTCCAAACGGCAGATATTCTCATGTCTGAGCAGATAGGGAAGCGCGATCATCAGTGCACCCAGAATAAAAGATGGTCAGCGACAATGGCTCTCTCCAGCTCCTTGTCGTCGGTCGGACCAACCACCTCGATGTCCTTTTGCCCGCGGGCGAGCACCTCATGACTGGGAAGGTCGAATGTGGGATTCTGCTCATCGGCCCCGGTAAGCTCGAGCAGCTTGGCTTCGGTGATGCCGAATACGAGGCGACGGACATTGGTCCAGTAGAGAGCTCCGGTGCACATCACACAGGGCTCTGCATTGGTGTAGAGCGTACAGGTTGCGAGAAAGGATGGGTCATAGAGCTTGCCTGCCTTGAAGAGCAATAGGGTTTCTGCATGCATTGCAGAGCCTCCCTCCTCATAGCTGTTCTCCTGTTCCAGCAGGATGTTGCCGTCCTTGTCGGCCAGCAACGCCCCAAAAGGGTGATTTCCCTTGCGTTTCGCCTCAGCTGCGATGCGAACCGTCTCATATAAAAGCCGTATGTCATGTGCATTGGGAATACTTCGGGTGATGGTAGCCATGATCTTTGTTCTCCTCGTTGTTTGGTAACCCTAGCATGCAATGTTTTCATTGGCAATGAGGTGCAAGTTCACAAAACTACAAGAATAGACCTATCTGATGATAATGTAGTACAATAAGAAATATAGTCGACGCAATCTTGAAAAATTGAGCATTGACGTTTGACTTGAGAGAACGTACAGTATGGGGAAGTTGCTGGAAAAGCAACCACCCTACAAAAAGGAATGACTATGAATAAGAGTAATCGAACAAAGGTGGTCGTGACCCTGTTGGCCATGATCCTCATTTCCTCAAGCCTCTTCGCGATGGGTATGAAAGAAAGCGATCCAGCAGCTGTAACCGTACGCATCCTT
>JAAZAT010000269.1 GCA_012514185.1 Spirochaetales bacterium | reverse complement strand
TTTTGGGAAGATCAAGTTTTTCTGAGATTTGCACCAAGGTGTATCCATTCTGTTCATTTCCCAATAATTCCAGAATGTCAAAGGTTCTATCCAAAGATTGCACTTTTGATTCTGCTGGCACCTAAGTCCCTCCTTCGCACTATATGCAATATATTCCATTTGATTACCCTTGACAAGAGTGAAAGGTGTCTTATAATGAAATAGAATTCCACCATATGGAACAAAAGTGATAAGAATAAGGAAATATTTGTATATAATCATATGAATATCCTTTAATAAGAAATGTTATTCCATAATGTGGAACAAAAATTATTAGGAGGAATGCTATGAAAAGGACTCTGTGCTTGGTTCTCTGCTTGATGCTGATCGTTTCCTCAGTATTTGCAGCCGGGCAGGCCGAAACGGCGAAACAGGAGAGTTTCACACTGAAACTCGGGCATGCATCTACAACTGAATCCACCCGCCACAAGGCGTTGCTGGTATTCAAGGACTATGTTGAGAAGGAATCCAGTGGGAGGTTGACCATTGAAATCTATCCTGCCGGAACCTTGGGCAATGAGGGAGACATGATCGAGGCCATGAAATTAGGCACCCTCGAGATGTTTGTCGGCGGCGTTTTCGCCAGCCAGACCCCGATGTTGGAAATTTATCTGATGCATTTCTTCTTCCCGACACAGGCGGACCTCATGAAGGTTTCCCATAGCGACCTTGGAAAGAGAATCATGGCTTCCGCGGAACAATACGGTATCAAGATGCTGGCAGTCGGTGATGGTGGATCCAGACAGATCACCAACAACGTACGTCCCATCAAGACCCCTGCCGACATGAAAGGCTTGAAACTGCGAACCCCTCCCATCGAATCCATTATAAAGGCGATGGAAGCCCTTGGGGCAAGTGCAGTCTCCATTCCGTACGGAGACACCTACATGGCACTGAAGACCAATGTTGCTGATGGCCAGGAAAATCCGCTTGCCAATATCGGTGACATGAAATTCTTTGAAGTGCAGAAATACATGACGATGATCGACTATCAGTTCCATCCCGAACCGATCGACATCGGTTTGGATATGTGGAACAAGCTTCCCGCCGACCTTCAGAAAATCCTTGAGGCAGGGGCATGGATTTATACCGATGAACAGAACAAGCTTCGCCGTGAACTCAACGACTACTACTATGATATGATTGTCAAGGGTGGTGTACAGGTATACAAGCCCTCCCAGGATGAAGTTGCCCAGTTCGCGAAGGCTTGCGAACCGGTGTATGGGTACTTTGTCAAGAAAGGAATCTTCACCCAGGCCGACCTGGATGAGATGCGCAAGATTGTCAACACGAAATAACGTGGCGGCAACCCGTCGGCCGTGGTTGACGGGTTGCTTTTCTATGAAAGGCTAGTGTGGTGCATATGAAAAAACTTATTGTAGGACTCGATCGAATCCTATCGTATCTGGGTATCGGTCTGACAGCCTTGTTGGCTGGAGGTGTCATTATTTCCGTCTTTCTCAGATATGTCTTCTCGATTGCGTTTGTCTGGTCGGAAGAGTTGCTGACCATGGTCTTTGTAGCGACAACCTTTTTTGGTGCTGCCTTGGGTCTGCGGGAACAGGAGCACATCGCGATTACTAATTTTGTATCGGCTATGCCAAGCAAAGCCAGAAAAGTCAGTATAGTTGCGGGCCAACTCTTTATTATCCTGGTATCGGTTGTCATGATGTATTACAGCATGCGGATGATCCAGAAAGTAGGGAAGGTTCCTTCTCCTGCTACCGGGATTCAACGGGGATATTATTATGCAATCATGCCTATTTCATTCGTGTGTACGGCGTTGTATGCCCTTGTAAATATTCTCAGTGAGTTTATCAGTATCCCCGAACCCCAAAAAGGGTATAAGGAGGACTTTGAATTGGGTCTGCTTGCCACTGAAGGAGATCGGTAATGGAACTATCGTTGATGTTTTTCGCCTTGGTGGTTCTTTTGGTAATCGGTGTACCCATCGCCTACGCCATCGGGACTTCGGGGATTTTGTATATGCTGCTCAGTAATCCTACATTCTTGATGACGTTTCCCCAACGGGTTTGGTCGGGGACGGAGAGCTTCATCATCATTGCGATGCCCCTGTTCATGCTTACCGGGGAGTTGATGAATCACAGCGGGTTGACTCGAAGGCTCATCGATTTCTCCATGTTGCTGGTGCGTCCTTTGCGCGGGGGCTTGGGTGAGGTCAATGTCGTTGCTTCCATGATTTTCGGTGGCATTTCCGGCTCTTCGGTTGCCGATACCTCGGCTCTTGGCTCAATTCTTATACCTGACATGGTGAAGAAGGGGTATCCGAAAGGATTTTCTGCGGGTATAACCGTTGCATCATCCACCATCGGAATGATTATTCCCCCCTCCGTCCCCATGTTGATGTATGCAATGGTCAGCGGGGCTTCTGTTGGAAAACTGTTTTTGGCCGGGCTTATCCCAGGTATTTTGGTTGGTGTAACGCAGCTTGTCTTGACCTATGTACTGTCAAGAAAGCGCGGGTATCACCCGGAGAAGGAACCATTTGTACTGAAGGAGGCATTGAAAGTAACGAAGGACGGCTCGCTTGCGGTCCTGATGCCACTGATCATCATTGTCTCTGTTTCTGCAGGAATTGCGACGGCAAGCGAATCTGCGGGAGTGGCGGTATTGTATGCCATGATTCTTGGTTTTTTTGTCTATAAGGAACTGAAGTGGACAGATGTGAAAAAAGCGTTGAAGAAGACTTTCATGATGAGTTCTTCAATCATGATCATCGGTGGCTTTACCATGATCTTCACCTGGATTCTTGCTGTGGAGCAGGTCCCTGCCGCCATCGGTTCTTTCCTTATCAACTCACATATTCCTGCATGGATGGTGTTCCTGTTCCTGGATATCATCATCCTGATTCTCGGTACATTTCTTGATGTCACCCCCTGCATACTCCTCATTAGCCCTATTCTGCTACCTGTGATGCAGCAGTTCGGTATGAGTGAACTCCAGTTCGGCGCAATCATTATTGTGGGTTTGGCCATCGGCTTGGTCACTCCGCCGGTAGGCATGTGCCTAAATGTGGCAAGCAAGATTTGTAATATGGACATCATCTCAATATTCAAATCGGCGGTACCGTTCATAGTTTGCAACATCATCGTGTTGATGGGTGTAACCTTCATTCCTGCACTGAGCATGTGGTTGCCGTCGTTTGTATAGAAGCATAGCCTGACGTTTAATGTCGGAAAAGGAAGTTTGTATGACACTTCGCGAGAGAATGAAAAAGGGTCCGGTTTTTGGGATTACCTGTTTTACCGCCTCTGCCTGCGTGGTTGAGACCATCGGGAACTACGGCTATGATTTTGTCTATCTCGATTTGGAGCATTGCACCCTCGATGGTCCGAACAATATGGAAAAACTCATCATGGCAGCCAAACTGGCGGGCATTCCCTCTGTAGTCCGGGTTACCGGAACGAATGAGGTGGAGATTCGCAAGGTTCTGGAAATGGGAGCCGAGGGAGTGGTTGTACCGCATACGCGAACCGCCGAGGATGTAAGGGAAATACTCAAAGGTGCCAAATTTCCTCCGATGGGACGGCGCGGCGGGGAGTCGTGCGTACGCAGTGCCGCCTATGGTGGTCCCGGCTTTTCCTGGTCAGACTATATCCACAAGAGCAATGAGGACACGCTGGTTATTCCCATGGATGAGGATTATGAGTTTACCGACAATCTTGAAGAGATTTTGGATGTGAAGGGTGTCGATGCCGTTAATTTCGGTCCCATCGATTATGCTCTCTCCATCGGGGCGAAAGTCGGCTATGCAACCGAAGACGCGCGGGTTGCCGATGCATATGAAAAATTGGTGCAAGGGTGCTCTAAACGTGGAATCGGGGTAATGTGTCCCGTTGTCCCCGCAACCAAGGAATCGATAGAAGCCGCCATCAACAAAGGCATCACCATGTTGATCCTCGGAAACGACATGTATCACTTGGGATCTGCTTTGAAGACAATGAAGCAACAGGTTGTCGATTCGTACCGACAAGAGTACTAACAGAGTCACTCATTCATAGAATTCGTTCGTGTATTTGGAAACGACACTCATCCTTTACTGCCAAACAGGAGGATGGGTGTTTTAAATTGTTGCTGTTTGTTGCAAATTCTGCGGTTTATGGTGGTTCCTTGAGAAGAAACTTAGCAATCCATGAATTGAAGGAAAAAACTTGCAAAAGACAGTAAATCTAGGGGATGCCTGCTCTTGGAACCAACATGAAAAATTGGAATATTGTTCCAAAAATAATTGAACAAATATTTATCTAATAAGGACTTGATATCCTTATAATTATCGTTTTACCCACCGATTTGATTGACAGTACAGCGGCGAACAGGTAGGATTTGTTCGTCAAACATAGAGAATAACAGGAGTCAAGTATGGCAGAGAAAAAAACCAAGTATGTCTATTTTTTCGGCTCCGGCAAGGCAGAAGGGACGGCTCAAATGAAAGAGCTGCTCGGCGGTAAAGGTGCAAACCTCGCCGATATGACCAGCATCGGTCTTCCTGTGCCTCCGGGCTTTACAATCAGCACTGAAGCGTGTGCGTATTATAGTTCCCATGAGGGAGCCTATCCTCAGGGCCTGCGGGAACAGGTGCTTGAGAACCTTGCCAAGCTTGAATCCTTGATGGGTGCAAAGCTCGGGGATAACGAGAATCCCTTGCTTGTATCGGTTCGCAGCGGAGCAGCACAGTCGATGCCCGGCATGATGGATACGATCCTCAACCTGGGGCTCAATCCAACCAGCGTCAAGGCCTTGATCGCCAAGACCAACAACGAACGTTTTGCCTGGGACAGCTATCGCCGTTTCATGCAGATGTTCGGCGACGTGGTAATGGGTGTTCCCCACCATGAATTTGAGAGCGCACTCCAGGACGTAAAGGATTCCAAGGGAAAGAGCCTCGACACCGAACTGGACAGCAAGGACCTGCAAGAGGTCATCGCCCGTTATCAGCGCCTGTACAAGCGCTATACCGGTGAAGAGTTCCCCGTTGACCCGATTGACCAACTCTTCAAGAGCATCAACGCCGTATTCAAGTCCTGGAACAACGATCGCGCCATCAAATACCGACAGATGAATGACATCCGTGGCCTGCTGGGGACGGCGGTCAACATCCAGAGCATGGTGTTCGGCAACATGGGCGAAACCAGTGGTACCGGTGTTGCATTCACTCGCGATCCATCGACCGGTGAAAACCAGTTCTACGGTGAGTATCTGATGAATGCCCAAGGCGAGGACGTTGTTGCCGGTATCCGTACTCCGCAGTCCATTGAGACCTTGCGGGCGGTCAACGCAGAGGTGTATGACCAATTGGTGGGCATCCGTTCCATTCTGGAGAAACATTACAAGGATATGCAGGACATCGAGTTCACCATCCAGGAAGGCAAGCTGTACATGCTGCAGACCAGAAATGGCAAGCGTACAATCTTTAGCTGGCTCCGTTCTCAGGTTGAGATGGTGGAAGAGGGCTTGATCGACAAGGAAACTGCAGTGGCCAGAGTTCCCGCCGGCGAGTTCGGCAAGCTGTTCGCCCCGATTCTCGATGCCAAATATATCCGGGACAACTCCTTGAATGAATTGACCCGCGGCTTGAATGCTTCCCCCGGTGGAGCCTGCGGTCAGATTTATTTTACTGCAGACAAGGCAGAGGAGATGGCGGCTCAGGGCAAGGATGTCATTTTGGTTCGTGCTGAAACCAGCCCGGAAGACATCGGAGGCATGGCTGTAGCAAAGGGCGTGGTGACCTGCCGTGGCGGCATGACCAGCCACGCAGCGGTTGTCGCCCGTGGTATGGGCTGTCCGTGTGTCAGTGGTGCCGGTGAGATTCACATCAATGAGGTGAAGAAGAGTCTTGAGGTCAATGGCGTAATGCTGAGCGAAGGCGACTATATGTCCATCGACGGGTTCACCGGTGCAGTCTATGGAACCAAGATTCCCGTGCGTTCATCGGAAATCGTGCAGGTGCTCAGCGGCCATATGAAGGAGAGCGAATCGAATCTTTTCCACAACTACAAGACCTTCATGGGGTATGTCCAGGAGATCAAGAGGCTTGGTGTGTATACCAACTCAGACACTCCCCACGATACCGAGATGGCTGTCGCTTTCGGTGCCGAAGGAATCGGCTTGTGCAGAACCGAGCATATGTTCTTTGGTGGAAACCGCATCATGTCGATCCGCAAGATGATTCTTGCCAACAACCTCGTTGAACGCGAGAAAGCCCTTGCTGAACTGCTTCCGATGCAGAGAGGGGACTTTGAGGCGATTTTCCTTGCACTCAATGGCAGGCCCGCCACCATCCGACTGCTTGATCCGCCGCTTCATGAGTTCCTTCCCAACGACCACACCAGCCGCCACGAACTGGCGTTGAAGATGGGGTTGACGGTAGAGGAGGTGGCTCAGAAGTCTGCAGCATTGCACGAATTCAATCCAATGCTCGGTTTCCGTGGCTGCCGGCTTGCAATCATCTATCCCGAGATTCTCAGGATGCAGGTGAGGGCGATCATCGAGGCTGCAATCAACGTCAAGCGCAAGGGTGTCGATGTTCTTCCTGAGATCATGATTCCCTTGGTAGGCAACTACAAGGAGTTTGTTTTCTGCAAGAATCATGCACTCGAGGTCATTGAGAAGATTTTCAATGAGCAGGGCATGAAGGTGCATTACAAGATTGGAACGATGATCGAGGTTCCCAGGGCAGCCATCACCGCTGATGAAATCGCCCGCGAGGCCGAATTCTTCAGTTTCGGCACAAACGACTTGACCCAGATGACCTGTGGTTTCAGCCGTGACGATGCAGCTTCCTTCCTCGGCCATTATGTGAATGATACAGACAAGCAGTTCTACGACTACGATCCGTTTGCAACCATCGATATCGCTGGCGTAGGCAAGCTTGTGGACATGGCTGCCAAGCTTGGTCGCTCAACCAATCCGAACATCAAGCTGGGCATCTGTGGTGAGCATGGAGGTGATCCCAAGACCATCGCATTCTGCGACAAGGTCGGTCTTGATTATGTTTCCTGCTCTCCGTTCCGTGTTCCCATCGCCCGTCTCGCTGCCGCCCAGGCATCCATTGCCGTAAAGAAGGCGAAGTAAGCGAATTTCTCTTGTATTGGTACCCGGGCTTCGGCCCGGGTTTTCTGTCTTCGGGTATAAAAAAAACGGTTCCCGAAGGAACCGTCAGAGCCAAAAAAGGGAATTGAACCCTTGACCTGCTCATTACGAGTGAGCTGCTCTACCCCTGAGCTATTTTGGCTGGATACGTAAAACAGGTGCATTTTACCCGAAAGCGGGAAGAAGGTAAAGATGGTATTTCCGCAAATGTCAGATCCCAGTCTTGCCTTGACCTTTGAGGCTTTTGTCTAGTACGCTTACGCGTGAAGAGGGAGTGCATTGAAAACGCAAACGTTGTTCAGCCATGCTGTCGCCCAGGAGGTGGTTGTTTTGCTGAATAGTGAAAAACATGGTGTTGGAACCAAGGTGGGATTGAGCTGGCAGCCTGATGTTGCCCAGTTCCTGCTGGACATGTTCCCTGACGCATTGGAGTATGGTCTGCAGCTGAGTGACATCGCTCCGCTGGTAAGCGAGGATGAATTCGATGATGACGATGAGGATGACCCTGTATGAAAGTACTGGGGATTGAGACCTCCTGTGATGAATGCTCTGCAGCAGTCGTAGAGGACGGACGCACCGTCCTGAGCAACATCATAGCCACCCAGATAGAACTTCATAAGCCGTACGAAGGCGTGGTCCCCGAGCTTGCTTCACGCCTGCATACCCAGTGGATCAGCACCGTCGTCCAGACGGCGCTTCAGAAAGCCGGCATCCAGACGCAGGATGTCGATGCGGTTGCAGTGACCAACCGTCCCGGCTTGCTGGGATCGCTTTTAGTCGGCTTGAGTTTCGCGAAGGGATTCGCTGCTTCCCTTGATGTGCCGTTCATCACCATTGACCATATACGTGCACACCTTTATGCATCCCAGATTGAGCATCCGCTTCAGTATCCCTACCTAGGCCTCTTGGTAAGCGGCGGGCACACAGTCATATGCCGGGTTGACGGCTATGATTCGATCGAGGTTCTGGGAACCACCATCGATGATGCAATCGGGGAAGCATTCGACAAGGTGGCAAAGCACTATCATTTCGGATACCCCGGAGGTATCGCCATTGATCGCCTTGCGAGAAAGGGCAATCCGCTTGCCTTTCTTTTTCCGGGTCCGACCTTGCATTCCAAGGACCACCCGTATGATATTTCCTATAGCGGGTTGAAAACCGCAACGATCAACCAACTGGATAAGTTTTGGGACGGCAAAAGTGAAAAGAGTGCAGAAAATATCGCAGCTTCCTTTCAACGAGCTGCTGTAAACATGCTTGTCAAGCGGGTCAGGTCTGCATTGGAAGAGACCGGTTTGAAACGGCTGAGCGCCGGTGGCGGCGTTGCAGCAAACAGTTACTTGAGGCAGGAGCTCGAAGCCCTCAGGCAAGGCGGCTATGAAGTTTCTTTTCCCTCCCTGAAACTGTGTACCGACAATGGAGCCATGATAGCTGCCTTGGCATACCGCTATCTGGCCGATGGCATACGATCTGATTTCTCCGAGTCTGCGAGTGCTCGGGTGACAGCATTTAAAAAACAATATTGTTGAAAAAGAGGCCCTATGAACGCACATTACGATTTGGACCGAGTAATTCGAAAGGTACCCGATTTCCCCAAGCAGGGAGTCCTTTATTATGATATCACCGGTATTCTCGCAGTGCCTGAAGCTTTTCAGTATTGCATCGACCGGATGGAGGTTTTGTGCGAGGGCCGCGAGATTGATGCAATCGCAGCTGTAGAAGCTCGGGGGTTCATCTTTGCCGCTCCGCTTGCCTTGCGGCTCGGACTTCCCCTCATATTGGTACGCAAGATGGGAAAGCTTCCCAACAAGGTTTTCACCAAGAGTTTTGAGCTTGAGTATGGCTGTGATGTGGTCTGTGTCCAGGAAGTGGATATCCACAAGGGCAGCCGCATATTGTTGGTGGATGACCTGATCGCAACCGGTGGTACACTGAAAGCTGCTGCATCGATGTTTGAGGAGCATGGAGCTCTGGTTGAAGGTTTCTTGGGTGTCATCGGTTTGCCGTTTCTCAAGTACGAACAAGCACTGGCCCCATATCCTGTCGAGGTCCCGCAGGTCTATCACGGGGAGTAGGAATAATTTCCACCATCCCCTTGACAAAGCATACGCATTTCCGTATCCTACCACAGGATTTTCAAATTGGGATGTAGTGTAATGGTAACACTGCAGATTCTGGTTCTGCCTTTGGGGGTTCGAATCCCTCCATCCCAGGCATCGGTTCCTTCGTCTAATGGTTAGGACAGGAGATTCTCAGTCTCTAAATAGG
>JAAZAT010000014.1 GCA_012514185.1 Spirochaetales bacterium | reverse complement strand
CGTTGACCATCATGCCGACAATGGCAGGGATGGAGAAGCGCATCAGCAGCTTGAAAATGGGCTCGGTTCCCAAGGGATTGGTATGGATGGCTTCAGCTTTCATGGTTCTGCTCCGATGTTTCATGCGAGAGTATGATTTGAAGGTTTTCACAGATCATCCGGTATGTTTCTTCACCCACCAGTTCCGATGCCTTGCCGTTCCAGGCACGCACTTCATCGGTTATGTCCTGTTTCAGCGCTTTTGCTTTGTCGGTGAGGTGGATGCACTTGCAGCGCTTGTCCCTTGCATCAGTGTGCCGACTGATATACCCCTTGGATTCCAAGGAAGTAAGGGCGCGTGTCGCTGCAGCCTTGTCGATGGCCAGAAGGCTGCACAGCTGTTCCTGGGTGCATCCTTCTTGCCGATAGAGGGTCATCAAAAACCCTATCTCTCCGCTTGAGATGTTCCACTGCTTGAGGGCGCGATTGATATACATTGCATGGCTTCGGTGGAGGATTGCCACGAGGCGTGAAAGACTGTGTTGCATGAGGGACACTGTAGGGATTTATAGTTGACATGTCAACTAATATTGGCCTGCTTTCCATCCATCCTTCGTGATATACTGGCCCTACTATGGAAACACGACCTACAATCGCCATCATGTACGACTTTGACAAGACGCTGACCACCCGCGACATGCAGGAGTACACCTTCATTCCCAACCTGGGGCTCAGTGCCTCCGAGTTCTGGCAGAAGGCAAACACCCTTGCACGCAGCCAGGGCATGGACAGCATCCTTGCCTATATGAAACTGATGCTCGACGAGTCGAGAAAGCAGGCAAAACCGATCAGGCGCAGCGACTTTGTCGCCCTGGGAAAGGAGCTGGAATTCTTCCCGGGCGTCCTGGATTGGTTTTCGTTGGTCAACAACATTGGAGAGGCTCTCGGCCTTTGGATCGAGCACTATATCATCTCCTCGGGCCTCAAGGAGATCATCGAAGGGTCGGCGATCGGGGGTGAGTTTCGTCGCATCTATGCCTGTGAATACCTTTATGATGAAAACGGTGTCGCGGTATGGCCGAAGCTGTCGGTCAACTACACAGCCAAGACACAATTTCTCTTTCGAATCAACAAGGGCGTGCTCGATGTCTATGAGGACCAGGCCTTGAATGCCTATAAGGCGGAAACCGAACGCACTGTGCCGTTTCGCAATATGATTTACATCGGCGACGGCCTTACCGATGTGCCTTGCATGAAGCTGGTCAAGCAGAATGGAGGCAAGAGCATTGCCGTGTATATGCAGGGCAAGGAGGAGACAGCCTATCGCCTGATGGCCGAGGATCGGATCAACTTCTATACACCAGCCGATTATACCCAGGCGGGAGCTCTCTTTGGCTTGGTCAGGACCATTCTTGAAGAGATGAAAGCCTGCAATCGTTTGGAAACTTTAAGCATTGAAATGAAATACAAAGCAAGCAAGATTGGATGGAAGAATTAAGAACTGTTGCAGGGTGGATTGACAGACTTTCTTCTTTCTGATTAGCATACTAGTATGTTAGCGGTTGAGACCAACCGCATCAGGAGGAATTGATGAGAAACAAACGTCTTGCAGTCGTAGCAATCGTAGTGATGCTCGCAATGTTTGCAGGCTCTGTGTTTGCACAGGGTGGCGCGGAAAAGGGTGACAAAGTATACACCCTTAAGCTTTCTACCCAGTTGAACGAAACCACCCCGATGGTAGAGGGTTTCAAGCAGCTCGCAGAGAGCGTAAAAGCTCGCTCCAATGGCCGGCTGGTTGTTGAAGTGTATCCTTCCGCTCAGCTCGGAAGCGATGAGGACGTCATCGAGCAGGCTCTGCAGGGTGTAAACGTTGCAGTACTGACCGACGGCGGCCGCATGGGCAACTATGTAAAGGACATCGCCATCATCGGTATGGCCTACTTTGCCGACAACTATGATGATGTGCTCAAGGTTACCCAGAGTGCAAAGTTTGCCGAGTGGGAGAAGGAGCTTGTTGACAAGAACGGCATCCGCATTCTCTCCTTCAACTGGTACGACGGTGGTCGTCACTTCTTCACCAACAAGGTGGTCAACACCCCCGCAGACCTGAAGGGCCAGCGCATCCGCACCCCCGGTGCTCCTGCTTGGGCTGAAAGCGTAACCGCCCTCGGCGGTACTCCTGTCGCCATGCCCTGGGGCGAGACCTACTCTGCTGTCCAGTCCAAGGCTGTCGACGGCTGTGAAGTACAGCTTACCTCTGCTCTTGGTTCCAGGATTTATGAAGTGTTGAAGTACATGGTTCGCACCGAGCACTTCCAGCTGATCAACGGCCTCATCGTAGGTGAGAAGTGGTTCCAAACCCTTCCTCAAGACCTGCAGACCATCCTTCTTGAAGAGACCAAGGCCGCCGGTGAGAAGAACGCCCGCTATGTCGAATCCAAGATTGCCGAGATCGAGAAGCAGCTTGTCGGGTATGGGATTACCATCATTGAACCCGATGTACAGTCCTTCGTGAAGGCCAGTGATGCTGCCTATGCCAAGCTTGGTTTCACCGAGCTGCGCAAGGAAATCTACAAGCAGATCGGCAAGTAATGTGGGTTGGGGGAGTCATCTCCCCCGCCACTACTATGGGATAGCTTGGCTTCTCCTTGCTATCCCTTCGTTTTGCGGTAAGCAAGGGAGATGGTATTGTGAATATCGTATTACAAGGCTATAAAAAGTTTTGCAAAGTTGAGGAGCTGATATCCAGTACCCTTCTGTTTGCAATAACCATATTGGTATTTGTGTCGGCCATAGCACGAACATTGGGGCATCCGCTTAACTGGGCGGTGGATATTTCCCTCTTGCTGTTTGCCTGGCAAGTGTTCATCGGCGGCGACATCGCAGTGCGGAACACCAACCTGATCGGTGTTGAACTGTTGGTAAACAAGTTCCCCGGAAAGGTGCAGAAAGCACTGAAAATAGTATTTTTTGTGATGATCATCGCCTTCTTGGCAGTTCTGGTATACTTCGGTATTCCCCTTTTGATCCAGAACTGGAAGCGCCTGTTCCAGGTCCTTCCCATCAGTTACTCATGGGCCACGCTCAGTGTTCCCGTCGGGTCGTTTTTAATGATTATTTCTGCAAGCATCCGTTTGGCATAGATCATCAAGAAGCCTGTGTCCTTCTGGGAGCAGGGAAGGATGGATGCATAACATGGGTGTAGCAACAATAGTTTTTATACTTTTCTTACTCTTGGGAATGCCTGTTGCCTTTGCCATCGGCATCTCCGGCTTGGTGTTCTTCATGGTCACCGAAGGGCTTCCGTACACCATCGTGGTACAGAAGGTACTTGCAACGACCCAGTCCTTCACCATGCTTGCCATTCCTCTCTTTATCTTTGCAGGCAATCTGATGAACAACACCGGTATCACCAAGCGCTTGATGAAGCTTGCCGACGTACTTACCGGCCATATGCATGGAAACATTGCACAGGTCTCCTGTGTTCTCTCCACCCTGATGGGAGGCGTCTCCGGCTCGGCGAATGCCGACGCAGCCATGGAGTCGAGAATCCTTGGCCCTGAGATGACCAAGCGCGGGTACTCGCGCGGCTGGTCGGCTGCCATCAACGGTCTCTCTTCGCTGATCGTTGCTACGATTCCTCCCTCCATGGGCCTGATTATTTTTGGTTCCATCGGCGAGGTCTCCATCGGACGCCTGTTTGCCGCAGGCCTGATTCCCGGCCTGATTATGATGGTTTCCCTCATGATCGCCGTTGATATCAGTGCGAGAAAGCGCAAGTACCTTCCCGACCACTCCAAGCCTGCAAGCCTGAAGGAAGTCGGCAAGGCCTTGATCGACGGTATCTGGGCGCTGCTCTTTCCGATTCTGCTGATCGTATTCATCCGCTTCGGCATTATGACTCCTTCTGAAAGTGGTGCTTTTGCTGCCGTCTATGCCATTTTCGTTGGTACAGTCATCTATAGGGAACT
>JAAZAT010000079.1 GCA_012514185.1 Spirochaetales bacterium | reverse complement strand
TGACTGGCCCCAGATCCTTGGTGATCTGCTCATTGGTCTTGATCACAGCATCCTCATCGGTTACGTCGCATACATAGCCTTTCGCCTCGATTCCTGCCTGCTTGTAGGCATCGAGTCCCTTGTCAACCAGTTCCTGATTGATGTCATTGAAAGCAATTTTCGCTCCAGCCTGTGCATACACGCCTGCGATTGCAAACCCGATCCCATAACTGGCGCCGGTAATCCAGGCCACCTTTCCCTTCAGGGAGAACATATCCTGCACGTTTGCCATACTGTTTACCTCAACTCCTGGGTTGCCACCCAGTCCATATCCGTATAGGTGCGGTTCTCGCCGCACATCGCCCAAATGAACGTATAGTTGCTCGTACCAACCCCGCTGTGGATGGACCACGACGGATTTATTACCGCTTCCTCGTTGCCTACAACGATGTGCCTGGTCTCGGTGGGCTCACCGAAAAGGTGGAACAATGTCTGCTTCTCCTTGATGTCAAAGTAGAAGTACACTTCCATGCGCCTTTCGTGGGTGTGGGCGGGCATCGTGTTCCACACACTGCCCTCATCCAGCTGGGTCAGGCCCATCGAGAGTTGGCAGGTATCCAGTACGTCGGGGTGGATGTATTGATTGATCGTGCGCTTGTTGCTTTCGGCTGTACTGCCGGCGCTTACATGCTTGGATTCGGCGAACACAATGTGCTTGGCCGGGAACGTCTGATGAGCGGGGGTGCTGCTCATGTAGAATTTGGCAGGATTCTTTGCATCCTTGCTGGCCAGAGTCACTTTCTTGGTACCCTTGGGAAGATACAAACCATCGAAGTGTACAATATTGTAGGTCACTCCATCAGCCTCAACCACCCCATCGCCGCCGATGTTGATGATTCCAAGCTCGCGGCGCTCCAAGAAATAGTTCACCCCGAAGTCCTTCATGGGATCGATGTTCTTTGCCAGATCGAGCTTGCCGGAAACCGGCATGGCACCCAAGGTGACAATCCGGTCGATGTGCGAATAGACCGCGCTCACATCGCCGGCCTTGAAGATGTTCTGCACCAAGAACTCCTTGCGCAGCTCTTCGGTGGTCATGCGCTTGAACGCCTCTTTTCCTGTTGAATAACGAATATCCATGTAATTCCTCCTATTCTGAAAGACAATCCGGCCGCCCAAAGGACAGAACCCTGTCCAGATACGACCCGATATTTTGTGCATCGCTGAAATACGAACCCAAATCCGATTGCAATATATGCTGCATACGACGGATCCCGCCGAACAGGTGATAGGTTATCACCCCTTCCACCTGATCATACCGCTGTGTCTCCAATAACGAAAGCAATACAGCATGCTCCTGCACTATTTCTTTGAAATTATGCACTTGTACGATATCGAGCATGCGAAACCGGGTGTAGTACACCTCGGAATCCTGAATGGCATCCCAAAACAAGGGAAAACCTGTTTCTTCAAACCATGTTTGGTGGAGCGCTGAATCCAATGCATAGAAAGCCGAAGGTTCAAATTGGTCGCTTGCAAGCAGGATTTCTTGATTGCGCAGGCAATGCTGACAACGTTCCAAGGCAAACGGGTCTGCTTGTTGGGAAAATTCAATGAGAACCTTGGTCTCCAGTATCGTGCGCATCAGGATGGTCTGATAGATGTGAGAGAATTTCAGCAAGGTGGCACGCACCCCTTTGTAGGGTACGAATTCCAACAGGCCTGCATCGCAAAGTCGCTCAAGGGCGACATGGACCGGAGTCCTGCTGGCCTCAAACCGCTCACAAATATCCTGTTCCCGCATCAACTGGCCGGGAACTATGGTCAAATCCAGAATTTCCTTGCGC
Organism: Spirochaetales bacterium; assembly: GCA_012514185.1. Classification (GTDB taxonomy): domain Bacteria; phylum Spirochaetota; class Spirochaetia; order Sphaerochaetales; family Sphaerochaetaceae; genus Sphaerochaeta. The sequence continues at coordinate 3,956 of JAAZAT010000079.1, read as the reverse complement.
AATGAGGCATAGACATGGTTTGCTGTATCCTTGGCTCGCATGACATACCTCCATATTTTAGTATGCAAATATATAAATTCGCATACAAATTATCTGTTTGCATACTAACATGGAGGAAAAAGCCTGTCAATATGAAAAAACCGAGCACGCTCGTTGCCCGGCTTTTTCATTCTATATGGATACACCCTGCGGTGCTGTCATGCAATGTAGCTTTCGACCATCTTGCTCTTGGAAGGATTTCTCAGCCTCTCAAGTGCCTTTTTCTCTATCTGGCGGATCCGCTCCTTGGTCAGGTTGTACAATTCACCGATCTCCTTCAACGACATGGGAGTTTTTCCCTCCAGGCCGAAGCGCAGCTCGATGATCTCCCGTTCCTTGTCGCTGAGGGTGGCAAGCAACGACCGTACATCCTCCTTCAAGGAAGCATCCAGCAAGGATTGTTCGGGATTCTGGGTCTCATCCTCGATGAAGTCCCCGATGCTGCTGGCACTTCCGTCCTTGAAAACCGGTGCATCCAGACTGACCAAATCACGGCTGATGGAGAGCAGGTTGGAGACATGCTCGGGTTCAAAACCGGTCAGGTTGCCGATTTCCTCCATGGTTGGATCTTCAGTGCTCAAGTCTTTCATCAGGGAACGCTGAGCCTTCTGGATCTGCATCAACTCGTTGGTTCGGTTCAGAGGCAGCCTCACAGCCCTGCTTTTTTCATTGATTGCTTTCATGACGGACTGACGGATCCACCAAACGGCATAACTGATGAAGTGATAACCCTTGTCGGGATCGAACTTTTCCAAAGCAGTCATCAAACCGATGTTTCCCTCGTTGATCAAGTCAACCAAAGGGATGCCCTGATTCTGATACTTCTTGGCAACATTCACCACGAAGCGGAGGTTGGATTCAATCATCCGTTTGCGGGCGAATTCATCGCCTTGCTGCACACGCTTTGCCAGTGCAAACTCCTCTTCTTCACTGAGCAAAGGAATCCTGTTGATTTCTTTGAGGTACATACTCAGGATGTTGGCATCGTCATAAGCATAAGAATCATCGTTATTGTTAAGCATGGCGCGTTTCGTTTTCATGGTGCATTCTCCCTTCTGGGTTGTTGGAAAGGTAAATGCAACTAGCGTGCCAACTCCATTTATAAAATTGTTATTTCTTTTTATTGTATTTATTTATAGATTTTCCGAAAATCTATAATGGTGAATTTTACCTGCCAAGGGTAGCGATATAGATGAGAAAGTGGTTCTTTTTGACACGCCTGAGAAAATTCGGCTGTTTTCTGGTATATTCTGACCCATACTGTCCCGTTCGGTTCAACCAACCGACCATTTTGGATCAGATTCACCCACAAGCCAGGGGAAATCGAGCTCGATGGAAGCAAACCACTGGCTCAGGTTCCCGCGATCGAAAGGAAGTTCACTCGCCTCAAGCTCTTCTTTCAACTGCTCATACTCCATCTTCAAGAAGTCGTGGATCATGTCCCCCTCACTGAGCGAACAGGTGATGCGCCGCTTACCCATCAGATACATGGCAAACTGACGACGGAAGAAATCAAGCCAATCCTTGTCCGGATTGTGCATCTCATTCCCCCTGATCAGAAACACGTCGATGAAACAGTTGAGGCTGCTTGCCAAGTCCTGGGATTTTGCAAACAAGAAAGCAAGATTATAAAAGTGTCTCCAAATCTGCTCGAAGCTTGCTTCGGCACTGAGAAACACATAATCCGACTGCTTTATGAGCTGTGTATTCTGTTCTTGCTGTGCTTCCATTTCACATTCCCTTCTCATCGTACAAAGAATATAGTAAAGCCTCCTAATAACGGCAACCCAAGAGCGCGATTTTTTCGCACTGCGCAGCTTCTTCACAGGTTCTTGGCTGAATGCATAAATCAGCTTGCCTGTCTTGCCACTTTTGACTATATTATCTGAAGCGAAGGCGAAGCCCTCGTAAGTACACTACCACATTTACCTATGGTTGGAGGAACATACAATGACCATTAAGCCTTTGGCAGACAGAGTATTGGTGAAAATTGAAGAGGTGCAGGAGAAGACTGCAAGCGGTCTGTACATCCCTCAGACAGCACAAGAGAAGACCCAGATCGGTACTGTTGTCGCAGTCGGTGAAGGGACTGAGAAGGTCAAGATGACCGTCAAGGCAGGAGATCGCGTCATGCACGACAAGTACAGCGGTACTTCTGTGAAGATCGATGGAAAAGAGCATCTGATCCTTGGCATGTCTGATATCCTTGCAATCATCGAGTAGTACCGGCACAGGAATCAAAAAGAGGCGGGAAGCAGTTCCCACCTCTTTTTTTGTGCTCAACCATAAAGGTAATTCTCAATCTTGGTGCACAGCCCTGCAGTCTCCGTCTCCGGATGATAGCTTTCAGGCAGGGCGCGCAGCATATACACCCCGTAATTCTTGGTTATGACCCTGCTGTCAAGAATCAAGACAACGCCCCGGTCGGAGGTACTGCGCAGCAGCCTGCCGAACCCCTGCTTGAGCTTCATGGTCGCCGCCTGCAAGGCAAGCTGGTAGAAACCGCTTCCTCCTGCCTTGTCTATGGCTTCACAACGAGCCTTGAACACCGGATCGGAAGGAACGGTGAACGGGAGCTTCACGATGATTACCATCCTCAGCGTATCGCCGGGGGCATCCACGCCCTCCCAGAAGGACGAAGTTGCGAACAGCGTGCTGTCCTGTTCCTCTATGAACCGATTGAGCAGGGAATAGCGGTCAAGCTCCCCCTGTCCCAACAGGGTGAGAGCGGCTTGTTCAAACCGGGGTTCCAACAGACGCTTGACCTGCTTGAGCATGACGTATGAGGTAAAGAGCACCAAGGCCCCTCCTCCCGAACTGTGTACCGCATCCCAGATGGTTTGCGCCACATAGCTGATGTAGGGCTCCTCCATCTCTTTTGCCGGCAGGGGCGCATCGGAGGGTGTAAGCAGCATGAGGCGGCTCTTGTAGTCGAAGGGTGAGAGAAAAATGCCTTTCAGAAACGGACGACTCTCATCATAGGGAAGTCCCACCCTGCCCGCCCAAAAAGCGAACTGATCGCTCAAGTCCAGCGTGGCTGACGTGCACACCACCGTCTCCAGCTTGGAGAACAGGGCATCGACCAGCAAATCGGCGATGGAAAGGGGGGTGATGCGGACCTGGACTGAGCGGTCGCGGTTGCTGGACTCGGCATTGAACCAGTGCACCTCGTCCTGCCACAACCCAAAGTTGCAGAAACGGGTGAGCACCTCGCTCATCATGGAAATCCTTGTCGCCCGCACCCGCAGTTCGGCAAGCTTGCCATCCAACTCTTCGGGAGCCTTGTTGTGTTCAAGAAACACGTTGATTTTTGCTGCAAGCCTTCCGCTGGCCTCGGCAACCGAAGTTGCAACCTTTACAAAATCAGCGAGGCGGTGCTGCTGCTCGGCCTTGATCAAAACCGGCTGGAAGTCGTTCTTCTGAAAGACGGCAAGCAGATACTGGTCCAATGTCCCCACTTCCTGCATGAGCAGATGGATGTCGTCCTGGATGCGATCGATGATGTCGGCCTCGGTACTGTACTCACCCAGCTGCTCGAGCAGCGATTTGCTGCTGTACCTGCCGGTGCGCTGAACGCGGTGAATCTGGCGCAGCATCTCCTTGGAATCGTACTCATCGGTAAAGTACTCGGTTGCATTCGATTCCATATTGTGTGCCTCATCGATGATCAGGCGGTTGAACGGAGGGAGTATCATCTCCTCATCATAGCCGACATCGCCGATATGCCTGCTTTGGGCGTCGGTGAAGAGCAGGTGATGGTTGCTGACAATGATCTTCGCTTCCTTTGCTTTCGCCTTTGCCTTGAAAAAGAAGCACTCCTTGAAATAATCGCAGCTGTGATTGGGACATAAATCTCCATCGCAGCAGATTTCCCCCCTGAGTTCGAAACTCAAGCGTGAAGGATAATCGGCAAACAG
>JAAZAT010000161.1 GCA_012514185.1 Spirochaetales bacterium | reverse complement strand
CAACTACGATACTGCCGAGTGGGTCTATCTTAACAAAAATCAGCGGTCATCCCCAACAAACTCGCAGTCGCAGAATGAACATGTGGTGGTCTATCTTAACAAAAATCAGCGGTCATCCCCAACAGAATGGGAGATTGGAATCAAAGGCAGGGTGGTCTATCTTAACAAAAATCAGCGGTCATCCCCAACCTTACGGCGTGTGGGATGGAAGTCCTCTGGGGTCTATCTTAACAAAAATCAGCGGTCATCCCCAACCTCATCCCACTCATACCCCTCTAGTACTACGGTCTATCTTAACAAAAATCAGCGGTAAAGGTTGATTCCTAAATATTCACTAATACATAGAAAAGGCTGCTACACTATTGTAACAGCCTTTCGAGAATTCAGCATTGTTTGTTTATCACTTCTGCTTGATATGAGCCAGGAACTCCTTGAATCCATCACCGTTATCCTGCGGTTCGTATTCAACAAGAGGGTAGTGTTCCATGACGAAGTCGATGTCCTTGTCGCCTCTGCCTGACAGGTTGACCAGAATTACCTTGTCCTTGGGCAGGGTCTGGGCCAGCTTGATCGCATGGGCGACTGCATGGCTGGACTCAAGGGCGGGGATGATGCCCTCCATCCTGCTCAGCCCGTAGAAAGCTTCCACCGCCTCGCGGTCGGTTGCACTGTCGTAGATGACCCGCCCGATGGTATGCAGGTAGCTGTGCTGGGGGCCGACACCCGGATAATCCAGTCCACTTGCTATTGAGTACACAGGAAGAGCTTCTCCCTTGTCATCCTGGAGCAACAGGCTCTTGAATCCATGCAGGATGCCCACACTCCCTTTGGTGATGGTGGCAGCATGGTCCGGAGTATCGAGACCCTTGCCGGCAGGCTCCACGCCATAGAGCTGTACACTCTTGTCATCAAGGAAGGCACTGAAAATTCCCATGGCATTCGAACCACCGCCGACACAAGCAACTACCGCATCAGGAAGTGAATTGGTCATCTCCTGGATCTGTTTGCGGGCTTCAATGCCGACGACACTCTGGAAGTCACGCACCATCATCGGGAAGGGGTGGGGACCGACAACCGAGCCGATGCAATAAATCTGGGTTACGGGGTCTTGAAGGTACGCCTCGAATGCTGCATCGACTGCATCCTTGAGCGTCTTGGTTCCTCTGGTCACTTCCACGACGGTCGCACCGAGGATTTTCATCCTGCTTACGTTCGGGGCTTCTTTCTTGATGTCGACCGACCCCATGTAGATATCACACTCAAGACCGAGCAGTGCGGCTGCAGTGGCAAGGGCAACCCCGTGCTGACCGGCGCCGGTCTCTGCGATCACCTTCTTCTTCCCCAGCTTCTTGGCAAGCAACGCTTCACCGATGCAGTGGTTTATCTTATGCGCTCCGGTATGATTCAGGTCCTCACGCTTGAGGTATATCTGGGCTCCTCCGACTGCTTCGGACAATCGTCTCGCATGGTATACCGGCGATGGACGTCCAACATAGTGTTTCTGGAGGCTGGCCAGTTCAGTGAGGAACTCAGGGTCCTGGACTATCTGCTCATATGCTTGGGTAATCTCGTCCATGACTGTCTGCAACTGGGGAGGCAGGTAAGCGCCTCCAAATTCTCCGAAGCGTCCAGCTTGGTCGGGAAGATTGGTTGTGTTGATTTCTTTGGTTATTGGGTTCTGCATGGGGATCTCCTTCTTGGATTCTGATGTTACTGTAGATAGAAACAATCTGTCAACAGGAAATACAAAAAAGTTTCTATAAAAAGAAACAATTCCCCATGCAAAGAAAAACCCACAGGACGCAGATGGCCTGTGGGCTTGCTTGTAGCGGCAGAAAGGAGATCTAGATTCCCAAAGCCTTCTTCAGGGCTGCAGCATCGCGGACACCGACAGCCTTGTTTACTACCTTGCCGTCCTTGTAAAACAGAAGAGTAGGAATGGACTGCACGCCAAAGGTACCAGCGAGTTCGCCTTCCTCGTCTACGTTGACCTTGACAATCTTGGCCTGGTCGGCGGTGAGTTCCTTGTCCAGCTGCTCCAGGATGGTTCCCTGCATGCGGCACGGGCCGCACCAAGCCGCCCAGAAATCGACGACTACGGGGACGGTGCTCTTCAGGACTTCAGCTTCATATGTGCTCTTGGTTACATGTTTGATCATTCTATGCTCCTTGTTACTGTATACTATACAGGTGAATTCTATTATCGTATAGATACATTACTACTTTTATTTGCTAACGGCAACTACTTGGGAGTGATTTTTATGCATCCAATCATCGATTTGCATTGTGACACCATCTATGAACTCGCTCAAAACCAAAGGGGAAGCCTTGGGGAAAACGACGGGCATGTCAGCCTCGAGTGGATGGACAAGGCTGGCAACGTGACGACCTGCTTCGCCCTGTTCGTCGACAGCGAGCGAGGTAATCCATGGCAGGCAGCCCAATACCTGCACCAGCGGTTCCTGCTGGAAATGCAGCGCAATAGTGATCGGATTGTACAAGTCAGAACTGCAGATGAGGTACGCACTTCCTCCCGCCATGGAGCAATCCTCAGCTGTGAGGAGCTGCAAATCCTGGAAGGAAAGCTTGAACGGATACAGATGCTCGCCTCCTGGGGGGTACGCCTTGCCACCCTGATCTGGAACCATGAAAATGATTTCGGGTTTCCCCATCATCAAGCCGGCGGCTTGAAAAGCCTTGGCTATGCAGCAATCGAGGAGATGGAGCGAAACAACATCCTGGTGGATGTCTCCCACCTCAACGACGAGGGCTTCTTCGACGTTGCCTCCATCGCCAAGAGGCCGCTCATCGCCAGCCACTCGAACTGCCGCTCTGTGACCAATCACAGCAGAAACCTCAGTGTCCGAATGATCAAGGTCATCGCCGACACAGGCGGGGTGGTGGGGTTGAATTTCTGTCCGTCGTTTCTCAGCGAGGATTGGAATACAAGCACCGTTGAAGCAATGGTGCGTCATGCCGTTCATCTCAAGCAGGTCGGAGGAAGTGCGGTATTGGCATTGGGTACAGACTACGACGGCATCACAGGTGACATTGAAATCCCTCACTATGATGGATTGGGCTTGTTGTGGCAGGCGTTGGAAAAGTCGGGGTTTTCAGATGCCGACCTGGAGGGCATGTGGTATTCCAATGCTCTCAGGGTGCTTTCCTGAGGCTTTTCAGCAGGGTTTTATCCTCTTCTTTGACCAAGCGTGACTCAATGCACTTCTGGATGGCTTTCCGCCGTACCTGCTCGCCCAGGATGCCCGGTTGCAGATACGGCAGTGTTTTATTGCGGTTCTTGCAGAAGGCGGTGGCATAGGCCCAGCCGAGGGCCATTACTACGTAATAGTGGGGGTTGGTGACCGCGGCGAGTTCTTCCAGCGTCCGGTCGATCGAGGCATCGTCAAGGTAGTAGTTCATCAAACCTACAATGCCCAGCCTCTGGTCATAGGGATTTTGTTCACAAAGCAGTGAGCACAGATACCGGTAAAAATCCGGCTCCTCTGCAAGATGGGAGAACCATCCAGCAAGGTTGTCGTTGGTCGCCCAGCTCTCATTGAACGGCCTGAGCCTGTCCAGGTACGAAAGGGCGGTGTGATACTCAAGCTTCAGCAATCCAAAGATTGAAAAACTGATTTTGATCTCTTCGTACGAGGGCTCTTGATAGGTGAAGAAATCGTCAAGGGCCTTGATGCCTTCCTCCTCGTACAGCTGCTTGATAAGCTTCTGCAGCTTCGGAGTTCGTACACCGAATATGGGACGGTCGCTTACCTTCAGTTTCTCACTGAAAGCACGATATGAAGGCTCGGCGAGAGTGCCGAGCCTTCGCTTGAGTTCCTGTTGGTTCACAGACCCATGCGCTTGATGAAGCGCATCAGATTGTCCATGGTTTTCGCCATGTCCTGGGGAGCACGTGGCTTTGCGGCCTTGAAGTCGATTGCCAGACGGTTGATCGAGAAGATTGCACTCACACCTTCGTTGTAGGCGCCTTCAACGTCGTCTCCGATGTCACCGACGATGGCAACAACCGGTACATTGACCTTCTTTGCACGTCTTGCAACCCCGATAACCACCTTGCCTCGCAGGCTCTGTCCGTCAATCTTTCCCTCTCCGGTGAGCACCAGGTCGGCCTTGGTCAAAAGTTTGTCAAAGTTGACCGTTTCGAGTACGGTCTCAATTCCCATCTGCAACTGACTGGAGAAGAAGGCAGCCATGCCCCCTCCCATGCCGCCCGCCGCTCCGCTGCCGGGAATGGCCTGCACATCGATTTTGCAATCACGCTCGATGACCTTGGCAAGACTCTGCATGTTTGCATCGAGAATCTTGACCATCTCGGGCGTGGCTCCTTTTTGGGGCCCGAAGATATGGGCTGCACCGGTGGTGCCGTAAAAGGGGTTGTCGATATCGCACATGGTGGTGATGGTGACATCCTTGAGTGCAGGATCCAAACCCGAGGTGTCAATGCTGTCAACCTTGCCAAGCGTACCTCCGGTGGGAACAAAGGCTTTTCCGGTCTTGTCACGGAAGACAACACCGCAGGCGGCAGCCGCTCCGCAGCCTCCATCATTGGTTGCACTTCCACCCAGTCCTACAATGATTGTCTTGCAGCCGCTTTTGGCGGCGTCGAGAATCAACTCGCCGACACCGTAGGTAGTGGTCAAGTCGGGGTGAAGCTCGTCACCGACAAGCGGAAGTCCTGCACAGGCCGCCATCTCAATGACCGCGGTATTTTTCTTGATCACCCCATAAAAACTTTCCATGGGGAAGGCGTAAGGGCCTTGGACGGTAAGAGATCTCTTTTCGCCACCGAGCGCTTGCAAAAATGCGTCAACACTTCCCTCTCCACCGTCGGCCACCGGAATGCTGGTAACCTGGGCGTCTGGATAGTGCTGCTTGATTGCTCTGTCCATGATGGAACAGATCTGTTCGGAACTCATGGTTCCTTTGAAGGAATCGGGGATTAATAGGATATTCTTCATCGCGGGCTCCTCACTGATGTGGGGGCCGAAGCCCCCGTGGTATCAGTATGTTACAACAAAATGAGGGACAAAAGCCAGATGAAAATGATACTCGCCAAACCTTGCAGCAACGTGACCATCGTTTGGGTCTTATACCCATCCTCCGGCTTGATCTTTCCAAAGTTGGTTACCACCCAGAAATAGCTGTCATTGGCATGGGAGACCGTCATCGAGCCGGCCCCGATCGCCATGACTGTCAAGACAGCGGCCATCGGGCTTGCAAGCCCAAGGGCGGTCATCATGGAAGAGCTCTCGGCGATGCTGCCCATAATGCCGGCAGTGGTGGTGATGGCAACCGTGGATGAGCCCTGTGCAGTCTTGAGGATGGCCGAAATGAGGAACGGAAAGAAGATTCCAACGGCTGCCAACACGGTTGCATGTTCCTGCATGTAGGCGACAAAACCTGCGCTGGCGATGACTTTCCCCAACACTCCACCGGCAGCGGTGATGAACAGGATCGGGCCGACAACCTTCAAGGTGTCGTTGGTCATGTTGTTGAAGTGTTTCAATTCGCTGCGCTGGGCAAGCAGCAAAATACCGAACAACAAGCCGATGGTCAAGGCGATGATCGGTGTGCCGATAAAGGCCAGGAAGCTGGCGGCGGCACCTTTCCACTTCAGGGCGGCAGAGAGCGAACCAAGGGCCATGGCAAGAATCGGCATGAGAATCGGGGCGATGGCTAAAAATCCGTTGGGCAGGTCCCCAAAGCTCTTGAGCAGGGTGTCGTAATCGACACTCTCATCATCTTCGCCCAAATCCTCTCCGCTCTTCACTCTCTTGCCGATATAGTTGGCATAGAAGTAGGCAACAACCAAAGAAGGGATGGAGCACAGCGTTCCGATGAGGATCACCATGAGCAGATTATCACCAATACCCACGGTACCTGCTGCTGCAATCGGACCTGGTGTGGGTGGAATGAGCACATGGCTGGTGTAAAGACCGGCCGAAAGGGCCACCGTCATGGCGACGGACGAGAACTGGGTTTTCTTTCGCAGAGCTTTTCGAATCGGGTCGAGAATGACAAAACCACTGTCGCAGAACACGGGAATGGAAACCACCCAGCCCATGATTTCCATGGCAAGTTGCGGGTGTTTGCGGCCTACGAGACGGACAACCATCTCTGCAAGCTTGAGCGCGGCACCCGTCTTCTCCAAGATGGTGCCGATGAGGGCTCCCAGAATGATGACGATGCCGATGCTGCTGAAGATTCCACTGAAGCCGGAACCGATGACACCCGGGATTTCCTTCAGGGGCAGGCCGATGACAATGGCGAGCAGCAAGGAAACTCCCATCAAGGCGAGGAACGGATGGACGTTCCATTTCGAGATGGCCAGGATCATGACCGCGATGGCGATCACAAACGTGATGATCAATGCAATTCCAGACATGAACAACCTCCTCGTGATTTTTCCTCAGTATACCACTTGTGTGTTCAAAGAAAAGAATTATGTTATTTTTAGTAAGCCGAATACAGAACGAATCGAGCTGGAACTTCTCTTAGCTTGTGTGCTGTGCAGCAAAGGCCGCCTGAGCCTCAGCGAGCAACTTCTCAGCCTCTCCCGCTTCCAATTGGACGAAGCCGGTGGCGGCCATTGATGCAATACCGTGGGTGAAGATGAACATTTTCATATAGAACCGTTTTGCCGATTCCAAACTGATGCTCATCGCAGACGCCAGGTTTTCTGCTACTTCCAGGTTTTCAAGATCGTCGTACATGTGTTCGAACCCATGCAGATCCATCACCTCGCTCATGAACAGGAGCCGGAACAGGTTGCTCTCGGTGCAGGCGAACTTGATGTAGCACTCACCGAGCTTGCGAAACGAGTCACCGCCCTGCATCGCATCGGCGGCATAGCTGTTGAAATAGTTTCCTGCGTAGCTGTGGAAGGCTTTCTTCAGGGCATCCATGCTCTCGAAACGAGAGAAAATCGGTTGCGTGGAGCAACCCAGCTCGGAAGCCAGGCTGCGGGCGTTGACATGTTCATAGCCGTGTTTCCTGGTAAGCAGGAATGCGGCTTCGAGAATCATCTGTTCAGTGATTTTTTGTTTTGGTGCCATGAAATACCCCTCGCATACATATCATATGTAATATTCATCCGTACACCGTGTCAAGGTTTGTTGTGGATATGGACAGCAATCGCTGCTTGGAGAAGCGTTTTGAAAAGAGTGCATTGGTTCGAACCCACCAGGAAACAACACCGTGTTACAGCATTCTGAAAATTGGGATAGGGTCTCCTTTTCCTTTGAGATAGTAGTCCATGAAAGCCAGAACCGCTGCATTGGTGGTTTCCATGCAATAGAAGGGATCCACTGTCCCTGTCCCCAATAAACCTGCAAAGAAAGGTGAAAGCAGCGGGAGATCGGTGAAGTTCAGATGTCCCGAACCTAATATCACCATCTGAAACGACTGGGAAGCCTTTGCATGCATCAGCATGTTGGCATATTCCAAGCCCGACGCTTGTGCGTCTTGGAAATGCTTCTCGTTGAACAGGTTCAATATCGGTTTTGGATATGGCACATCGGTAAGCAGCTCCCTGCCATCCTCAAAGCCGATAATCTCCCCCATCAAGGTACCATCAAGTACGATAACTGCATCGATTGCATCGTCTTCCCTGCCGATCCAAGCTGCTGTTGCCCCACCCATTGAGTGCCCAAGCACCCCTATGCGTTCAATGTCCATGTGATCAAAGGGCTCCTGGGAAGTCGGTGATGCAACGTGCTTGCGGATCTGGTCCAGTACAAAAGCCATGTCAGCGCTGCGTAAATCCATCCAAGCCTCTTGGATGCGATACAGCTGCTCGCCTTCGATTCTCCCATTCTCCACCTGCATGGCAGTGTTGATGAATTCCCTGTCTCCGAGGATTGTTGTTCCATCAGCCTCTTTCGTAAGAAAGGCTTGATGAGTATGATCGATGCTTGCCACGACATAGCCATTACTCGCCAATTCCAAGAACGTGGAGTGATTGCTCATGCGGTAGCCGAATGCACCGTGGGAAAAGACAATCAATGGGAAAGGACGTTCGGGCACCTCGCTGTTTTCTTCTGCTTCGGCCAGCGGATACCAAAACTGAACCGTCACCCTGCGTCGGTCTTCTTTTTCGGTGAAGCTGTCCTCCCGGCTTGCATCCGTCCAGGTGAATACCGTCGTACCAACGCTATGCCTCCCCGTGGGTTGGGGTTGCTTATACCCTGGAAACACCAGAGGAGGTATCATCACCATACCAATGAGGGCGATATTGCCAAGGAGCCTGGGAACCGTTTTGTTTTTTTTCTTGTCAATGGGTGCCTTTTTCCGAAGTAACGAAATAATTCCAAGAATCGCCTTTATTCCCAGCAACAGGGACAGGGCATACCATTTCAATCCCCAATCGATGAATCCTAAAGTGCAAAAGATCAAAAAGAGTGCAAAGAGAGTAATCCTTGCAACCGCTCTGGTCAGTGCATTAAAGCTCTTTTTCTTTGCGAAGCGGGCAAACAACGCCACTTCTACGGTACACTAGATAAGTAAAATCCCGATAGTCATCATGAAAACTCCCTTGATCTAGTCGTATGGTGGTCTGTGAATGTTTGCTGTGCTTCCGCTTCTCCCGCTTCCAATTGGATGAAGCCGCCAGGGTCTCAAGATCGTCGT
>JAAZAT010000129.1 GCA_012514185.1 Spirochaetales bacterium | reverse complement strand
TGACCCTGTTGGCCATGATCCTCATTTCCTCAAGCCTCTTCGCGATGGGTATGAAAGAAAGCGATCCAGCAGCTGTAACCGTACGCATCCTTACTACTATGAATCAGAATGGCCAGGTAACCCTGGTCGCAAGAAGCGCAGACAACCAGGATCTTACGTTCCAAGCAGGATCCTATACCGATGCAAGTTATGCAATCGCCAGCCTCAGTGCAGGTGATTATGTGGAAGTGGTTCTCGACAACAACAAGGCGATGAACATCCGCTATATCAATCCCTTGGTAACACTGGGTGTCCTGCCCTACTCCATCAGCATGGAGCGGGCAACCGAGCTTGAGAGCCTGACCGACCGCTTCAGCTATACCTACGGGTATCTGTTGATCCAATCCTTCTCCTCGCAGGGGCTGTTCTTCGATGCAGGCTACTATGTAAAGGGAGCCCTTGACGGGTACAAGGACTCGATGAGCGAAGTCCCCCAAGGGTACTTCAACCTCGAAGAGCTGTATGCCAATGTCAACGAGTATCAGGAGAAAGTATGGAATGCAGGCCTTGCGAATACCGACTACGGAAAGAGCTATCAGAGCATCAGCGAAGTCTCTTCTCTCCCGAAGCCTGAGGACTTGTCCGATGCCTTCAGCTATACCTACGGCTACCTGCTCGCCCTCAACATGGCCGGTCAGGGAATCACCGTCAATGGTGACTTGTACGCCCAGGGAGCCTTGGACTACGCCTGTGACAACCAGTTGCTGATGAACGATGCAGAAATGCAGGTCGCTTTTACCGAGTATCAGCAGATCTTGGAAGAAGAATACCAGAAATGGATTGCCGAGATCGCCGTCACCAACCTTGCAGAGGCAGAAGCCTTCCTTGCACAGAATGCAGCCAACGAGGGAGTCGTCACCACGGCCAGCGGACTGCAGTACCAGGTGCTTACTCCCGCCACCGGAGTCAAGCCGGTTCTTACCGATACGGTTGAAGTCAATTACCAGCTGCAGCTCATCGACGGCACCTTGGTCGAGAGTTCTTATGATATGGGCCAGACTGCGCACTTCCCGGTGAGCGGACTGATCGAAGGATTTACCGAAGCATTGCTCACCATGAATACAGGCAGTGTGCTCAGGACTTGGATACATCCCAGCCTTGGCTATGGTGAGATGGGAACCGAGACCATACTTCCCAACGCCCTGTTGATTTTCGACATTGAGCTTGTTGGAATCGACAAGTAACCATTATTGCCAGCATCCTTGGCCGCAGCATCTGCATGCGGCCATTTTTTATGCCTGCGCTAGGCATACATGATGGGTTTGGCTATACTGCAATAGATGGACACACCGACAAAGAACCACCTGATAGATACAATCTACAACCATCTCAAGCGTCAAATCCGTCAAGGGTTGTTGCCAAATGGGGCCAAGTTGTCCGAGAACACCCTTGCAAAAGAGTTCTCTTGCTCCCGCACTCCTGTGAGGGAGGCTCTCAAGCGTCTGGAGCAGGATGGCTTTGTGGTCATCATCGCCCACAGCGGAAGCTATGTCAAAGACATAACGATGGTCGATTACCAGCAGTTGACAGAAGTACGGGCGTACCTGGAGGCACTGGCCATCCGCCTCGCGTGTGAGCATGGAGCAAACCCAGCCATCCTGGAGCAGATCCTCGACCGCATGGATGCACTCTACAAGGACGGTTCATCCTTTGATGTGCAGATGTTCAGCACCCTGCATTATCAGTTTCACTTGGAGCTGGTCAAACTTGCCGACAACAACCTGCTCACGCTCACCTACAGCCGCTTGAATCTCAGCGAGGCCGCCCTGTTGTTCGCCCAGAACATCAACGAAAGGGGCCTTGCCAAAACACAAGCCGAACATCGCCGGCTCGTTGAAGCCATCAAGGCGCGGGACGAAAAAGAGGGAGAACGATTCATGCTCTCCCATCTGTGGCGAAAACGAGATCGATTCAGGGCTCAAGCACAGGTAATCTGAAAATCACCTTCTTGACAGCACCGGTTGTCGCAAGCACCTGTCGATGCCGATAGGTCTCACCTTTTGCAACCAGCACAAACGATCCGGTGGTAAAACTCGTCACCACCAAAGGCTGTCTTTCACCCTGCAGGCTGAACAGCTCCTCTCCTTCGAGCACAACATGCAGTTCTTTCTCGCCTGCTGTGTGCACGATACCCTCATTGCTGGTCACATACGAGAGGACCTCATAGCCAAGGCTGTCGACGCTGTGCTGTCCAGGAGCATCCTCATAAGGGAGACTGCGGTCCATGATGTCGATGACCGTTTGTATCTGAGGATGCAGGACGCGATACCACTCAAGGTTGTCCAACAGATCAATCAGCATCAAATCACCTGACCCTTGTGAGCCTCCCACAGCTCTGCAAATCCGATGATCTGCTGTGCACACCCCTCGATTCCCAGCAATCCACTGTCAATGCTCAAATCATAGGTGCGGCACATGCCCCATTTGCGGTCGCTGTAGTAGTTGTAGAAATTTGCACGCTGCTTGTCTGTCTTCAAACATACGTCCTCGGCCTTGTTTTCAGGTACTTCATAGACCCGGACTGCCCGCTCAACACGGTTTTTCAGGTCTGCATGGATGAAGATGTTCAGCACATTGTCCATATCCCTGAGGATGTAATCGGCGCAACGACCGACGATGACACAGGGGCCTTCCGACGCAAGGCGCTTGATGGTCTTGCTCTGGATGAGGAACAGCTGGTCGTTGAGCGGCATTTCAGTTACTCCCAACGCTCCGCTGGCCATAGGATAGTTGCCCATCACCAACGAGTAGAAGATGCTGCTGGTGGCTTTCTCATCCGCATTCGAGAACAGGGCTTCGCTCAGTCCGCTGTCACGTGCGCTGATGGCGATGAGCTCCTTGTCATAGAAGGGTATGCCCAGCTTCTCGGCAAGCACTTTCCCTACCTGTCTTCCACCGCTTCCAAACTGTCTGCCGATTGTAAACACTACGTTTGTACTCATATGCAGGTTCCTCCACTGCTTATAGTATACCACAAGGAGCTTCGCTATAGCTAAGGGAACTTGCAACAAGGTTGAAGTTGCCGTACGATGCCAGCAAGGGAGCAACATAATGATCATCCTGCAAAACAACAATCTCATCATGGAAATTTCCGAGGTGGGTGCCGAGATTCACTCACTGTACAACACACAAACAGCCGTCCAGTACATACATGATGGCAATCCTGCCTTCTGGGCGCGTCACACTCCGCTGCTCTTTCCGGTCACCGGGCCGCTCTCAGATGGAACCATCAAGGCCAAGGGCGGCACCTATCCCATGCCGGTCAACGGCTTCGCCCGTGATGCACGCTTTGCCACCATCGAGACAAAGCAGCATGAGGCTTCGTTTGTCCTGAACAGCGACGAGCGGACGCGGGCCTTTTACCCCTTCGAGTTCAGCCTCACAGTCACTCACACCCTCTTGGACAACGGCTGGACCAGCTCTGCAGTCATCAAGGCACAAGAAGATCTCTTTTGCACGTTCGGCTGGCACCCGGCATTCAACTTGGCCATGAATGGGCCTGATGTGAAATTGCAATCGTACTATGTGGAATTTGAAACACCTGAGAGCGTCGACCGCCTCTACCCGGTCAACGGCATTTTCACCAGGCAAGCAGGTTTCCTGCAAAACCAGACCATGCTTGAACTAAGCAGGGAAGAGCTGGACAAGGGACCGATTGTACTCAACGGCTTGAAGAGCCGCAAGGTAATGCTGAAAAGCAAGAAAGGCGACAGGGGTGTGGTCGTAGACCGAGGCGGGCTTCCCACCTTGGTCATCTGGACCAAGGAGAGAGTCGATGCCCCTTATGTCTGCATCGAGCCGATGTACAGCTTCCAGGATGCGGGCAGGAATCCTGATCTTTCCAAGATGGAAGGCATGCTGCACCTCAAGGCAGGAGAGAGCAGAAGATTTTCCAATACGTTTACCGTATTCTAACCTTCATAGGTTGCCACAACCCGGGCAGGTGAGCCGTCCGCATGCACAAATGAGAGCGGCAGGGCGGTCAGCTGCACGGTTTTGTGGAGTATCTGCTCCAAGTTCACCAAATTCTCTACGATCAAGGCATTACTGCCAAGGATGGCATGATGGATGGGCAGCGACAAGTCCCCGTCCCGGTCGCAATTCGCTGCGTCAAAACCGAACATCCGAATCCCCCGTTCCAAAAGATAGCGTGTCGTCTCACCTGTCAGGTAGGACTTGCCTTTTGTGTAGAAAAGAATGGCATCACAGTCAGGCTCGACCGATGACACCATCTCGATGGTGATACCAAAGCCCTGGGAGCAATCCAGCACATATGCAGTGGCAAAAAAGCGTGAAACAGGAATTTCATCCAAATACATGCCGTTTGGCAACACATGAGCCGGACTGTCCATATGGGTTGCTGAATGCGAGCCGAACTGCAGGTGCGTCAGCCGCCAGCCCTCTTTTTCCATGGTATGGAATGGAGAGATGACAACCGCAGGATCGCCGGCATACCCGATTTGGCCGCTCTCCAGCGGCTTGGAAAGATCAAGATGACAACGCTTTGCCTGTGACTTGTTATGAGAGTACAGCGTATGAACGAAGGCTTTGCGTGCCGTCTCATGGATTGTCTGGGCAAAACCCTGGTTTCCTTCCCCAAGCTTCTTCAAAGGGGTTTGCAATCGATAGACCAAATCATTGGCTGCATCGACTGCAAGACTTTGCAACTCACCAACCGTCGACCGATACTGGATGTAGCGCTCAACCTTGTCACAAGCCGACTCAATGAGATGCAGGGCTTTTTGTTTCTCCCGTTCACGTTCCACCAGCTCGACAGCCAAATCTTCCATGCGGACAACACCCTCGATTCTGGGATCGATGTCCCTCACCGGTGCCAGATCGATAAACAGGTGGGTGCCAGCAACCTGGTCCTTTGTCAAGGTATACTCCATACCCTTGGTTGCACTGATGACAACGCGGCAAAGAGAGAGGTAGGAGAAACGCTGCTCATAGGGTATGGCCGCAACCTTGGGAGGAACAATAAAGTCCGCCTTCTGCTCATCACGAATGGTCATGTACACCACAAAACCGTGTTGCACCAAATATGAGGCGACCGAGCGTGCAAGGGCGCTGCTTCCTATGACAAGAACCGGTTGCTTATCAGAATAGTCCATCAGGGAGAGAACACCTTCTGCTATGCTGTGGTCCACTATCTGCAGGTCGACCTGGGTCTGGACCTGCTTTGCAGTGGTGACCGCCTCCCGTACCACATAGGAAAGCAGGCTAGATGCACACCCTGCCGACAGGGATCGTTCATACGCTTGCTGCAGCTGGCTGATGATCTGGTCTTCGCCGAAAAGCGGGCTCTCCAGCCCTGAGGCGAGGGAGAAGCAATGCATAAGAAACGAATTGGAGGAGATGCTGTATGTCTCGTGCATCCAGGCAAGAGGAGGCAGCGAAAGACTTCGCAACAGCGCCTCAACAGCGTCGGTCTTCGGCTGTTCGCACCACAGCTCAATCCGGTCGCAGGTAGCCAACAACAGAACGGACTTGCCCTGTGTCTGCTTCTTGATTTTCTCACACGCTTCGCGAAGCCTGCTTTCCTCGAAGCTGAACAGCTCTTGCACCTCAGGCCCGAGGTGGTCGAATCGCAGGCCGACAATAGTGAAGGGAATCACAGCAAGCCTCCTTGGGTGCGCTCATAGTGAAACAAGTATTGCTGGGCAAGTGCTGCATAGGGAGCGAAATAGGATGCATCACGGCCTGGATAGTGCTTCTGCATCACCTTCAGCATCCAGGTATCGAGGGGGAAAGCCTGCCGGCGATGATAGGCAAACGCCAAAATGCAAGAGGCCACCTTCGGCCCCACTCCCCGTATGGTTTGCAAAGCTCGCGATGCCTCGTCGTCGCCCAAGTCCGCAATGCCGGAAAGTACTTCATGGTTCTGGATTGCATCCAGCAGATAGGGGGCGCGAAAGCCCATGCCCAGTCTCCGTAAATCACTTTCGCTGATTCCCAGCAGTTCTTGGGGACGCGGAAACGCATACCACACTCCTTCAACATGGGTGCCCAGCTCCTGGGAAAGCCGCTCATACATGCTTCGAATGCGTTTGATGTTGTTGTTCTGGCTGAGCAGAAAAGCCATCAGAACCTCCCATGGATCCTGATTGAGGATATGCAGGCCCTTGAAGGCCTTGACTGCCCGGGCAAGATGATCATCGAGGCAAGCCAGATAGGACTCGGCTTTTCCGTACTCCCAGTCCATGTCAAAATAATGGCGCAGCGCTTCGTGTTTCTGAAGCAGGGAATCAAAGCTCTCTGGGGTAAAGCTGACCAGATTCTTGTCGACAACCGCCTCATAGACACCGTTCTGCTTCACCCAAGCGAACGTCTGTCCTGAGAATAGGGTCGAATCCAGATCAATGCTCGTGTTCATGAGGCTACTGTAGCAAAGCGCTGAAGCTATTGCAAGCAAAGTGAACCTGTACAAGGAAGAGAGGACGCATGAATGAATAGCATCGAACATATCCGTTACAACCATCTGGTGCATCAGCAAGGGGGATTGCTGCATCTCTTCGATCTAGGGCAGATCAAGCTCATAGGCAGCATTGCTAGCTGCCTGCCGTCTCAGGATTTCTCGCTGCTCTACCCTTTCAGCTTCGCCGATCTCCACCTGGCGGACCACCCTCAGCTGGCCGAACAGTTTTCTTCATTGCAGCAGAGCGAGCAATGCAGGGTCCTGGATGCAGCCACCGAACTGGTGAAGGACGGTCAAGCCAAGGCCATGGTTGCTGTATCGTACCAATACGGGATGGTCTGCTTGTTGGGGATGGGAAAGCAGGAGATGACATTGATTCAACGCTCCAAGGAGTATCTGGCAAGTCCCTTGCTTTCCGCCATGGTCGATGCAAGGTACGAACCTGATTTGCATCAGGCACTCCAGCGGGCAACCAAGGCTTTGCAACAGGATGAAAGAGAGAGCTGGGATTGCACGATATGCACCACCTCCTGCAGTGAAGAGTTCTTCATCGAACATGTCTTGAGTTTTCCCCTTCATGCAGAGTTCACGCTCTCATGGGGACCGGCCAAGGACCGCTACGGCCGTTTGCTTCCTACCTACCTTTGCGAAGCGACCGGGCATTCACCTCGATGAAGCCGTTGAACAGAATGGAAAAGTTGCCGTTCTGGCTCGGCAGGGAGAGATTTTGGGATTTGGTGTTGATGAGCATGACCGGGGCATACATGACCAGTGCCTGTTCAAGCCGGGCTACCTTGAGCACTTCTCTTGCAATATCAGACCTGAGCGAGGGAGTGTGGGGATACATGGCAGCCTCAACCACGACCCACCACAGCGCCTCGCCCTTCTTGATGGCTTTCAACTGGGGAAAGCGACTTTGGCTCCCACTGCGGAAAATGATCTTGAATTGTCGCGACTCCAAGACCTGCTCAACATGGGCAACCCCCATCGTGTGGAGCGCTTGGTCGCTCAAGAGACGATAGGAGGCAGCCGTTCGGGCTGCTTGGACATTTGGATATCTGAACAGCTCTCTCATACCCTAGTATACCATGGATATACCGGTGCTCAAGCCTCGCTGAACAACCAAGTTGAAAGATAGCGCTCTCCGGTATCCGGCAGCATGACCACGATGGTCTTTCCTGCCCACTCAGGTTTCTCTGCATACGAGAGGGCTGCATGCAGGGCTGCTCCGCTCGAAATACCTACCAACAGACCGTCAAGCTTGGCCGCCTGCCTGGCTGCATCGCCGGCTCTTGCATCCTCTACGGTGCAAATCTCATCAACAACCGAACGGTCGAGCGTAGCAGGTACAAAACCTGCTCCGATACCCTGAATCTTATGGGGTCCACCGTAGCCTTCACTAAGGACCGGGCTGGTCGCAGGCTCCACCGCCACAATCTTGACTGATGGATTCTTCTCCTTGAGATACCGTCCGACTCCGGTGATAGTTCCACCGGTACCGACCCCTGCCACAAAAAGGTCCACTTGATGTCCGCTGTCCTCCCAAATCTCAGGCCCGGTTGTTGCATAGTGGATGCTCGGGTTGTCAGGATTCTCAAACTGGGACGGAATAAATGAATCGGGGGTGTGACGGGCGATTTCCTCGGCCTTGGCTATGGCACCCTTCATTCCCAGCGATCCGTCGGTGAGCACCAACTCCGCCCCGAGGGCGCTGAGCAGTTTCCTGCGCTCGATGCTCATCGTCTCAGGCATGGTAATGACAAGGCGATACCCTTTCACCGCTGCGATATAGGCAAGACCGACACCGGTATTCCCGCTGGTCGGTTCTATGATGACCGACCCGCTCTTCAGTTGTCCCCGTTTTTCTGCACCTTCAATCATCGCCAAGGCGATTCGGTCCTTCACGCTGGACAGGGGATTGAAGCTCTCCATTTTCACTAAAATGTCAGCCTTGGTTGTGTTGAGCCTATTGAGCCTGATCAAAGGGGTTTTTCCGATTTTTTCGGTGATGTTCTGGTATATGTGTGCACTCATGGCAGGCAGCCTCCTTGGGGTATAGGTTTATATCCTAGTTAATCTGTAGATATAATAGTAAATACAGGAAGCTCCTTCGTCAAGCCCCCGCTTCTAGATGACATAGGTGAACCACTGTGCCTTGGTAACCTCACAAAGCGACAAGCCTTCGAAGACTTTTTTCACCTCTTGGTCGAGTTTCTGATAAAAGTGCAGACGAATCACCCGTTCGATGGCATTCTCTTCACTTCCGGGAGGCTCCTCGAAGGCAATGTTGCCTTCAAGCAAGTCCAAAACATCGTAAATCATGATTTCCTCGGACTTGCGCTCAAGCAAGTAGCCGCCACCGGATCCTTTCACCGAGGTGAGAAAACCACCCCGGGTAAGCAGCAATGCCACCTGTTGCAGATATTTCTCACTCAGGTTCTGACGCTTGGCAACCACGGTAAGGGCGATCGGTCCCTCGTTGGCATGTTCGGCGATATCGACCAGCAATCTCAGGCCGTAACGCCCGCGCGTTGAAATTTTCATATACCGCCCCCCGCTTCGCTCTCCACCAAATGAGATGCCAGTTCAAGGATGGTTACCTGGCTGGAAAAATCCACAACGGCGCTCTGCAGCAGCGACCAGATCTGATGGGTCTTGCAGGCATCGGTACGAGTACAATTTTTACAGGGAGCCGGCTCGAAATCACCTTCACTGGCGGCAAGCACCTCTTTGCAGGTGATATCGGCCTTGGCAAGACGGTATCCACCCTGTACTCCCCGTTCAGCCTGCACCAGGCCTGCACGACGAAGCGGGATCATCAGCTGTTCAAGATATCCGCTGCTGATGCCGGTGGCTTCACTGATACTGCGAATACTGCAATTTTCCCTGCACGTGGCCAGATAGACCATGGTTTGGAGGGAGTACCTTCCTTTTGTCGATAATTTCATATCTAGAAGGTATCAGTACCAAAGATGCACGTCAAGCAGTCACTATGGCATCCAATGTTCCTCCAAAGCAAAACTTGTGATACAATGGGCCTCGAATCGGGCAAGCGCCATGATTACTCCATCACGTATCACAAGGATTCCTTATGAATTTACTTCTTCTTGTTCTTCTCCATGTCGTTGGAGCACTTGGTGGTTTGCTCTTGAGGAAATTGCGACTGCCTGCGGGAGCTTTGGTGGGAGCCATGCTTGCAGTCATGTTGTTCAATAGCTTCTCGACGATATTGCCCGCGTATCCCCATGAACTGAGAATCCTCGTGCAAATAGTCTCAGGCTTGGTCATCGGAACCCGGTTCTCCCGTTCCGATGTGCAATCGTTGAAAACCATGGCGCTGCCGGTCATCGTGTTGGTCACGGTTCTTTTGGCAACCAATTTGGTTTTCGCTTTCCTGATGGAGCATTTCACCTCGCTGAGCTTCATGACTTCTTTTTTCGCCTGCGCCCCTGGAGGAGTGTCCGACCTCGCCCTTGTTGCCACCGATTTCGGTGCCGTCATGGAACATGTAGCCTTGCTGCAACTCTTCAGGCTCACCTTGGTGATCATTGTCTTTCCTCCAATGATCAGGTCGATGCTGAAAATCAAGCAGCCTGGTGAAGCACTCCACCCTGCAGAAAACCGAAAAGAGAACAGTAAAAACAGGATGCTGCTGCACTACATCCTGACCTTTCTCTGCGCGCTGGCCGGAGGTTTGCTGTTCTACCTGCTCAACATTCCAGCAGGAGCAATCCTGGGCGCCATCATTGCTGTCGCCATGCTCAACATAACCAAACAGAGTGCAGCCTACCCCGGCCCTGTCAAAGTACTGGTGCAGCTTTTTGCAGGTACCTACATCGGCAGCAAAATCACGGCCCAAACCTTCTTGGAGATCGACGTCCTCTTTCTCCCAGCCCTCATCCTCACCGTCGAACTTTTTGTCATGGCATTCGTTACCGCCGCCATCCTTCACAAGGTATGCAACATGGACTGGGCAACCGCTCTCTTCTCATCAACTCCGGGAGGCATCCAGGAGATGGGACTCATCAGCGATGAGTTGGGATTGCAAACCCCCAAGATAGTCCTGATGCACACGTTCCGCATCCTGGCTGTCCTGGGGGTTCTCCCTCTCCTTGCCGGCTTGTTCGGCTGAGGTCAGGCTGGATTATAGAGATTTGAAGTCGGGAACCGAGGTTCGCTGGTCACATTCAACACGAGCTTGCGCAGCCCTGAGGAGTCGCCCGATGATGGTATGTGCGTCATATGCACCTCGCAACCATTGAGAGCGGGAAGCACTGCAGAAGCCCGCTTTGCCTCGCTGCTGATTGCGCAGCTCATCGCCAGGCAGATGAGCACCTCATCGAGATTCAGGCTCACCCCCCTGCCCTTCAGTACATCACGCTTCATGGCAGTCACCGACTGTACAATCGCCGGGGAGATGAGATCTACTTCATGATCGATACCGGCCAGCACCTTTACCGCATTGAGAATCAAAGCTGAGGATGCATGCAGGAACGGAGAGTTGCACCCCGTAACAATCCGTCCGTCAGGCAGCTCGATGGCTGCTGCGCACACGATGCCGTTGAGACCTTTCCCCTTGGCAATACCGTCCTCAAGGGCTTTCTGTGCGGCAGGGACAACCAGACGGTCGTTGATGGAGAGCTTGGCACCTTCCATGATCGACCGGCTTCGTTCCACGGTCTCCTTGCTTCCGATGCCTTGCACATATTCACATGCAGAGCGGTAGTAGCGTCGGATGATTTCCTGCTGGCCCGCCTTGCGGACCACCGCATCGTCGATGATCCCGAATCCGCAGCGGTTGACACCCATGTCGGTCGGGCTCTTGTACAGGCAATCGGTTCCGGTGATTTTCCCCAATATCCTGTTGAGCAGGGGATAGGCTTCCAAGTCACGGGAGTAGTTGACCGTGATGGTCCCGTATGCACTGGCATGAAAATGATCGATGAGGTTCTTGTCCCCGAGGTCCGCGGTTGCACTCTCGTAGGCGATATTGACAGGGTGGTCGATCGGCAGGTTCCAAATCGGAAAAGTCTCAAACTTCGAATACCCGCTGCGTCTTCCCTCCTTGTAGTCATGATACATCTGGGAAAGGCAGGTTCCCAGTTTGCCCGATCCCGGGCCCGGTCCGGTGACGATGACCACCGGATGATCCGTCTCAATATAGGGATTGGCCCCATATCCTTCGTCGCTGACGATCAGGTCGACATCGTTGGGGTAGCCGCGGGTAGCCTTATGGGTGTATACCGATAGGCCGCGCTGCTCGAGGAGGTTCTTGAAGTGAATCGCCCCGGGCTCCTCGTCAAATCGGGTGATGACCACACGGGTGACGGTCAACCCCCACTTGGAAAAGTCATCAATCATCTTGAACACATCGGTGTCGTAGGTGATGCCGAAATCACTTCGCATCTTCCGACGCTCGATGTCACCGCTGTGAATGCAGATGATGACATCAATCTGGTCTTTCAAAGATTGAAACACCCGCATCTTCACATTCGGATCAAAGCCCGGGAGCACCCGGGCTGCATGATAATCGAAGAGCAGCTTTCCCCCGCATTCGAGATAGAGCTTTCCGTCGCTCTGTTTCACCCGTTCGAGGATGAAATGCCTTTGCTCAGAAAGGTACTTCTCGTTGTCAAACCCAATCTCCATGCTTTGCACCCCTAATATATGACTTGCTTTGCAATTGCATCCGCAGTCTTCTGATCAAACAACGCTGCAATGATGGCCAGGGAGAAGTGCATCGCACTGCCTGCGGCCTGGCCTGTAATCAGATTGCCATCGGTAATCACCCGCTCTTTGGCCAGCTTCAAACCAGGACAGTACTCTTCGGTGCCTGGATAGCCGGTAACCCGCTTTCCGTCGAGCAGGCCGGTCTTGCCCAGCACAACAGCAGGAGCTGCACAGATTGCCGCCACCACACCCGTTTGCGCAGTCTTGATCACCGCCTCCAGGACGCTGAACGAAGATGCAAGATTTTGAGAACCTTTTCCACCACCGGGCAGCACTACGCAGTCGAACACTTCATCCATGCATTCACTGAGCAGCCGGTCGCAACCGACGACCAAGCCGTGCGAGCCTTTGACCATCATATCATCAAGTCCGGCCACCACCACCTTCGCCCCGCTTCTGCGAAGCAGGTCGATGGGAGTGATTGCCTCCACTTCCTCAAAACCTTCAGCGAGAATCACCAAAACAGAAGGAACCATACAACCTCCCCATGCTACAGCGGTTGGACACTACCGCCTTCGAGTCGAGCCTTGCGAAGCAATTCACAAGCATGCAGCAATATTCTCTGGGTTTCGTCCCATCCGATGCAGGCATCGGTAACGGAAACCCCGAACTTGAGCCGGGTCAAGTCATCTGGAATCTTTTGACAGCCGGGCAGGAGATTGCTCTCCAGCATGAAACCGCGAATCGCCTTCTCGCCCCAGCATACCTGGTCGATGATCGAGCGCAACACCCTTTTCTGCCTCTCATAGTTCTTGCGGGAGTTGGAGTGGCTGCAATCAACGATGATGGCAGGCACAAGGCCTTCCTTCTCCAGAAGCAGGCGGGCGCTCTCCACATCATCCTCGTAGTAGTTGGGGCTCTGGTCCCCTCCCCGAAGAATAAGGTGGCAGCAATCGTTGCCGGTCGTTCGGAAAATCGCACTCGCCCCCTTCCCGTCCATACCGATGAACGACGCCGGCTGATAGGCGCTCTTTATTGCATTGACAGCACTCACCAAGTCCCCGCTGGTGCTGTTCTTGAACCCCACTGCAACGCTCAAGCCGCTGGCAAGATTGCGATGAATCTGGCTTTCGGTGGTTCTCGCCCCGATGCTGGACCAGCTCATCAGCTCATCGATGTACTGGGGGATGATGGGATCAAGCACTTCACAACCGACAGGCAGCCCGATCTTTGCAATTTCGAGGAGCAAGGACCTGGCCAGTGCGATCCCCCCCCCGATATCGTAGCTTCCATCCATCTTTGGATCAAGGATAAGGCCTTTCCAGCCGCCGACCGTCCTGGGTTTCTCGAAATACGTACGCATCACCACAAACATCTCATCCTCGATTTCGAGGGAGAGTTCCTTGAGTTTCCTTGCATACTCGAGTGCTGCAACGGGGTCATGCAGAGAGCAGGGACCCACGATTGCCAACAATCGCCGGTCCCTCCCTTGGATGATATCGTTTACCGTCTGTCGTGTCCGGTGTATGGAATCGCTGGTTGCCTCATCCACCGGGAACTGTTTGTACAGCTCATCCGGGGTGGCAAGAGCCTCCACCTTTCGAATCCTGATGTCTACGTTTGCCATGGTGTATCCTTTCGAAAGATATACCACACCAACGGGTCGAGACTCAAGTCTGTGGTTTCTCCTTCGACCCATCATCCTTGATTCTTGAGTAAAGGAACCGCTTGATCTTCTGAGTAGGCGTTCGCTGGAACGGTTCCTCTTGCAGCTCGACGGCACTGATCCTGCTGAAGGCGCTGAGCTCCTTGTTCACTTCCTCACGAAGCTTTGCCACATACTTGAGCGCCTCGGCCTTTGCGTCATTGACGTTGACCGCCATTTTTTGGGTAAACATGTCAAAGTCGATCTTCACCAGGGCGATCAGGCCGCCATCCTGGGGAACAACCAATGACTCGGTGACAAAACTCTGGTTGTTGATGACCGCCTCGATAAGCTCGGGATAGATGTTCTCACCGCCGCTGCCGAGGATCATCGTCTTGGTTCTTCCCTTGATGGAGAGTCTGCCATGCTTGTCCAGGTGCCCCAAATCGCCCGTCCTGAAATACCCGTCGCTGGTAAAGACCTCTGCATTGAGGGCGGGGTTGTCGTAGTAGCCCTGCATGACATTGGGGCCCTTGACCAGAATTTCACCTACCTTGGTGACCGGATCGGGATTCTCAAGCTTGACATCCACGTGTTCGACCACTTTCCCGATGGTTCCGACAAAATGCTTCTTCGGCAAGCCACCTGCGATCAAGGGAGCCGTTTCGGTCAGGCCATACCCGATGGAATACGGAAATTTTGCATCGCTGAGGAACTGTTCAACCTCGCGGTCCAGGGGAGCCCCCCCTATGCCAAAAAATTTGAGCCTTCCGCCGAACGTCAGCTTGAGCTTTCTGCCGATGACGCGGCAGATGAACCGCCGAACGACCGGATACTTAAGCCATTTCTCCAAATTCTTGTTGTCCCTGAGCACCGGCAGGACCGAACTTCGGTACACCTTCTCCATAAGCAGGGGAACAGTCATGACTAACCTGGGCCTGACCTCTTTGAGGGCCGGAAGCAGGATGGAGGGAGCCGGCGCCTTGCCAAGGTACACAATCTCACAGCCGCACATCAACTCCAGGATCTGACCGGTGGTGAATTCATACACATGGCTGATGGGAAGAATGGAAAGCACCCGATCCCCCGGATTCAGCTTTACGTAGGTATCGGTGGAAATGTCTGCATTCCAGACCAGGTTCTTGTGGGTGAGCATGACACCCTTGCTGTTTCCGGTTGTCCCGCTGGTATAGATCAAGGAGGCGAGGTCCTCTTCCCTGGCAAGGGAGGAGAGCCTGAGCTGTTCGGCCTTCTTGTCCAGCTTGCGGCGCCTGATATCCCGCCCGGGGGCCGCGGCGAACTGCTGGCGGTCCACCAGCTGGCTGCTGATGGGATCGGGTATATGGAAGAGATCCTCCATACGAATCAACAGCGACGGGTTGTCCTTCACAAACGGAATCACTTTCTCAAAATGCTTTGCATTGACAACGATTCCCTTTGCCTTTGAATGGGCCAAAATCTGACAGGCTTCCTTTGAGGAAAAATCGGGAAGAATAGGCACCGCAGTGCATCCGATGCTGGTAATTCCGAAATATGCGATAAGCCAGGTGGGACAGCTCTCGCCCATGATGGCGATGCGGTCGCCTCTGACATACCCATGCTCGAGCAGAAAGACACCGATGGCATCCTTCATGGTCTTGAGCTGGGCATAGGTTACCTCGCCTTCGTCCTCCCCATAGGTGCGCAGAGCAATGCGCTTGGCATTCCTGCTGACCGTGCACTCAACCACCGACTCCATTGTGTATTCGGTGACAGTCTTCATGGTCAGGCCATCCTCACGTTTCAGTTTGCGAATCTTTCGATACGACCATACGATTTGTTTTTCTTTTTTCTTGCTTTTCTTCATAGCGCCTCCGGCTGTGGACCATACCATTGGTTCTTATGGCACACCGTAAAAGGAGTCTGGATAGTTCGGCGTGCTGCTGTCTCCAAGAGGGCGGGATCATTGTTTACATCTGATAGATGAATGAAATAAATATGGTTGCCGGCAAACCCGCTATCCTTCAAAAAAAGGAGGGCTTGCTCGTTTGACAGATGGCCGTGTGAACCATCGATGCGTCGTTTCAAATTGAGCGGATACGGCCCGGTTTCCAACATCCGCTTGTCATAGTTGGCTTCCAAAAAGAGGATGTTTGCATCCTTTGCAAGCTGTTCATGCTCGACGGTGGTAAGACCGGTATCGGTCAGAACCATCAGGTTTCGATCCTCATAGGTGATGTACCATCCAACCGAACCGGCACTGTCATGGCTTGTTGCAAAACAGAACAGGCTGAAAGGCCCGATCTCGATCACCTCAAACGGCTCAACCGGGAAAACCTGATCATGAGGGATGCCGAGCTTTGCAAATTGGTCGGGCTGCTCGTGCAACGAGCATGCGCTGATGTATGCCGCTATAGGATGCCTGCGGCACAAGGTTCCAACCCCTTTTGCATGGTCCGGATGCAAGTGGGTTACAAACACGGCCTGGACGGTTTCCAAGCCGATGCCGAATCGCTCAAGCCTGCGCCTCAGCTCAACCACACTGTAGCCTTGATCGATGAGAAAGGAGACGGTCCCATCGGAAAACACATAACTGTTTCCACTGGAGCCACTGCCGAGAACAGCGTATTGCAGCATTACCTCGCTCCCCAGTCGGTCAACACAGCAAGGTCGAAGCCGACATGGACACGGCTGCCAAAGCGGAGAATCGGTGTCTTCAACAACTCAGGATGCTCAACAAGCTCCTCTTGAGCATTGAAATCACGATATTGATAACCTTGCTTGGTATAGTAAGCGCTCTCACTGTCGATCAGTGAGAGCGGATCGTGGGCGGCAAAAAGCGATTTCCATTCACCCGCTGAGAGCTCACGCTCAGCCAAGTCTACAAATTGGAACGCAATGGTGCGTTCCTTGCAGGCGCGTATGGCCTTTGCTGTCTCCTTGCACTTCTTGGTGCCGATGATCTGGATCATTGCATCCCCTGACTTCCGATGTATTGTATTATACTATAGGAGCCAAGGGAAAAATGCAAGAAAGCTGACAGCTGCGGCTGCATTCAGCTGGCGAAAAGATCCATGATCTCGTTATGATACAGCTTCTGGATTTCGAAGCGCTTGAGCTCTTGCTTGGCGCTCAGTTCCCTGCCTACTTCAAAGCTCTTGGAGAGCAGGTGGAACCGAACGATGTGCTCAAAGCTCTTGAATCCATGCTTGCTGTTCACAATCTCGCCAACCGTCTTCTCGATGAGTTCCTTCACTTCCTTCATGGAAGCCAGCTTATCGGCAAGGTAGGGAATCTGCTTTTCGGTCAGATACTCCTCGATCCGCTTCTTGTTGAGGACGATCAAGGCACCCAGATACTTTTGGTCCTGCCCCAGAACTACCGCACTTTCAATGAATTCACTCTCACAGAGCTTCGCTTCGATGGGAACCGGCTCAAGGTTCTCGCCGCCGCTGAGGACAATGGTATCCTTGGCACGCCCGCAGATGGCGAACTCGCCTTTGTGGGTCCACATGCCTAGATCGCCAGTATCGAGCCAGCCATCCTTGGAGAGGACACGATCGGTGAGGTCCTGGCGCTTGAAGTATCCCTTCATGACCTGCGGACCACGCACCAGGATGACTCCCTTCTGACCGGGTTTCACCTCCCTGCCCTCATCATCGACGATTCTCACCTCGGTTCCTTCCAACGCGCTGATGGTTCTCTTTACTCCATGGGCGAGCGGCCTTACTGCAACAACCGGGGCGCTTTCCGTCAAACCATACCCGTCCAGCAGCTTGATGCCCAGTGAAGCAAAGAAGAGATCCACCCCCTCGCTGAGTGAGCCGCCGCCGCTTACACCGGCAATGAAGTTCTTGCCAAGTTTCTGCTTGACCTTGGAGAACACCAGCTTGTCACCCAGCTTATACAGCGGATACAGCAGGATGGTCGGCAGAACTGAGACAAGGGCATCGAACAACCTATTGCGCTTCTTGAAGGTCGCCACTTCGCCAAGTAGCAAATCCTTGTTGCGGCTGTACAGCCTTGCCACCTGCACAAAGAAGGTAAACAGGCCTTTGGCAACCGGACTCTTATGTTTCATGCTGGCAAAGACACCCGCCTTCACCGCCTCCCAAATCCTGGGAACAGAGCCCATCCAATGGGGGTTCACCACAGCAAGGTCGGCAAGCAATACCGAACCAAGCGGTTTTGAATACGCGATGGTGGAAGCGTTGCTGATGATCACATACTGCAGGATGCGCTCGAAAGAGTGCCAGACGGGGAGTACGCTGAGCCATCTTTGGCCGGGTACCAACCGTTTGATCAACTTGGGAACCGCCTCCAGTTGGTAGGCAAAGTTCTTGTGGGTGAGAATGACGCCTTTCGGATCGCCGGTGGTGCCGCTGGTGAAAATAATGGTGGCAGTCTCATCGACGGTTCCCTTTTGGCGTTCCTCTTCGATGTATCGGGCGATGCTGCGGTCATTCAGGAGTTCACGCCCCTCTTGGATCAAGCTGCGATAGAGCAGGATCTCAACACCCTGGGGCACGACGATTTCCTCAGCCATCTTCCGGCTGAACTCCTGGTCCATCACAATCAGATGCTTGAGATCAGGCAGCTTATCCAAAAGATTCACAATTTTCCGAAGCTGGACGGCATTTTCAACAAAGCAAAACCGAGCCTCGGTAACACCGAGAATGAAGCTGATTTCATACGGCATCGCATCGCGGCCTCTGGGGACATCGGCTGCCCCGAGGGTGAGGATCGCCAGGTCGCTGGCAAGCCATTCACTGCGGTTGTCGCTGATCAAACCAATGAGGTCGCCTCGTTTTACTCCCCGTTTGGAAAGGGAGGCTGCAAGACTGTTCACCTCACTGGAGAGCTCCGAGTAGGATATCGAAGTAAAAACGCCATTCTTATCCTTGCTCATCTGCACGGCATAGGCAGGGTACTGGGATACGATATGGGCAAATGTCTGGGGTATGGTCTTATACATGCAAGGCCTCCATGTTGTATTCTATGTATTATATAAACACTTTTTCATATTTTGTCAATCTGTCAAAAACAAGCATAATTTCTTTTTATTCCTTGTATTATCAAGGCCGATGAACAGCAATACAAACAGAAGCGGCTTTGGCGTTTGCATCTTGATGAATATTGACTATCTCAGGGCAAAGGAATCATAATGGCGTAATTACAAGAAGGAGTTTCGACCCATGAAAGAACGAATTGCAGCATTGCTCAAGAGAACACCATCTACAGAGATAGTCACAGCCGAAGGTTGGGTGAGAACCAAGCGTGACAGCAAGAATGTATGCTTCCTTGAGGTGAATGACGGTTCGTGCCTGAAGGGTCTGCAAATAGTCATCGACAAGGACAAGCTCGCAGACCAGGGCATCCTGGCATCCATCACCACCGGCTGCTCGGTTGTCTGCAGGGGCCCGATAGTGGAAAGTGCCGGTGGAGACCAGGCTGTCGAGATGGCTTGCAGCGACATCACCTTGGTCGGAGAATGCCCGGTGGATACCTATCCTTTGCAGAAGAAACGCCACACCATCGAGTACCTGAGGGAAATCTCCCACCTCAGGGCAAGGACGAACATGTTCGGAGCGGTGGCACGGGTGCGAAATACGCTCAGCTATGCCGTCCATCAGTTCTTCCAGGAACGCGGTTTCGCCTATGTTAACACCCCGATCATCAGCGCCAGCGATGCAGAGGGGGCCGGCGAACAATTTCTGGTGACCACCTTGGACCTGAACAATATTCCGAAGACTGAGGATGGAGCGGTCGACTACTCCAAGGATTTCTTCGGTCGTGAAGCTTTCCTCACGGTGAGCGGGCAGCTTGAGGGCGAGACGTATGCCATGGCTTTGAAAAACATCTACACCTTCGGGCCCACGTTCCGAGCCGAGAATTCCAATACCAAACGCCATCTTGCCGAATTCTGGATGGTTGAACCGGAGATGGCCTTCTGTGAACTCGACGGCAACATGGAACTTGCCGAGGCCTTCCTGAAATACCTCTTTAAGACAGTACTGGAGAAATGCCCTGAGGATATGGCCTTCTTCAGTAAGTTCGTGGAAGCGGGCATGGAGCAGACCCTGCGTCAAATCGTGGAGACCCCCTTCGCCCACATGACATACACTGAAGCGGTGAAAGAGCTGGAGAAGCACAATTCCAGTTTTGAATTCCCGGTATCTTGGGGCAGCGATTTGCAGAGCGAGCATGAGAAGTTCCTCACAGAGGTGGTGTGCAAGCGCCCGGTCATCGTCACCGACTATCCGAAGGAGATCAAGGCTTTCTATATGAGGCTCAACGATGATGGGAAGACTGTCCGCGGCATGGACGTCCTGGTCCCCCGCTTGGGAGAAATCATCGGCGGCAGCGAACGTGAATCGAATTTGGACACCCTCATCGAGCGGATGCAGCAGCTCAAGCTCGATCCGAAGGATTACTGGTGGTACCTCGATTTGAGGCGATTCGGCTCGGTACCCCATGCCGGTTTCGGCCTGGGATTCGAGCGTGCTGTGCAGTACATTACCGGTATGGGAAACATCCGCGATGTCATCCCCTACCCCAGAGCCCCCAAACTCGCAGACTTCTAGAGCTGAAGCGGTGGAACACTCCACCGCTTTTTTATTGCACACATACGCCCTTGAGCATTGCCCATACCACCAATTGGCTGGTGGTGTGGACACCGCTTTTCAAGAACAAATGTTTCTTATGAGCGATGACGGTCGACCGTTTGATCCCGAGGCTGAGGGCGATGGAGTTCATATCCTGGCCACTGATCATGAGTGCGAGAACTTGTTGCTCCCGCCTGGTCAACAGGACCGTTTGCTCGTGGACACATGCAGGTTCCTTGGTGCCGGTCACCTGCAGCAGCGCCTCCTGCAGGGAAGCGGTGGAACAGGAAAGACTTCTGGTTCGGCATCGCTCGTCCTCTAGAAGGCTGCACATGCCGATGAGTGCGGGGGGACAGAACAACAGCAGGGAAGGACAGCAAAGGTGCTGTTTCAGATGAAGGGCCGACGGCAGGTCGCGTGCAAAGCAAATCCCCGGAAGTGCATATTCAGTCTTTCTTTCTGACTCGAGCTTGCGGCATTCCAGCTCAAGAAACGGGAACGACGATAAGCGGCAAAGCAGTTGCTCGCGCTCCAGACTCGTATGATAGAGAAGCAGGGCTGTTCGTTTCATCACCCTTGAAGAACTGACGATACCCCTATTGCTTCAGCATTGCAGTCAACAAGGAATCGAAAGCATCGCTGAACGCCTTGATCTGCTTGTTTCCCATACGCTCATGCTTTTCAGCAAACAAGCCCATCTCCCTGAATTCAGTCATTGCATTGCGCACCGAAAGTCGTTGAGCCATATTTTCACGGGTATACGTCTTTCCGCGGTCGTCCAGGACCGTCAATCCTTTCTCAACCAACCGGCTTGCCAGCGGGATGTCGTGGGTGATCGCAATCGCCGGAGGTGTTGCATTCTCGACAATCCAATTGTCTGCACTATCCATACCTGGTTTTACAATGACCATCGATATGGGGCTTTTCATCGCCCGAAGGGCCATTTCGTCACTCTCTCCCGCCGCTTTTGCCGCTTTCCTGAGCTCGGTGGTATGCTCCTGATACGCAATCTCTATATCTTTCAACGGTCGGTCGGCAACAAAAAAGGAGACCAGGTTCTTCTTCTGGATTGCACGCAGCACAACTTGTCGGAGATTCTTCGGGCAGGAATCGGCATCTACATACAACTTCAACATGGGTTCAGCGTACCGTAAAAGAAAGGGTTGTGTCACCCAGATTCGAGTGGATCGTCAGCGTCGCTTTTCCTGGTTTCCCAATCGTCCGCACATAGACAACCGCACTTCCGCCTATGGTACAGTCTACAGCCGGGCTGCTTAATGCAAGCGGACCGTCTATGCTGGCGGCAAATGCAATATTTGCATAGCTTAACGGAAGTTGCTGCCCCTTTTTCACCACCTGAAGCCGAACAGCTGCCATATCATAGGTAGATAGGCCAAGAGAGAGGTCGACAGAAGAGCAGAGTAGGCGCAGCTCCGGCTTGATGCCCGCCCTCAGCACCTCGACTGCAGCCACCTCATTGTTGATCAAGCCTTCAAAACGCCAAGTGGCCTCCTTGCTTCCCCAATTTCCTACATACGTGGTGAACAAGCGTACTGCATCGCAATAGGTCTTGCGGTGCCGCAGCAGGAACAACCCCATCTTGAGGGTGTCGAGCATCGTCAGCTTTACAGCTTGCCTGCCAACCTTTCCCAAGAGGCGGGAGAGGCTTTTTCTCTGCCTTTCATGCAGATAGGATTCTGCCTTGAGCCGATCACCGATGAAATCCCGGATAATAACCGGTGGATGGGCGAGGTGGGGAAATCGTTTGGAGTCGGGGTAAAAAACCCCAACCTCCTCTTCATTGAACCATAACCGTACCGCCTCGCAATTGGTAGCAATCACCGCTTGGTCCAGGCATGCATTGGGATGGTCGCCCCCATCCATGCTGGAGAGGACGCATACCATGGGTTTTTCATCCAATTGGCTCTGATATGCATACGCTGCAGCTTTGGGATTTCGTGCCAGGTCGAGAACCCCGTGATAGCAAATCTGATTCCCGCTTCCGAAGTTGGCGTGCGTGTAGTAGTCGTGCATGCTCCAGCCTATGGCTCCGCTCAAGCCTTTGGTGGAAGCCGCTGCATCAAGAATCTGATAATGCCTCAGGGCATGCTCGCTTCGTATCATCGGCGGGTCGAACCGTTTGGCCGGATAGATATGCCCGCAGTATTCGGTCACCAGATACGGTGCATCCTTGGAACATACTGTCGACTTCTTTGCCAAACCCCTTCCCTTTCCTGCGTAGGAGAAGTCATTGTAGGTATACACATCCTCCAAGAACTCGCTGTGCTTGAGGTTGCGCACCCCGCCGGTCTGTCGATGGGGATCGATTTGCCGAGCCAGTGCATTTGCTTCTTCATACAGCTGCCGGTCATCGCTCGATTCGTTGATCCTCACCCCCCACAAAATGATGCTCGGATGGTTGCAGTCCCGCTCGATCATTGCCTTTACATTCTCAAGGCAGGCAGAACGCCAGAGGGCATCCCATCCGATGTGCTGCCAACCGGGAATTTCCTCGAAAACCAACAACCCCATTTCATCACAAGCATCAAGAAAGCTGGGATCCTGCGGATAGTGGCTGGTTCGTACCAGATTCACTCCCAGTTGCTTGAGCAACCTTGCATCCTCCAGCTGCAGGCTTGGAGGGGCGGCATACCCCAGATAGGGATAGTCCTGGTGGCGGTTCAAGCCGACCAGCTTCAGCTTGCTGCCGTTGAGATAGAAGCCATCGGAGCGAAACTCGGCCGACCGGCTCCCGAAGCGGATCATGCGCTGATCCTTGTCGGCAAGCTTGATGTGCATCACATACAGATAGGGATCGTCCACGCTCCAGCGCCTGAGTTTCAGCTTTTCAAAGTTCAGGGAAAAAGAGCCGTTTTCGACCGTGGCATCCGAGCAGGCCAGCAATTCCTCTCCGTCGAACAGCGAGGCGGTCACTCCAAGGGCATCACTATCGACCGCTCTTCCTTGCACCTGGACAGAAGTATCGGAAAGGCTGCTCACCGACAGGAATGTCAGATGTCCCTTTTCGGTGACAACCAAGGCAGCCAATCGATAGATGCCGCAACATGAGAGGTAGTCCATACTTCCCCCAAAAGGAGGGAAAGCCGGATTTTCGGTAGCATCGACAACCACAATCAGGTCAAATGCATCCAAGGTTCCCAAGTCAAGGGTATACGGCAGATAGGCCCCTTGGCTGGAGCCGACCAGCTTGCCGTTGCAGTAGAACTTTGCACTGTTTGCTATGCCGTCAAACCGCAGGGAGAGCAGCTGCTCCGCCTTTTTTGCAACAGAGAAGGTGCGCCTATAGGTGGTCAATCCTTCATACGAGAGTTCTTGGCGGTAGCCGATCTCAAACCGATGGGGGCTGTGCGGCAGGTCCACCTGCTGCCAGGCCGAATAATCGTAATCGGGACTAAGAAACGCATCCTCGAAACCCGGATAAAAATACCAACCATCGTTGGCGGCGATCTCTTGGTACATACTCAGCCTCCTCTCTCCTGTATACCAGCCTCCCGGCCGCCAAGCAAGTGTTCACGCTTGAAACAAACGGGCATTTTGTTCTATGGTTAGCATATTCAGATACTTTAATCATGAGGAGTTCATTATGGACATTTCCCCTTTGCAGCAGGCCCGTTACGCATACCAGCCAAAACTGCCCGCTATTCTCAGGAAGGACATCACCAGCATTGCACCCGCCTTCGGGGAGGCGACCGGGGCTGCAACCGATGCTGATGCCGTCAAGGCACTGTTCCCCCATACCTATGGAATGAGCC
This sequence comes from Spirochaetales bacterium, assembly GCA_012514185.1. Lineage (GTDB taxonomy): Bacteria > Spirochaetota > Spirochaetia > Sphaerochaetales > Sphaerochaetaceae > Sphaerochaeta. The sequence continues at coordinate 45,595 of JAAZAT010000129.1, read as the reverse complement.
GGGTCACCTTTACTGAAGGCGACAACCAAGCCATCACTGCACGGCGCAATGTCGGTGTCATCCTCAGCGGGGGCCAAGCTCCTGGAGGACACAATGTGATCAGCGGTCTGTTCGACGCACTCAAGGCTGCAAATCCCGAGAATACCCTCTACGGATTCAAGGGAGGCCCCTCCGGCATCCTGGAGGACTCCTATCAAATCATCACCAGTGAGTTTCTTGACCCATACCGCAATACCGGCGGATTTGACATCATCGGCAGCGGCCGTACGAAGCTGGAAACCCAAGAGCAGTTTGAAATCTGTGCCAAGGTTTGCAAAAAGCATGACATCAGCGCCTTGGTCATCATCGGAGGCGATGACTCAAACACCAATGCAGCAGTCCTTGCCGAGTATTTCTTGGAAAAGAACCATGGTATCCAGGTCATCGGCTGTCCCAAGACCATCGACGGAGACCTGAAGAACGAATTCATTGAGATCTCGTTTGGTTTCGACACCGCTACGAAGACCTACAGCGAACTGATCGGCAATATCTCACGCGATGCCAACAGTGCCAAGAAATACTGGCATTTCATCAAGTTGATGGGCCGCAGTGCAAGCCATATCGCCCTTGAGTGCGCCCTCGAAACCCAGCCGAACATCTGCCTCATCAGTGAAGAGGTGGAAGCAAACAAGCAGAGCCTTGTGGGCATCGTCGAGGACATAGCCCAAGCTGTCAGCGCCCGGGCCCTGGATGGGAACAACTTCGGTGTTGTGCTCATTCCTGAAGGCTTGGTTGAGTTCATTCCCGAAATCAAGGCTTTGATCGATGAGATCAACCACTTCCTTGCCAAGGAAGCAACAGCATTCAATGCCTTGACCGACGGCGATCAGCGTGTTGCGTTTGTCGACAGCCATTTGAGCAAGAGCTCGCAGAGCGTGTTCTCCATTCTCCCCGACGAGATCCAAAAACAGTTGCTGATGGACCGCGACCCCCATGGGAACGTCCAGGTTTCTCGTATCGAGACCGACAAGCTTCTTGCATCAATGGTTGAGAATCGGTTGAAGCAAATGAAGGCTGAAGGAACCTACAAAGGGAAATTCAGCTCGATGACCCACTTCTTCGGCTATGAGGGCCGCTGTGCTTTCCCGACCAACTTCGACGCCGATTACTGCTACAGCCTCGGTTACAATGCATTCTGTCTCATCGGAGCCGGCCTGAGCGGATACCTCAGCTCGGTCACCAACTTGTGCGCTCCCGCCCTTGATTGGAATGCCGGCGGCATTCCCATCACCATGATGATGAACATGGAAGTCCGCCATGGTGCTAAGAAGCCTGTGATAAAGAAGGCGCTGGTTGAGCTGGACGGCAAGCCGTTCGCCTACTTTGCAGAGCACCGCAGCCGTTGGGCGCGCGAAACGTGCTTCACCTATCCCGGTGCCGTACAGTACTATGGACCGAGCGAGGTGTGTGACAAAACCACCGTCACCTTGGCCTTGGAGCAAGGCAGATAGACAATCACCAAGACCGGGCAAGAGAGCCCGGTCTTGTTTTTCTTCAGCCGCTTGTACAGATCCTTCCCTTGCCGTCCTGCTTGGCTTGATAGAGCCTTCGATCTGCAATCTTGACCAGGGCTTGTGCCTGAGAGTGTTCATCGGACAGGACTACACCCATGCTGATCACCACCTCCACCTGCTCTCCATCCAGATCGACACGGGTATGAGCGATGTCTTGGAAAAGGCGTTTGCAGAAATCGACACGTGTGCAACCATGAAACAGCAGGATGAACTCATCCCCGCCGAATCGTGCAAGTGCATCACTCATGCGAATGTGTTGCTTCAGGTTTCCAACCAATGAAAGCAAGGCTTTATCGCCGTTGAGATGCCCGTGGACATCATTGATTTCCTTGAAGTTGTCGATATCGATCAAGGCAACGGCAAAGGGTTCTCCGCTTATGCAGGTTTGATGGAGCAGTATCTCAAACTCCCTCCGGTTGAGCAGTCCGGTCATGCTGTCGGTACGTGAACGGGTCTTGAAGATCTGGAACTTGATTTGGTAGAGGTAGATGAATACCCCGATGGCGATGCAAACCAGCGTACTGACGATTCCATACAAGAAAAGCGGCAGCGAAAATTCAATCCACGAGTCGGTCGGGACTATCTGCATCCGCCACTTCAACAGGGAGTAGGAGAGATCCATGACAACTGCTTCCTCATTGGATGTTGTAGCATCCCCCCAATCAAAGCTTTCTTTGTCAGAACCATGAACGAAGGTGAAAAACACCCGGTAATCCTCTCCCACCTCCTCGACTCCAGCCTCGTTGAGCACCTGCTTGAAGTCAAAATGCAAGGTCAAGAGGCCCCAGAGTCCATCGGGGTCATGCAAGGCATACCTGCTTACCAGATAGGAGGTTCCATTCTCTCCCTGCAACGGACCGTCCAGGGTGACATCCTGCATTTGCAAGGTATAGCCGATATGCTCCTCATAGTGGACCAGGGTCTCCACATCGAAATCGAACGCATGCAAGCCTTGTCGAAAGTAGCTATCGGTCAGCACACTCTCCCTGGTGATGGTTGCAAAAGCAAAAGAAGGGTGTGTGTGCTCCAGATACGTAAGATAGGAAGCAAGCTCGGACAGGTTTACGTCCAATCCTGCGGCAAGGCTCTCCTCAAGCCTTTGACCGAACAATGCGGTAAACATCTCCTGGTTGCCCATCAGTAGAAAAAGGTTCTTCCGGATGCCCAGTAGCTCGGTCCTGCCTGCCTGCCTGCCCCGCTCAACCAGTCGTTCACGCCATCCATCAAACAGCGTATAGGTTATCAGCAAAAGACATGCGGTAATAAGCAGGGCTTGCAGCAATGCCAGCAGAATCTGAGATTTTTCTTGTCTGTCATGCGCCTCATATCGTAAAGCTTTATCATGCATGTCCGGCTTTTGCCACATGGCAACAGTATAGGTTGGAGGGATGCGGCCCTCAAGCTTTTTCGACGCACGACAGGCTGTGTGTGCTATACTCAGCAATCGGAGGCGCCCGTATGCTTACACTCGATATCAATGGAGTCTGGAAACTCTCACCACTCTCTTATGAGAAGATTGCTCCTTTTACCAAATATTTCCAAAACCATACCCATATACCTTGCACCCTGCCAGGTGATATTCACTCAGCCCTGCTCGAAAGCTCGGTCATCATCGATCCCTATATCGGAACACAGGAACTGGACATCCAATGGGTCGGCCGCAATGATTGGATCCTTGAGCGAACCTTCCTGATTCCAGAGGAGATGCTCGCCGACAGAAGTGCAGTCCTCACCCTGACCATGGCCGACACCATCATCAGTGTATGGGTGAACGGCAAGCAGGTCGGCAGCTGCGACAATCAGTTCAGGCGCTGGCGTTTTGATATCAGTGATGCACTGAATATCGGGGAAAACTCCATCAAATTAATCTTTACCAGTGCAGAAGCCCATGCCACAGCTCTTGCAGAGAAGCTTCCTTACCCCATCCCCTACTCGGTGTATCCGGTATCGGCCAAGCATCGCAACCTTGTTCGAAAGACCCAGTGCCACAGCGGCTGGGATTGGGGTCCATGCATCTTGAGCTTCGGCATCTATGAACCGATCCAGCTCGCTTTCGTCGACGAAGGAATCATTGAGAGCATCACTTCTACTGGGAAGCCGCTTGGAGATGACAGCTGGGATTTGGTTGTCGACGTAGTGTTCAATGCAAAAAAAGCACACTGCCTGCCTTGCAGTGCAAGCTGCGCCAACGCCTCACAAACGGGAACCATCGAGACCCACGTCGGGCTGAACAAAATAACGTTCCACCTTGTCTGCAACCAAGTACACCGATGGTGGCCCAACGGCGAGGGCAAGGCTGTATTGTATCCACTAGAGCTTGCCATCGGCGCTCAGAAAGCGACCAAACGCATCGGCTTCAGGACCTTGGAAGTCAAGACCGAGGAAGATGCAGAAGGTGGAAAGGGCATGGTCTTCTCGGTGAACGGCCGGGACATCTTTGCAAAAGGTGCCAATTGGATACCCCTGGACGCCTTCATGGGCCGGCTCACGCGTGGACGGTATGAACAGCTGCTGCAGCATGCCATTGATGCGAACATGAACATGGTGCGCGTCTGGGGAGGCGGCCTGTACGAAAAAGAGGACTTCTATGAGCTCTGTGACGAGAAGGGCCTATTGGTATGGCAGGACTGCATGTTCAGCTGCTCGATGTACCCTTCCGATCCAGCCTTCCTTGCGAGCGTCGAAGCAGAGCTGCGTTATCAGGTGAGCCGCCTGCACGACCACCCGTGCCTGGCATTGTGGTGCGGCAACAACGAAGACCTGGGAGCCATCAGCTGGTACGAGGAATCGCGCAAAAGCCGGGACCGCTATGTCATCGACTACGACCGCCTCAACGAGGGTGTCGTCGGCAAAGTCATCAAGGAACTCGACCCGGGCCGTACCTGGTGGCCCAGCAGCCCCTCGGCCGGAGAGGGGGATTTCTCCGACAACTGGCACAGCGATAAACGAGGCGACATGCACTTCTGGTCGGTCTGGCATGAAGGGAAAAGCTTCGAGGAGTACTACACGATCAAGCCGCGCTTTGTCAGTGAATTCGGCTACCAGAGCTTCCCCTCGCTTTCCACCGTCGCCACCTATGCCAAAGAGTCGATGTGGAACCTGACCAGCGTCGAGATGGAACACCACCAAAAGAATCCACGGGGAAACTCGATCATCATCGAAAACTTCAGCCGGTATTACCGCTTCCCCACCAGCTTCGAGCAGATGCTCTACCTCAGCCAGGTGCAGCAGGCTACTGCGATGAAGATGGCTATTGAATACTGGAGAACCACCCTTCCCCACTGTATGGGAACGCTGTACTGGCAGCTCAACGACAACTGGCCTGTCGCTTCCTGGTCATCCATCGACTATACCGGCAAGTGGAAGCTGCTGCACTATGCCGCGAGGCGTTTCTACGCCCCAGTCCTGCCGATCGCCTATCAGAAGGAGGACGGTAAGATCGAGGTCTACATCGTCAACGATGGGCCGAAGGCCGTCGAGGATGCCAAGCTCTCGGTGAAGTTCAGTACCTTTGATGCACAGAAGCTGGGCAAGCAGGAGTACCGTCTTACCATCGAACCGAAGAGCAGCACCCATATGTGCACCATCGACTTGAAAAGGAAGCATAAGCTGGATCAGAGGAAAACCTTCATCTACATCAAGCTCAAGAGCGACGACCTGTACATCGAGAATTGCCTGTTGCTGGACAAACCGAAAGCCTGTGAACTGGTCGACCCGCAGTTGCAGACCAAAGTGGAGAAAGTAAGCGGAGGGTTCTCCGTTACGGTAAGCTGCACCTATCCCGCCTTTGAAGTAGCCCTCGATGCCCAGGACCTGAAGGGAGTTTTCAGCGACAACCTCTTTGCTATCCGGCCTACCGCCCAAAAGGTGGTTGTCTTCAAGACCCAGGAGAAAATTACCCTGAAGCAGTTCAGGGAGAAGCTCAAGGTCTTCGACCTGTACAACAGCGGTAGGTAGCGACAGGGCCTTGCTCCGCATACGAAAAAAAGGCAGGAAGACCGAAACAGCCTTCCTGCCATGCAATCTGAGTCAATGATTACTGGTTCTTCTTCCAGGTATCCCAAGCTTTCTGGACTTCGCTTGCCACCTGCTTCGGAGCCTTCGAGCCAAGACCAATCTCCTGTAGTCCTACGTTGATCACGTTGTACACATCACTGTGCAGAACACCATCGACGACCGGACTGATCGGGGTGTGGGCTGCATAGTATGCAGCTCTCTTGGCGATGAACGGCTCAAGATTCCGCTCTTTTACGACTTTTTCCACATCCACATTGAGGTTGGAGGGGAAGGAAGCACCGGTGGAGAGGCGGTAGGTCTGGACATACTCACCCTGCAGGTACTTGATCAATCTCCAAGCTGCAGCTTCCTTGGCGGAGCCGGCAGGAATGTTGGCGCTCATGCCCCAGCCGGTTCCGACTACACCACTGTTTGAATTGTGGATGACTTCGCCGGGAAGGTTGGGAATGACCATCAACTCGAAATCGCTCTGCTGCAATGCAGGACTGATCAAAGCCTTGCCGGTGGTGATATCGGTCTGGAAGGCTCCGGTCGACCAGTCACCATCGATGTAGAATGCTGCCTTGCCGGCGGCGAAACTACCACGGGATGAACCGTAAGGGCTGGTCAGGCTGTTGCGGTTGATCATGCCGGACTTGTACATGTCATCGATCAGGTCCAGGGATTTGACGAACCACTCATCGGTGAAGGAAATCTTGCCGGCGGCAAGCCTCTCATACCAATCAACTCCGCCAAAGCGGCCGACAACCATGGAGAACAAGCAACTCTGCATCACCCATGCGTCCATGTTGTCCATGGCAATGAGATCGATGCCCTTTGCCTTGAGGGGAGCGACCATGGCCTTCATATCAGCATAGCTCTTGGGTATGGCAAGACCATTGTCTCGGAGGACTTTGGTGTTGACATAGAGCATATGGGTGGTGGTTACACCATTGGGCAGCATGGCCAGATACCCGGCAAACTGCGGAGCAACCGTAGCGGGGTTGTACTGGTCGAACAGGCCGTCCTTCTCGAGGAACGGTTTGAGGTCCTTCACACTCTTAGTGGTGTGCAGGCTGGTCGAACGTCCGCTGGGCCACATGTACAGAACATCGGGCACCTGGCCGCTGGCGACGTAGGCTTCCGTCTTCTGGTGGAACGGTTCGTTGAACAGGTCCTCACGGACGAGCTTGATATCGGGGTTCTCAGCCTCGAATTTGTCCCAAACCATCGTAATATCATTTGCGCTGTTTGGTTCGGACATGTCGATGTAGTTCAGCACGGTAAGCTCAATCTGCTTTCCAGCTGCTGCATCCTCCTTTGTTCCCTGTGCAAATACTGATGTCACGACCATCAGCACTGCAAGAGCCAATACAGAAATTCTCTTGAATCCAGTCATTTCTACCTCCTGATGACTTGCGAATCCTCGCGCTCTCTCTGAATATTCCACCTCATACGGGGTGAAGTACTTGATTCCTTTAGTTCATACTTTGTACAAACTAATGCTACCATGACCTATTCAGGCTGTCAAATAAAAACCATGTGTCAGCCCTTCACCGCACCTGCGGCAACTCCTTTGGTAATCTCCTTGCGAAATGACAGATAGAAAACAAGCATGGGAACCAGGCCGATGACCAAGGCTGCAAACTGTTTTCCAAAGTCGCTGGAAAGTGCGCCTGCAAACTTCTGCACTCCCACAGGCAGGCTCTTCAACGCATCACTGCTGGTCAGGATATTGATCAGCATGAACTCATTCCAGGTCCCGGTCACTGTCATGATGGCCACCGTGACAGCCACCGGGGCTGCCATGGGAACAATGATCGAGATGAATATCTTCCAATAGGTCGCCCCATCGATGCGGGCGGACTCCACCAAGGCGTCGGGAATGGATTTGATGAACTCAGTACCGAGATAAATGCCCATGGGCATGGCAATGCCGATATAGGGAATGAGGACTCCGAGGCTGGTGTTGTACAATCCCACCCAGTTGATGATGAGAAAGAGTGGCACCATGATCGATTGCAGCGTCAGCAATAATCCAATGACAAACGATCCATGCAGGTACTTGGTTGAGCGGTTCGGAATCTTTGCAAAGGCGAAGGCTGCCATAAACGAGAAAACCAAGGTGGCGACTGTGGTGACACCGGTATAGATGAAACTGTTGAGGATCAAGCGGGGGAACTTGCCGCGCACCCAGGCATCCTGGTAGTTGACCAACACCCACTCCTTGGGAAATCCCAGCTTGTTCATCTGAAACTCGGTGGTAGTCTTGAACGAGTTCATGACCAGCCACAAGAGCGGATAGATTGCCATCACGGTGAAGAAAATCATGACTACGTACGTGAGCACCGTATTGATTCTTGCTCCGATCGATTTCGTATCCTTGATGTCACGCATCGCCTACTCCTTCCCGCCGAACTTGTGTTCAACCCACTTGGTAAGACCGATGAGGGAGAAGCTGATGAGTACCATGACCGTGCTGATCGCGTTGGCCAACGGGTAGTTGGGGGCACCCTTGAATGCCTTGTCGAACATATAGATGGATAGGACCGTGGTCCGGTTCGCCGGACCTCCGCCGGTCATTACATAAATCAGGTCGAAGCTTTTCAACGACCCGCTGATTGCCAGTATCGCCGATACGACCAGCACCCCCGAGAGGGCTGGAAGAATGATATACCGCAGAGTCTGGCCTTCTGAAGCCCCATCGATCTTGGCCGCCTCGATGACTGATCCGTCGATCTTTTGCAGGTTGGCGATGAATATGATCATATACATGCCGGTATACATCCAGAGAATGACAAAGAGGACCGGAAAAAGCGGATGGCTGCTGATCCCGTACTCATAGGAAGGGTTGAACAGGCGCATCAACTCAGGGAAGGCTCCATACGGGGCAAAGAACGATTTCCACAAGATACCGATGACGACCGTCGAGATTACCGTGGGAAGATAGATCATCGTCTGGAAAAAATCACCATACCTTACCAATCCCCTGTGCAGCACATAGGCAAGGAAAAAACCCAGTGGAATTTGGCCGAACACCGAGACAAGCACTATCCACAAGTTGTTCTTCAGCGCAAGGTAGAAATACTCATCCACAAACAACCGGCCGTACCACTTGAATCCCACAAAGGAGACGGGCTTGCCTCCGAAGAGCCTGCCGCCGTTGTAGTCGGTCAAGCTGAGGATCACGGAAAAAACCGTAGGGAACGCCATAACCGAGATATAGATTAAAAAACCGGGAAGGACCAAGGTCCAGTAGGCTCTTCTCTGCTCTCTCTTGGCGTCGGCAAGGGTATGCACCTTAGGCATGCACAACCTCCAACCGGGGTTTCCTGTACGTCTTCTTCATCGGATATGCCTGGGCGACCACATCCTCCCAGTCAAAATGGGTTCGGCTTTCGATTTCAGACAGCTCGGGGACTGCAAAGAGTTTTTGCAGGAACATCATGGCAGCCCCTTTTGCAACCACGGACTCGTCCTGGGTGTCGAAAATCAACTTGCAATTGACCTTTTTCAAGACATCCAAAAACTGCGGGCAGGCATCACCGAGCAAGTCCCTGATCTTCTGTTCGTCCGAGAAGGGCTTGCCGTGAATGAAGAAAACCCTGGGATCGAAAACGGAGATAACCGGGACAAGTGAACTGAAAAGATCGATCATCCATGTCCTCCAAGCTTCTTCGTCATGCACGGAGCGGATCAGCAGGTCCTCGGGCAATCCAGTCTGGCCGATATTGTGCCCCCGCCAACTCAAGGTGCAGATTTCACCGCTGCTGTGGTGGGACCCATGATACACCTTGCCGCCTATGGAAAGACCGATGCCCACACCGATGCCGGCCCGGTCGCCGAATTGATAGCTTCCCTCATGATAGTCGGCGATCATGCACATGAAATCACCCAGATTCACATTGCGGTTGATGGTCATTTCCAGCCATGCAGTGCAGTTGGCGTCATTTTCAACAAAAACCAATACGTCATAGTTCTTTGTGAAGAAGGAGTAAAAATCATAATTCCTCAGATCAAACGGCTCTGCATAGATGATCACCCCGTTCTCTGCATCCACGATGCCGGGAATGCCCGCCACCACCGCCAGCAGGGGAATGCCGAGCTTGTCGACTTGCTTCAGGATGATATCCATCAAAAAGTTGATGATGCCGTCAAAATCCACTTCAGGCAGTTTCCCCTTGTCCTGAAAAAGAAGGCTTCCGGTGATATCGAGAATGACGGCACGATAGTGGGACGGCTGGATATCGAAGCCTGCCACACACCCGAACTTATCGTTGAGCCTAAGGATGATCGGCTTGCGGCCTCCCCTGCTCATACCGCTTCCTTCCTCCCCTTCATAGACGACTTCATCGTCGATGAGGGCCGAAATAATGTTGGTTACTGTCGAACGGTAGAGATTGAGCTCCCGTGCGATGTCAACCCTGCTGATCCCCGGACTCTTCCAGATAAGCTGGGCAACCAGCGAGGTATTGGCATTCTTCTGGAAATTGTTGTTGTTGATTCTCATAAGCCTCGGTATACTTGGTCTAGGACCTCGGTTCTGGTGTGAAAAGCTCTTCCATTGGTTTGTTCGCTCTCTGTACAAACAAAGCCTACCACCCACCGGACCACCTGTCAAGCAGATTTTTCCGACCAGTTTGTACAACGTTTGAACTTGACTTGCAGGCAAAGCCGTGCTACCAAGAATCCATGTATACACATCATACGTATAAAGCAAGCGAGCTGCTGGTTCCCATTCCCAGGTTCATTGAGGACCGTGAGGGCTTCTTCCGTCTACATCCGCGCATCGCCATCGCTGCTGAGAAGGGGTTCGAAACAACCCACCAACTGGCGCTTGAAGTCTTTGGATGCAAGGCAGGCGGAGAGGACATACTCTTCAAATTCCAGGCAGGTATGGAGCAGGAAGCCTACATCCTGACCATCAGCAAGGTTCAGATAGTCATCAAGGCCAGTACCGACGAAGGGGCTTTCAGGGGCCTGGGCACCATCCGTAAACTTGCCCTGCTTACCGGCAACCAGCTGCCCTGCTGCAAGGTGGAGGACAGCCCTGATTTTGTATGGCGCGGCTTCATGATTGACTGCAGCAGGCATCAGTTTTCCATCGCCTTTTTGAAAAAACTCATCGATATTGCTTCGCTGTTCCATCTTAATCGCTTCCATTGGCACCTTACCGACGACCAAGGGTGGCGCATCCCGCTCGACGGATGGCCGAAGCTTGCAAGCATCGCCGCCAGGCGCACGGAATTGCAATACACCGACAACAGGACCTACGGCCGATTGTACAGCAAAGAGGAAATCCTCGATCTTCAAGCATATGCCCATGCAAGGCATGTACTGGTGGTTCCTGAAATTGAGACACCCGGCCATGCCTCTGCCCTGCTTGCAGCCTATCCTGAGTTCGGATGTACCGGCGGCCCGTATGAGACGCAAGACCGTTGGGGTATTTTCGATGATGTCATGTGTGCAGGAAGCAACGAGCTTCTCGAATTTCTCAGCGATGCCATCACCCAAATTGCCGAGCTTTTCAGCTCTCCCTATATCCATATCGGCGGTGATGAGTGCCCGCATACAGCATGGCAGGAGTGCCCCCGCTGCCAAGATCGCATGAGGCAGTTGGGTTTGACCGATGCACGCTTTTTGCAGAGCTGGATGACGAGCAAGGTATGCGAAATGGTGCATAAGGCAGGCAAGCGCCCCATCGGCTGGGACGAAGTGCTCGAAGGAACCGAGCATCTCGGACTACCCAAAGATCTGATCGTCATGTCCTGGCGTGGTCCCGAAGGAGGGCTTGAGGCAAGCAAGCGTGGGCATCAAGTAATCATGTGCCCCAATACAGCTGGTTGTTACTTTGATTACAAGCACGCTGACAGTGAGGAGGAAATGGGAAATCTTGGTGTCAGTACGCTCAATCAGGTATCTCATTTCTCATGCGTCCCCGATTCCATGCAAGAGCAGGCAAAAGAGCAAGTGCTGGGCGCACAGGGGAATCTGTGGACTGAACAGATCACAACCTCCCGTCAGGCCGAGTACCTTCTGTTCCCCCGACTGATGTTGTTGGCCCAGCAAGTATGGAGGCCCCAGGAAGCAGAGAGAATCCTGGCAATGCGGCCCATCCTGGTACAACTTTGTGAAGCGCTCAACCTGAACTGTTATCGAGGAGAATAGAGAAAATATATTGTGTGAAGAGACCGTTCGTGCTATGAATTGAGTACACCTTCTGGTGGATTTTCTCTCTGCAGGCCCTGCCTCCGTTGGACGGCGGGCCTGCGTTGCATCAAGACAAGAAAAAGGCACCAGAGCTTCCACCCTGATGCCTCAATTTAGTCCCAACCTTTTCCCTACTCGCCTTTTTTCAGCAGATCCTTGGGAATGTGAATCAAATGGTCCTCGCTCTCTCGATACAAGGTGGCAATGAAACCTATAATGCTGACCAGCTCACTTCCGGTCTTCACCGCCAGCTCCTCTGCAAGAGGACGTATCTCATCCTTGAAGGCTTGAAACTTTACTTTGACCAACTCATGACTGCCCAAGGCATCGTTCATGGCTGCCACCACCCGCTCTTCCAACCCACTCTTGCCGACCATGACGATCGGCTTGAGAGAGTGAGCCTGAGCTTTCAGAAAACTTCGTACACTGCTGTTCATGGTTGGTACTATACTCAGTCCTTGTACTTTTGGGCAACTACGAAGCGCTTTACTTTTTTAGTACTCGTCATTTCAAGCGGCTCATCGACGACGGTCACCCGGGTAATTTTCTTGTAGGACTGCAACTCCTTGTTCACCTCGCCGATGATCTGGTTGATGCGCTCCTCGATTTTCTTCTTTGCCTGGTCACCGTGCTGCTTGGCCATCTCGTCGGCCCACTTCTGGGCAGGATAGACCAGGGCGCGGATGCCTTCGCTCTTTGTCTTCTTGTCGGTCAAATACCCGAGCACGCAAATCGTATCGATTTCATTATACAGCTGGAAGTGATCCTCGATCTCCTCAGGGAAGACATTCTTGCCCCCGTCGGTAACAATGATGTTCTTGGCGCGACCGGTCAGATACAGGTACCCGCCGGCATCCTGATGGCCGACATCACCGGTATTCAGCCAACCATCCTCAAGGACTTCCGCAGTAGCCTCGGGATTGTTGTAGTAGCCCTGCATGACCATGGGTCCCTTGATATGGATGATGCCGTTCCCGTCACTGTCGGGATTCACAATCTTGACCTCGACCTGCGGGACCTTCTTGCCGACCGATGTCTCGATGTACGCCTCCACCGGATTGAGGTGGGTGATGGGGCTGGTCTCGGTCAGGCCGTAGCCCTGCACAAAGTCGATCCCCAGCTGATTGAACATCTTGAACGTGCTTGCCGGCAGAGGACCGCCGCCGCTGATGCAGATACGGTTCTTGTCCAGCGAAAGTTTCTTGAGCAGGAAGCCGAACATCTTCTTACCCACGTTGACTTTGAATATTTTCTTCAGCAGGCCGGAAACACTCATCAAAAACCGGATGATGCCATACAGGACAATACCCTTCTCCCGCACCCCGTTCATCAGGGCCGCGATCATCTTGTTGAACAGCATGGGAACGGCGAGGAACATCGTGACCTCTCCTTCCTTCAGCTCCTTGAGCACCTGGCTGATGATCAATTTCTTCCCGAAGACGATGGAAGCTCCCACGCTGATAGCCTCAAAGAAAACCGCCATCATGGTATACGCATGATGAATGGGGAGAATGGCATAGAAGACATCAGTGGGATACAGGTTCATATTGCCCTGGGCCAGATAACAGTCACTGACCATGTTGCGGTGGCTGAGCATGACCCCTTTGGGGGTGCCGGTCGTTCCGCTGGTAAAGAGAATTGCCGCGGTATCCTCACTGTCTGCCTTGTCCCGCTTCACTTCCTTGCCGTCCAGGTCCATGACAAACGGGAACTCCTTGGAAGGCTCCAGGCTGATCTTGTCAGTCAACCCAAGCTTGTTTTCGCTATCGAAATTCTCAAGCCGCTCAGGATCGGCAAACAGGATTTTCACCCCGGCAAAATCCATCAGCTTGCCCATGTCCTTATTGCTCAAGGTACTGTCGAGCGGGACAACAATCGCCCCGCAAAAGAGAATGCCCAGATATGCAATCGCCCACTCAGGACTGTTCTTGCCGGAAACGGCAACCTTGGCGCCCTTGCCGACTTTTTTGGATGCGAGATAGTTTGCCACCTTCACTACATGCTGATGCACCTCGGTATAGCTTAAGGTCTCCTTTTTGGGAACAAAGGCGGTGAAACACTTATTGTCCGGATAGCGACGTACCGATATCTCGAACATTTCTACGATAGTAGGCCATTGGCCCTGGAAAGCCGTACCGCGATATTCATCCAAAAAATCCCAAGGTTTGGGTGCAAGTTTCTGCTGTGCCATATTCCATCTCCTCGCTATTACAATCCAACTTACTCTACTATAAGCAGAAGAATCAGAGAAATCAAGATTATCATGACAGAAAGTCACTATGCGTCATTGTGTAATGCTCAACCTGCCGGCAATGTGCATCTGTATATCCATGCAATAGAAAAGCATCCTTCCTACGTTGAAAAAGCTCATGCATACCCATTCTGCCTGCAGGATGCTGCTCAAGCATATCGCCGACGGCGATATTGGCAGGACGCAAGAGAACGTGCGAATCGAGCAAGCGTTGCGTTGACCAAAACAGGCGTTGCGTCTACAGTTTACGACGAGGTATCTACTACATGGTAATTTCGTGCTTTGACGATGTTGTCCGTTTCATGGAGAGTTTCACCAATCTTGAGAAGCAGACAACACATTATACAACCAGAACGTACCGCTTGGACCGGATGAAGGCTCTGCTCGCCTATCTGGGCAATCCCGAGCTGTCATTCAAGAAAATTCATCTGGCCGGTTCAAAGGGCAAGGGTTCAACAGCCAGCTATATTGCCAGCGCTCTCACCGCCCTAGGGTATAAAACCGGTCTCTACCTCTCCCCCCATCTGATCGACTACCGCGAACGTTTCAGCCTCAGCGGAACATTCTTTTGCGATGAGTTGCTGGTCCAGACGGGAAAAGAGCTCCAAACCCAACTGCAAGGCTTCCACTTCAGCGACCAGTGGGGTGAAACAGATCCAACGACCTTCGAGCTGTATACCGCCTATGCCTACCTGCTCTTCAAGAACAGCGGCTGCGAATGGGCGGTCATCGAAACCGGTCTGGGCGGGCGACTGGATGCAACCAACACCATCGTTCCCGAGGCATGCGTACTCTGCCCCATCGAACTTGAACATACGAAAATTCTTGGCGATACCATTGCAAAAATTGCTGCAGAAAAAAGCAAGATCATTAAGGAAGGTGTCCCCACCTTCATCGGCTTCGAAGAACAGGAAGCCATGTCGGTGTTTTTAGCCGAGGCACTCGTACAAAAGAGTGCAACCTATCGGCTTGACGATGCCATTGCTTCACTTTCCAGCAAAACCACCACCGAAGGAGAACTTGTCCGGTATCGATGGAAAAACGGGAAAGAGGAAGAGTTGCGGCTTGCGATGCGCGGCAGCGTGCAAGCCCAGAACAGTGCCCTCGCCCTGCTTGTTCTGAGAACACTGGGGCTCTATAATGAGAACGTTCTACCGGCAATCGAAAAGAACCAGATTCCCGGGCGGTTCCAACAGCTGTCCACCAAACCTTGCCTCTATGTCGATGGAGCCCACACCACCCACTCCTTGCAAGCCCTGCTTCAGAGTTTTGCCTCGTTGCATGGTTCTTCCAGTAAGAACACCATCATCTATGGGGCTCTGGAGGACAAGGACCACCGGCATATGGCCAATCTTGTGCTCGACCATTTCCAGCAGATCATCATCAGCCGGCCGGGCACCTATAAAAAAAGTGACATCGCGAGCCTATTTGCGTTGTTCAATGCCCTTGCCGCGGAACGGACGCAACCCTATCGGATTCTATTGATCGAAGACAACATCCAAGCTCTCAAGACTGCATACAGCATGACTCATGATTCCGATGCCGTTCTTGTGTGCGGATCGTTTTATCTCGCCGGCGGGGTGAAAGCTGCCTTTGAACAGATGCGGAGTGCCTATGAGTCTCAACTGGCGTGAAATAGCACTCATTCTTGAAGAACTTCCCTTGGTCGGAAGTTCCTTGCAGCAAACCATCCAGCATGATTTTCACTCGATGAGCTGGAACTTCTACCATCCTCAAGCCGGACGATGGACGCTGTATACGGAACTCGGAACCCCTTTTTCCCGTCTTCATCTGGCAAGCGAGGCCCTGAGTGTCGTCCAACAGGGGAAAACTGCAAAGCTGCAGCGCTTCATCCAATTTCTCAGGGCCAATGTAGAAGGTTCCAAAGTCCTGGAGGCCTCCCAGATAAGCCATGACCGCTTGGTCCGACTCACGTTGGATAATCATGGCACCCTGTTGTATGTGTACCTGCGTTTCTACAGCGGCCCCGGTGCCAACATCATCATCACCGATGAACAGAACATCATCCTCGAACTGCTCTACCGCCGACCCGCAAGAGGGGAGCAGAGCGGCCTGCCCTTCATCCCGCCCCCGCCAAAGGATGAAGAGGATGATCGGTTTGTCATCCGAAGCCGTACCGACAGCTCCTTCAACCGCCAGATCGAACAAGAGTATGGCAACCAAAGCAATGAGCTTACCTTCCAAGAGCTGCAACGCAAGATAGAAGCCAAGCGTGATCGGGAGCTGAAAACGCTGAGAACAACCCTGGCAAGCCAAACACATACACTCAAAGCCAGTGAAGGGTATGAGCGGTATAAACTGACCGCAGATTTGCTCAGCGCCTACCAGCACTTGCTGAAGGACAACCAGAGCAGCATAGTTTTGGAGGATTGGGAGTCCGGGAGCGAGCATTTCATCGAGCTCGAACCCAAGCTCAAGGGAAGGGAGAACATCCTTCTCTACTACGAAAAGTATCAGAAAGCAAAAGGGTCTTATGAGAATGCGCTGGCTGAGTTTGGAAAGGTGCAAGCACAGCTGCAAGCATGCGAGGCGCACTACAGCCGGTTGCTGGATCCCGGGCTTGACCAGCAGACAGCCATACGGGCGATGAAACGCGAGCTTGCAGGCTCGCAAGACAAGCAGCAGGATAAGATCCAGACTCCCGGCCTGACAATCCAGAGCGGGCAGTTCACCTTGTTGGTCGGGCGCAATGCGAAGGAAAACGATGAGCTGCTGCGCCACCATGTCAGGGGCAATGATTACTGGATGCACACCCGCGATGTTCCCGGCGGGTATGTCTTCATCAAGTTCATCAAGAACAAGACCATCCCCCTTGATGTCCTTTTGGACGCCGCAAACCTGGCCATCGTGTTCAGCAAGGCAAAGAAAGAGGGCAAGGCCGATCTCTACTACACCCAGGTCAAGCATTTGAGAAGGGCCAAGGGAGGGAAAACCGGTTTGGTTCTGCCCACCCAGGAAAAAAACTTGCGGGTAACACTGGACGAAACAAGGCTTGCACGGTTACTTTTAGATGATGACAATGCTTGAATCCCAGCACCATTTGATTTTCTATCCAGAAGATAGGACAAAACTTGACGAGTGTACAAGAAGAAGGCCCGCTGCAGGAGAGCCCTGTTCGCTGCCCACAGCCATTCTTGTCCCTCACGCCTCCTACGACAGGGTCTGTGAGGCTCTGCACCGGTCATTTGAACACGTGGCGATGCTCAAACCCTCAAAGGTGGTCTTCCTCGGCCCTTTGCATCAGGAAGTGCTTGCCGAGCATGAACCGGCTTTCCTGTTCACACCCCGAGCCGAGGGCATCAGGGTGGCGGGAGTTGAGCATGTATTCGATGCGGCGCTGGCCGCCGAGCTTTGCACCCGGTTCAAGACCCAGGTGATGAGAGAAGACAGCTACTTCATCGAGGAGCCGGCTTTTGAGCTGACACTCCCCTTCATCCAAAGCTATTTTCCCGGGACGGCAGTGCTTCCCATTCTCTCTGGAAGCTGCGACAAAGCACAGCTTGCCATCTACACCCAGGTAATCAAGCAGATCACCGATCTCGATGACAAGGTGCTGTTCATCGTCTCAGCCAATGCAAATGCGCTGCTTCCCGCTTTCGAGGCTGCAAAACATGCAAAGGCTTTCAGAGATGCATTGTCCCAAGGAACCAGCCTCTGCGAAGGTCTGCGCATGCATGCCATCAGCAGCTGCAACACCGCCGCTTTGGATGCGGTCGGCAGACAGCATTGGGCTGCGGGGGGATGGAACATCGTTGGGCTCTATCGAGATGGCATCCAGCAGCAAGACATCTTTGCAGAATCGGATGAGAATGAAAAACGCGTCTGGCACATCAGTGCCGTCCTAGGAGCTGCCCATGCGAACCAATGAAACCTTTGAACATGTAATTGATGGAAAACCCAAGCGCCTGATTGTCATCGGCCCTCAGAGCATGGAGCTGCCCACCTATCTTTTGCAGGGCGAGAAAGCACAAGGGTATCTGTACAGGGACGGCAGCATGAGAAGCTGGTTTTGGGAGGGTTTGACCGTCGTCGATGGTAAGCGCTGCCTCTACTTCAATCCATTGGACATCTTCGCCTTCGAGCATATAGCCAGCACAAAACGCGACCAGGCGCTGGCCCTGGTGCAAAGCCTGGCAAAAGCATTGATGCTTCTACCCTCTTCCTTCCTGGACTTGAGCAGCGGCATCCTTCCACTGTGGAGAATCTGGGGTGTCGAGGATGGAAGCATCCTCATCCTCCCCCAGGATGTTGCAGACCTTTTTGCATCCTGTGCAGACGAGCAGACACGGTTCTTCCACATAGGAGCATGGGTTCATCACGGTCTTCACGCTCCGTTCTCCCTGATCGACCAACTGACATCCTTCCTCTATTTTGCCGCAGCGGGATTCCCTCCCTTTGCAGACAAGAACACCCGCGAAGATGCATTCAGGGCAGTTCCCCTCAGCCTCTGTCCTATCGATCTGGATAAGGCGACCACTGCATTCATCGACAAGACCTTGAGCTTGAGCCTGACCAAGATGCGGGATATCAGCGGGAACAAGGAGAGCCAAAAAGCCCTTTCCTACTTCCTTGAGCAGACCGAGAGCCTTGTGTGGAACCTGAGCGTACGCAAGGAGCCCCTGAAACGGGAGTCGCTCTATGAGGTGAGCGAATGTACCTCTTTTTTACAAGCTCAAGAAAAACGGGCCAAACGGAAGGTTTTCTGGAGAAAGAAGGGATGGATCGTCATCACCGTCGCAGTGAGCGTCTTCACCCTGGCATACTTCACCACCAGCCGCATCCGCACAGCCCTCGCTCCCCCGTACACAGCAGGAATGCCGCCGATTACCGTGATCGAGGAGTTTTATGCCGGCCAGAATGCCTTGGACCTGCAGAAAATGGAAGCCTCGCTTGCCAAGAAAACAAAAAATCCTGCAAGCATGGAGGTGACCAACCTCTTTGTCACCCGCCAGACCAGGCAGGCGTACGAGGGAATAAACACCCAAATCGATCCGAATCAATGGATTGAAGACGGCAAGCCTGCACTCCTTGAGGGCACCTTCCTCTATGGGGTCGCCGACCTTGTCGTCAAACCGCTGGGGGGGGACACCTATCTTGCTTCAGGGGTGCTGTATACCCCGTACTCGTATGAACAAGAGAGTGCGAACGCCGAGATGCCGGCAACGGGAGTGCCGATTTACACCTACCATCTGGAACAACAATTCACCGTTGAGATGGGCAAGCGCGGTTGGTATGAGATCACCGGTATCAGCTCGGTTGGGGTTCAGTTGCTGCAGAAAATGGTGGTTCCTACCTACCCGAGGCCTCAAGGTATTTCTCAATCTCGTTGAGAATGGTGGCTTTGTCCTCTGGGTCAAACCACTTGGCATCGGCAAAACTCTTGAAAAACGTCATCTGCCGCTTCGCATAGAAGCGGCTGTTTCGTTCAATCTGGTCGGCTATGATGGAATGCGACCACTCTCCGTGTTCCATGGCTTGGAAAAACTCACGGTACCCTATGCCCTGCAGGCCCGGCCACCAGGACTGGGCTCCCATCCTCAGAAGGCTTCGGATCTCGTCCACCAGCCCCTCTTCAAACATTGCCTGCACCCGGGCTGCCAGCCTACGCCGCAACACCTCACTTTGGCGCTGCAGTCCTATGACCAAGGGATGCATGCCGCGTCTCGGCTCGGATGGGAGTGAAAAGCTGCTCAAGGGCCTGTTGCAGGTCTCCCAGACCTCCAGGGCCCGGCTGACACGATACATGTCGCTGGGGTGGATGCGTCCGGCGCTCACCGGATCGACTCGCTGCAGGTAGTCGAAAGCCCACTGCCTGCCTTCGGTTTCAATCCGCCGGGAGATCGACTCACGTATGGCTTCATCGCTGGGAGGGGCTTCGCTGAGCCCATAGAGAAAATGCTTGAAATAATATGCCGTTCCCCCGCTGATCACCGGAATTTTTCCTTGCTCGTGAATCAAAAGACAGGCTTTGTCGGCTTCCTCGATGAAATTGCCTACCGAAAACTGTTCCCAGGGATCCCGGATGTCGATCAGATGGTGCTCAATTGCCAAGCGAACTGCCGCTGAAGCCTTTGCAGAGCCTACATCGAGGTAGCGATAGACTTGGATCGAGTCGGCGTTGATAACAGAAAACCTCTGCGGATCGAGATCCAGCAGAAGTTCTGTCTTTCCGACCCCGGTAGGGCCGAAGATGAAAATACTGTGTTCGAATGCGTTACTCTTCGTCGGGTGTTTCGAAATGGATTTCACCTTTCAGAGCTCTCGTGAGGACTTCACTGACAATCTTGCCATTGTTCTCCTCAATTTCTTTTCCGCCGCATCCGGGATTGCTCAGGATATTCGCCTCTTTGATCGCCACGCAAGTAATCTGGTAGATATTGCCCTCATAATCAATAAGGCTGTTCAATGGAATGCTCACCGTTCAACTCCTTGTCCCTAAAAGACGGTAATGATACAACTCTTTTATTATAGAGATTTACGCAAGAAATGTACAGACCTCAGAAAACGTGGCGGTAGCCGAAGCGGATGAACTGCCTGACCATGTCCTGTACAGACGCATCGACTGTCGCTCCTTGAGCGGTTATCCAAGGCAGGTATGAGCCCTCGACAAACACAATGCCCCGTGAGAAGAGAAACTCATAGGAGAGCGAAAGGGCAAACCCCACTCCCAGCTCATACCCCTCCCCTTGCTCCCAACCCAGGCGGGCCTTCAAGCCCATGCCCGCCATCACCGGGGAAAGATGAGGCAGCCGGTACAGCATGGTGGTCTCGATCCCCACAGTCTCAAGCGAGGGTGCAACCGTGGGCAGACTGAGGGCAAGGTTCTGCTCGAAGGTCCTGCTGAGCATTCCCACTTCCAAGCCCGTAGACATCAACGATTGGGAAAGGCCTGCATACGGTCTTGCCGCCAAGGTGAAACATGAGAGTAGGAGGATGATGGCAAGCATCGGCTTAGCGTATTTCACGTGCCTTTGCCTCCTTGATAATGAGTTGAGCAACTTCCTGCGGCCCCAACTCGGACGTATCGATGACCAGGTCCGCAACCGAGGTATCGCTGTTGTCGATGTTGTATAATCGTTTGTACCGTGCGCTGTCGTTCGCATCCCGGCGTCGGGTCTGCTCAAGACGTTCTTCCAGCGTCCCCCCTTCGCGTTGCATGATCCTCCGGGCACGCTCAAGCGAGCTTGCAGTAAGATACACCTTCAAATCGGCCTGCTTGAGCATCCAAATTGCAAGGCGGCTGCCCAGTACGCAATCCGGCTGGGAGAGGGCCATTTCCACCTGCCTTCGGTCCACCTCAAGGTCGAACTCATCACTCTCCTCCGCCATTTTGCAGAATGTCCAGAATTCAATGCCCTTCTCTTCGCTGAGGGTGCGGAAGGTGAAATTTATCATGGGATACCCAAGCTCATCTGCAACCAACTGAGAGACCGTGGTATTCCCACAACCGCTCTTTCCACTAATAGCAATACGCACGCAATCCCCCGTTACTCGATGTTTCGAATTTGTTCGCGAATATTCTCCAAGCCGTCCTTCATCTTGACCACTTGGATGTTCAGCTCGACCATCTGGCTCTTGCTGCCGATGGTATTAATCTCCCGATTCATCTCCTGACAGAGAAAGTCAAGGCGCTTGCCGGTCGGCTCATCTTTTTCCAGGAGGGAGAAATACTCCTTCAGGTGCACTCCCAGGCGCTTGATCTCCTCATGCACGGAGTATTTGACGAGCATGACCGCCACTTCCTGCAAAATCCTGTTCTCATCATAGTTCTGGTCACCGAGCATCTCGTTGAAACGAGAGAGCAAGGTGTCCTTCACCATCTGCTCCAAGGCATTGGCATGGCTCTTGACCACATCCAAACCCTCGGCGACGATACTTCCCAAGCGGACCAAGTCCCGCTTGGTGGATTCACCCTCCCGCGTCTTGCTCTCAGAAAACTGTACCAAAGCCGCTTCCAATGTCTCAAAGAGAACATGGCGATAGCGTTCACTGTCATTGCCTTTCAGACTTACCAACACACCCTCGCTGCCCAGGTAATCAGAGAGCTGTGGCTTCAGGGCCTTGCCGGAGAGTGCGGCAATTGTAGCAAAGGCTTGTGTATAATTCTTTACTGCTTCAGCATCTACATACAACTCGACATCACTGGCCAAATTCTTGACCCGGATATTGACCTCTACATGGCCACGACTTGCAACCTGTGCAATGGCTTTGTCAATCTCCATCTCATAGGGGGCCAGCATATAGGGAATATTGTGATTGATATCCAAATAGCGATTATTGTACGACTTCAACTCAACGGCAAGCTGGAATTGCTCGCCTACGGATTCGCTGTACCCGTACCCGGTCATGCTCTTCATGAAAGACTCCTTCTCTGGTGCGCAATACGCTCGCAAAGGCTGCGGTTGTTGCCCGCACCCATCGTAATACACAACCATCGCTCTTGCAACCAGAGGGAGGCCAGGGCAAGCGCAACCCCCTCTTCTTGGGCAAAGACGCATGGCGTTCGAGACAGGCTCGAGACCTGCCGCACAAGCTCCTCTGCAGGGTCGGGGCCCGAGGGGCCGTCCCCTCTTGCCGATGCATAGGTGGCTTGTACGATAAGCGCATCGCACTTGGACAGCTCTCGTGCAAAATCCTCGAAGAAAGCACGTGTCCGGCTCGCAGTGTGGGGGCAGAAGATCACCAGGATCTTGCAACGGGGATATCGTTGGCCAAGTTCTTCCAAGCTTGTACGGATTTCCGAAGGGTGATGGGCGTAATCGTCGATGTAGACCACTCCATCCTGTTGCAACAGCACTTCGGTTCTACCGGTACACGCCGTGTAGGAGCCTAAATGATGAGAAAGGTTGGATACCAAAGTCGGCAGTATCTCGTCGGTGATGAGGCTCTGGTCCTGAATGTAGAGCCTGGGCTTGGGACGGTCGAGCAACATGGCAAGCGAAAGCACCAGTGCACCAATGTGATCGCACACCAGGGCCCTCGCTTTTGCTTGGACGGTGAAGGGGTTTTGGGGCAACACTGCAAGCGTATAGCTGTCAGGACCGTTTTGCAGGATCCTGAACGGCGGCTTTGCAGAGAAACCGTATGAAAGGATAGTCAGGTCAGGCCGATGGACAGCGGCATACGCCGCAAGCTCGCAAGCTCCCTCATCATCTGCACAGTAGATGAAGATTCCCCCTCCTTTGAGCCTATCGACCAATGCCTCGAAACTACGCTTGACTTCCTTCAACGAGTGAAAGTAGTCAGGATGGTCGAATTCAATGGAGGTTATCAACACCGAGCGCAGATCGTAGGAAAGAAAATGGTCTTGGTACTCGCAGGCCTCGAAAAGCGCGCACGCTCCACCGTAATAGGGATAGTGCTCCTGTCCAGCTTGGGATGAACCGTAGACGGCATAGAATGGAAACGCAGAGTCTGAGGCTTCACGCAACAGATGGGAAGCCACCGAACAGGTCGTACTCTTCCCATGGGTGCCTGCTACGGCATAGCTGTCCTGGCGCCTGGTAAGATAGGCGATGAAAGCCGGGTAGGAGTAGAGTGCGAGTTCCCGCCGGGCGGCAGCTTGGAGAATTGGTGTTTGCAGGGGATAAGCACTGCTGTAAATGACCAAGGAGATGTCGTCGGTCAGCAGATCATCTGAAAAGCCGAGATCACAAACCAGGCCCTCCTGCTTCAGCAAGGCATCGGTGAAGAACACTTCGTCGCGGTCGCATCCACGTACTTGGCAGCCCATCCGCGCAAGCAGGACGGCCAGGCTGGCCATGCCAGAACCCTTCATTCCTACCAGATAGCAATGCTGTGACTGCAGGTCCATTCCAACTCCCTCTTCAAACGAAAAAAAAGACTGCCACACAGGACAGTCTCGGTTCCAACAACTATGCTCTTAGTTGGATGCAGTTGCCTTGATGTGGGCATTGCAAGGCTTGCAGACCTTGGCTTTCTGACCGTCGATGGTCACTTCATACATAACCTTGACTTCGGTTCTCTTGCAAACGGGGCACTGACCACGTCCATGGTTCACTTCGCTCCTGATCCCACTGCCTCTATGTGCTTTGGACATATACTCTACTCCTTACAGGTTCAAACGTTCTACCGTTTGACTATATAGTGGGCAAACGTGTGTGTCAAGTAGAGTCAATTTAGAGAATCAAGGCTGCGCCGACCAAAAAAACCGCTTGCTGGCTTGTGGCCGTATCGGAGTACCATGCAGTGGGCCAACCACAGGCCAGGGTTGCCTTGAATGTATCGAATTGGGCGTTCAACGCAAGGGTCTGCCTCCCTCGGGCAAGGGAGAATTTCAAAAGGTCGGTGCTCTGCGGCTTGTACTCGCGATAGCCCAATTGCAGGCTGACCGACCAGGTAGGAAGCAACTGCAACTTAGCCGAAACTCCTACTTTCAGCTCCCTGTCGGTATCGGAGCCGAGATTTACAAAGTCCAACGCCCCCTGGAATTTCAACAGATGCAATTGGTTGGCATCATCATAGGTCTCCGAGCTGAAAGAGAAACCCCAATCGAGGGTCTTCAGCAAAGAATCCGCACTGACCACCAACGATTGCTCTGCACTGCCGTAGGCAAGCTGATCGCTGACCACTCCCATCTTGAACCATCGATAATCCAACAGGATCCCGACGCCGAAGGTTACGCTGGACAGATCGTCCACCGCTTCATAGCGACCGACGGTGGTCTCGACAAAGTAATCGAGCAAAATCCGATCGTCTTGGATTTTTACCAAGCTCCGTTCACTGACGGCCGTAGCACGTGCGGTTACACCGAACGAGAAAACTGAACGCGAGGTGGCCCAATCGAACTGAAACAACGTGGTTCGTTTTCCTGAATATTCGGAGGCATTGGAAAACTGGTGGCGATTCTCCAGGGTGTTTCTATTCTGGATCGAGAAGGCAAGGCTTCCGGAAATAAAGGAAATCGCCCAATCGGCTGCAGGCTCTTCCAATCGTGCAGCAAACGGAGAGAGCGTATAATTCGAAGCATCCAACGCATCCTGGAAACGGGCGGATGCTAAAAATGAAGTATCCTTGTCCTTCTCCACACCAAGCAAGGCCGGGTTTGCCAAAAAGGAATCGCTTTCATAGTCAAGGGATAGCCCGGCGTCAGCCATGCCCCAGGCAGAACCGGAAGCCAAGTCCAAAGGGAGCGAAAACGCGTTTCTCATGCATAGAACCGAGACAAGCAGGATCAGCATCACCTTTTTGGACATCGTCATACCTCACTGAAGCCAAGCATAGCAAAAAATGAACCAACACGCCACCAGTTGTTTGCAAACCTTCT
Organism: Spirochaetales bacterium; assembly: GCA_012514185.1. Classification (GTDB taxonomy): domain Bacteria; phylum Spirochaetota; class Spirochaetia; order Sphaerochaetales; family Sphaerochaetaceae; genus Sphaerochaeta. Next base: position 20,277 of record JAAZAT010000129.1, on the reverse strand, counting down.
GAATGTGAAGTACCATACAATCATGAAAACCCTAGCAGTACTTTTACAGTCGATAGGCATCGAGGATGCGATGCAAGACGATTCCATACTCATTCAAACGATAAGCCAGCACTCGAAGCAATGCAAACCCAACTCAGTATTTTTCGCCTTTCACGGGCTGAGAACCGATGGGATTCTCTATATCCAAGAAGCGATTGAACATGGGGCTGTGTGCATCATCAGTGATCAAGACCTTTCCAAACTGCCGATTCCCGCCCACATCAGTTGGCATCAAGTCAAGAAGCCCCATACTGCCTTTGCGTGCATGTGTTCCGCCTTCTATGACCGACCTCAGGACAAGCTGGGAATCATCGGGGTGAGCGGCACCGACGGAAAGAGCACCACCTGCGACTACCTCTACCAGCTGTTGCAAAAGAACGGCGTGAAAGCCGGTTTGCTTACTACCGTAAGCATTGACGATGGGTCGACCAAGGTCGACTCTCCCTATCGGCAAAGCACGCCCGAGCCCGACCAGTTGCACGCCTTTTTGCATCGTTGTGTTGAAAACAAGGTTGAAAAAGTTGTATTGGAATGCACCAGTCATGCCTTGAGCAGCACTTACGACCGATTGGCGGGCATTGAATTCGATGCTGCCATCGTTACCAAAGTAACCAGTGAGCATCTGGAGTTCCACCACAGTCTTGAGGAGTACACCCAGGCGAAGGTAAATCTGGTCCGTTCACTCAAGGATGGAGGCTTGTTCGTATCGAGCACCGACAATGCCAAACTGGAATACTTCACCACTGCCTTGAAGAGCACCAGCAAAGCACTCATCCTGGGCAAGGATGTGCCCCTTCGCATCGAGTTCATGGGGTATCAGGGCGTTGTGGTCGACATTTTAGGCCAACGAATCCAGACGCCGTTGCTCTTGCCAAGCCTAGCCACCAATGCACTGTTGGCAATTTTTTGTGCAAGCCACCTGACCGGTATCAAGGAAGAGACGCTGCTTCCCCTGATCAAAACCCTTCAGCCGGTCAAGGGCCGGATGCATCTGATCGAGAACTCCCTGGGCTTGCGTGTCATCATCGACTTCGCCCATACCGCCGATGCCTACGAAGGAATTTTCTTCTTTGCAAAGCGGACGAGCGAGGGAGGAGACCTCATCGCCGTCTTTGGCTGTGCAGGGGAAAGGGACGCCTCAAAGCGATCGCCGATGGGCAGGATTGCGAACAAGTACTGCTCGACCATCATCCTTACCGAGGAAGACCCCCGCAGGGAAGGCAATCAGGCGATTTTCTCCGACCTCCGTTTCCACATGAACAATCCTGCCTGCAAGGTGTGGGAGATTGAGAGTCGTCGGGAGGCTATCCGAAAGGCAATCTCGATTGCTCAGTGCGGCGACACCCTTCTCTTCTTAGGAAAGGGTCATGAAAAGACCATCGAACGGATGGATGCAAAAATCAGCTGGGACGAAGTAGCAGAAGTACAAGCAGCCTTGCGTCTGGAAGAGGAGAAGAGACTATGACCATAGCCCTCGTCTATGGAGGAAGGTCAGCCGAACACGATGTCTCCATCACCAGTGCACAAACCATGCATCGAGCACTCAGGCAGGCAGGCTTTTCGGTGCTTCTCATCGCCATCACCCTGGAAGGCCGATGGTATCTCCAACAACAGGAGGTGAGCAAACACATCTCAACGGACAAGCCAGTTTTTGCAGCCGCCGGCCTCGGCCTTTTTGTCGGTGATGCAAAGCTTGCCGTCGACGCGGTATTCGCCACCACCCATGGCTATGGAGGCGAGGACGGCAACCTGCAAGGACTGTGCATGCTCGCAAGGCTGCCTTTGTGCGGCTGTGATACTGTCAGCAGCGCTCTTGGAATGCACAAGCACCTGGCTTCCGTGGTATTCGAAAGCGAGCACATCCCAACCGTCCCCACCCTGGTGTTGGCCAAGGAACAGGTGCAAGACGGGCCGTTCGACCAACTGCTTGTGCAATCCCAAAGCAAACTCGGTCCCGATTTGTTCGTGAAGCCGGAAAATTGCGGCTCGTCGGTGGGCGTCAGCACCTTGGCCAAGAGCAATCTCCAATCGTTTCAGGATGCCGTGAAACTGGCAGGGCTTTACAGCGAACGCGTTCTTGTACAGCAGCTCATCCATCCTTTGCTGGAGGTGGAGACGGCGGTGTTGCAGACTTTTGACCGGGGCCTGGTCGTTGCGGGGCCCGGTTTGGTTGTCGATCCCGCCAAGGAGAACGTAGGATACCTCAGTTATGCGCACAAGTACGGACAGGTTGATGCTGCACACATCAGAGTACCCAGCGGTTTGGAAAAGAGCATCGAGCTCAGCATCCTCGAGTACGCCCGAAAAGCCTTTCTTGCGATCAAGGCTGACGGATACGCCCGCATCGACTTCTTTGTCAGCGGAGACCGGATCTATCTCAATGAGATCAACACCTCTCCCGGCATGACCGGCACGAGCCACTACCCCGCCCTGATGGCCAGCATCGGGTATGACCTTCCGTCCATATGCAGACACCTGGTTGCCGATGCCCTCAAGCGAAATGCCGAGGAACGTCAACGAATCTATACTCCACCGAGGCAATAGGGCCTATGGAAACTGTTATTTTCCACGTTGACATGGATGCTTTCTATGCCTCCGTCGAAGTATTGGACAACCCTGCCTACCGGGATGCGTGCCTGCTCATCGGAGGGTTGGGCAAACGCTCGGTGGTAGCCACCGCCAGTTATGCCGCCCGTGCATATGGGGTGCACTCGGCGATGCCGATGGCCCAAGCCTTGCGGCTCTGCCCCCAAGCCATCGTGGTGAAGCCCCGCATGGAACGCTACAGCCAGATGAGCAGGCAGGTCATGGAAATCCTGAAATCCTTTTCCAGTGAGGTGCACCAGATTTCCATCGATGAGGCCTTTTTGGATATGAGTGGGACCTTTCGCCTGTTCGGACTTCCCCGTGAAGCGGGAAGATTGCTCAAGGAGCGGGTGAAACAGGAGACAGGACTGAACATCTCGGTGGGAATCGGACCCAGCAGGTTCATAGCCAAAATGGCAAGTGATTACGACAAGCCCGATGGATTATGCAGGGTCTCGATGGGCAAGGAGATAGCCTTCATTGATGCTGTGGGGCTTAAAAAGTTGTGGGGGGTAGGAAAAGTCACCCAGCAACAGCTGGCAAAGCATCATATAACATCCACAGCGGAAATGAGGACATACAGCGAACAAGCCTTGCAGAGCTTGTTCGGACGGAGCATGGGCCATTTCCTCTATCTTGCCTGCCGCGGCATCGACCCCGGCATTTTCAAGGAGGAAGCCAAAAGCCACTCCATCTCCACCGAGACAACCTTCATCGAGGATGTGACCACCTCCGAAGTGCTTGAGCAGACGCTTTTGTGGATGAGCCACGAAGTCATGTTCCGTTCGCTGGATGAGAAGCAAATGGGACGCACCATCGGTCTGAAACTACGATTTCCCGACTTTACCACCTTCACGGTGCAAGTCACCCCCCAGTCGACCATTTACAGCGCCGAACAGATATTTCAGCATGCAAAAATGCTCTTGCAGCAAAAATGGAGCGAAGGCAGGCCGGTCAGGCTCATCGGCCTCGGGCTGTATCAGCTGTACAGCGGTGAACGTCCTCTGCAGGAAGAACTCTTCGAAGATCCCTATGAGAAGAAGAGGCGTTTGGAGCAAGTGGTGCTGAAGCTGCAGAAAGAGGGGAAGCAAGTCATCAAGGCGACCAACCTGGAACGAAAAGACAAGTTGCCCGGCGGCAATGACACAGCACAGGACTAGAGGGACAAGCAACAATCATCACTCATGCTTGCTTTTTTATATCTTAGTACTTTACTATTTTTTAGTATTTCTTATACTATGACGGGAACAGGGAGTAAACCACGTGGTGAAATCTACATTGTTACGCATAGTACTTGCAGCACTGGGCCTGATTTGTGTCGGACTGGGTTTTGCGGGCATCCTGCTTCCCATTCTGCCCACCACCCCGTTCATACTGCTTGCTGCCGTCCTTTTCTCGTTCTCCAGCCAAAAATTGGGCCTCTGGTTGGAAAGGAACAGGACATTCGGGCCCTACCTGAAGCATTGGAAAGAGGGAACCGGCATCCCCAAGGCGGTGAAAGCAAAGGTTCTGGCCATGCTGTGGGTGAGTCTGTCCATCACCTTCTTCCTGCTCCAAAAACCAATCCTGATTGCACTGCTCGCCGTCATTGGGACGAGTGTGAGCATCTATATCATCAGCATAAAACCCAAGAAAAGCGGCACAATTGCTTGCAAAGTTTAGGCATGCTCTTCTCCCTACTTTCCAGCATCCGCTTTCGGAACAAGACCGGGAGCCTCGAGGACCAGAACAGTGTTGTCAGAGGGTTTTGACCTTGGCAAGGCGGCTGAGTGTGACCATGCACAAAAAGAGCAACAACAAGATGCAGAGCTGCATAAGCGGCATCCAAACAAGGCCTACCGCCGAACCAAGAAAACCGAAAAGCGGCGGGGTGATGGTACTTCCTACGTATGCACTGGCCATCTGCAGGCCGATGATGCGCTGACTATCCTCGATGGAGAACCTTCGAGGGGTCTCGTGGATCATGCTGGGAAAAACGGGAGCACAGCCCAATCCCAAAATCAAGAGCGAGTACCCGGCAACCGGCAGCGGGGATAGGAAGAGAAACGCAAGGGCGAGCAGGCACAACGCCAAACCCATATAGATCAACTTGGTATTGGAGAGCCGCATCGACACGAATCCGCTTATCATTCTTCCGCTTGTTATCCCGAGGAAGAAGAGTGAGCCGTACAAGGCGGCCCGCGTTGCGGCCAAGCCCTTCACCTCTACCAGGTAGCTGACCGCCCACAGTCCGGTGGACACCTCCAAGGCACAATAGAGGAAGAAACCCAGCAAGGCGAAGGGAAGCGCCTTGTGCTTGGTACGCTTGGTCTTGTTGGTCTCATGCGCATGTACAGCTTGCTTGGCAGGTCGCTCAAACAAGGGAATCGAGCCGAGCAAGGCAAGCGCCAAGAGCATCTGCAGACCGGATAGCGTACGGTACCCTGCCCGATAACTCAAACCCAAGGAGAGAACCAGGCCCATCACCGCCGGTCCTGCAGTCGCTCCCAAACCCCAGAATGAGTGAAGCCAGTTCATGTGCCTTGCTTCGTAGTGCAGTGCAACGTAGTTGTTCAGCGCAGAATCGACCGATCCGGCTCCCAGCCCGAGCGGGATGGCACAGAGCATGAGAGACGGCAGGGTCGATGAGATTGAGTAACCGAAGAGGGCCAACGATGTCATCAAGACGCTCACCAACGTCACTTTGCCTGTTCCAAACCGATTGATCAATCGATAGCTGAGCAGGGCTGATGCCACCGTGCCTATGGAGCCTACAGCACCCAACAAGCCTGCGCTTGCCAAAGGAAGCCCAAGCTCCAACCGCATGACAGGCCATACACTGCCCAATACACCGTCGGGAAGACCGAGGCTGATGAAGGCCAGATAGATGAGAACAAGCAGCACCATGTCAGGCTCCCATCGTAGAGAAATACAAGACGACCACGACCGAAAGGACGATGCGGTAGATACCGAAAGCCGAGAAGTCATGGCGACGGACATAGGCGATGAGGGCTTTGATGCAGGCCAAGGAGACGAGAAAGGAACTGATAAACCCGACTCCAAGCAGGAGATATTCCTCTGCCGAATAGGAGAAACCAAGCTTGAGGAGCTTCAACAGGGATGCCCCTGCCATGATCGGAATCGCCATGAAAAAGGAGAACCTGGCGGCCACCTGCCGTTCCAGGCCGATGACGATGCCTCCAAGGATCGTCGAGCCTGAACGGCTGGTTCCCGGAACCAGGGCAAGCATCTGGAACAAGCCGAGCAGCAGGGCATCCTTATATGTCAGGGAGTCAAGGTCCTTCACCCGTTTTTGGGCTCTTCCGATGCTGCTTTTCTCCAAAAACAGATAGAGCACCCCGTAGACAAAAAGGGCGAGGGCGATGACGGGCCAGCGATACAAATGGGCATCCATATAGTCATCGAGCAAAACCCCTGCAATACCGGCAGGAACAGTTGCTATCAGAACCTTGGCCCAAAGCAGATAGGTTGCCGTACGCTCCTGCTTGCTCTTCGTGAAGGAGAAAGGATTGAGCGTGGAAAAGTACAATACAACGACAGCAAAAATGGAGGCCAGCTGGATGATGACCATGAACAGCTCTCTGGCATCCTCGCCCAATCCGATGCGGAGCACCTCGTCCAAAAGCAGCAGGTGCCCTGTCGAGCTGATGGGCAGCCACTCGGTGATCCCCTGCACAACACCCAAAACCAAAGCCTTCAGAATTTCGACCATAGATACTCCTCCGAACTGAAGCAAGTCTAGAGCAATCCTCAACGGTTTACAAGGTTGATAAATGCTGCAGCTCTCAATCAGACCACCTTGTACTGATTCCCTGCAAGTGGTAGATTTGCCTTAGGGGGAGGCCCATGGCTCTGCATATTGTCCTGTTTGAACCAGAAATTCCGCAAAATACCGGAAACATCGCCCGTACCTGCGCAGCAGTCGGTGCGACGTTGCATCTGGTTCATCCTTTGGGTTTCAGCCTCTCGGAAAAGCATCTGAAGCGTGCCGGCCTCGATTACTGGCCGCTATTGACGCTTTGCGAATATGCAGGCATCGAGGAGTTCATGGAAGAGAAAGGAACGGAAAACCTCTACTTTTTCACCACCAAAGCCAAACGGATTTATACCGAGGTCTCATACCCAGAGGAGACCTACCTTGTCTTCGGCAAGGAGAGTGAGGGAATTCCCGAGTCCATCCTCGTAGACCATCAAAACAACTGTGTACGCATACCCATGCGAAGCCAAGCGCGCAGTTTGAACCTTTCCAACAGTGTAGCCATCGCTACCTACGAATATCTCAGGCAGGCTCAGTTTCCCGACCTCGGCAGAACGGGATCGCTGCATCGCCTCGCTTGGAAGGAGTGAGCATGCAGAAGCTCGGAATCATCGGATGCGGCAACATGGGAGGGGCCATCGCACAAAGCCTTCCCGACGGGGTGGTCGTCTATGACAGCGACCAACAGAAAATGGAAGCCCTTACCAGGTTTGCAGGCATCGAGGCGGCCTCCAGTCTTGAGGATCTGCTTGATCGATCACAGCGTGTCCTGCTTGCCGTAAAGCCGCAGATACTCCCCTCCCTCTTTCCGATGCTCAGAAAGCACAACAGCAGTGAAAAAGCTTGGATATCGATAGCTGCCGGGGTTCCTCTTGCGGTTTTGGCAGAAGAACTTGGTAGTGACCAGGTGGTACGCTTCATGCCCAATATCGCTGCATCACAAAAGGCGGCGGTGACTGCCTATGCAGCACATCCAAACTGCTCGACGGAAAACCTTGTCTCTGCAAGAAAGATCGCTCAGTCTTTCGGACAAGCTTTTCATCTTCAAGAGAGTCAGTTCTCCGCCTTCATCGGCATCAGCGGGTCGGCCATCGCTTTCATGTTGCAATTCTGCCATGCGCTCAGCATGGGAGGGGTCAGGGAGGGCATCCCCTATCCACAGGCTCTTGAAATAGTGAGCGCCACAATGAACAGCACCAACGCCCTGCTTTCCACTTCCAAGCAGCACCCGGTAGCTCTTGCCACCATGGTCTGCTCAGCAGGGGGAACCACAATCGAGGGAATGCAGGCCCTCTGTGAAGGGGCCTTTGATGCGGTGGTGATGCAAGCGGTCGAAGCGAGTTGCAGCAAATCAAAAGCGATGGAAGAACGGGCGTTGCTTGATCGAGAAATTACAGGGAAGAGGTGAAAGAAACAACATGATTGATTTAAAAGAGTTGAAAGCCAGGCGCGATGAGATTGCTCAGAACATTCGCGTACGAAATATGAACGTTGATATCGATGTAATCATCGAATTGCAGGAAAAGCGTTCAGCTTTGATGCAGGAAGCAGAAAACCTGAGAGCTCAACGCAATGAGAATGCACAGAAAATGAAGGGAAAGCTCGATGCCGAGACCAGGACAGCCTTGATCGCTGAAGGCAAGAGCCTGAAGGAGGCCATCGCCTCGGTCGAGGAAGAGCTGGGTGCAATCGACAAAGCCTTCAATGAACAGGCGAGAACCATTCCAAACTATGCCCATCCCGATGCTCCCGTGGGAAAAGAGGACAAGGACAATACCGCCATCAAGTTTGTAGGAGACATCCCTCGGTTCACCTTCAAAGCCAAGGATCATGTCCAGCTTGGGGAATCATTGGACCTCATCGATTTCGATACCGCAACCAGGGTTTCAGGTCCCAAGTTTTATTATCTCAAGCGAGAAGCGGTAATCCTGCAGATGGCTCTTGAGCGATATGCAATGGATATCGTGATCAAGCATGGATTCACCCCTTTCATCACACCCGACATCGCCAAGGAAGAAATCCTTTCGGGCATCGGGTTCAATCCCCGTGGAGAGGAGAGCAACATCTACACCATCGAGGGTACCGGTGCCTGCCTGGTAGGAACTGCGGAGATCACCTTGGGCGGCTACTATGCCGACCAGATCATCGAGCGTGAACTACTGCCGATCAAAATGGCCGGATTGTCCCATTGTTTCCGTCGTGAAGCTGGAGGTGCAGGACAGTACTCCAAGGGTTTGTACCGTGTACACCAGTTCTCCAAGCTGGAGATGTTCATCTACTGCCTGCCCGAGCAATCGGATGCATACCATCAGCAGCTGTTGGCGATTGAGGAGGAGATTTTCAGCGGTCTGGGTCTCGCCTACCGTGTCGTCGATACCTGCACCGGGGACCTGGGGGCTCCCGCCTATCGCAAGTTCGACATTGAAGCCTGGATGCCCGGCCGGGGAGAGAACGGCGAGTATGGCGAGGTGACTTCCACCAGCAACTGCACCGACTATCAGGCGCGCTCCCTGTCCATTCGATACCGCGATGAAAACGGGAAAAACCAATTTGTCCATATGCTCAATGGAACCGCCATCGCCCTCAGTCGTGCCATGGTGGCCATCCTTGAGAACTACCAAACGGAGGATGGGTCGGTGCTCATCCCCCAATCCTTGGTGCCGTACACCGGCTTCACCAAGATCGAGGCGAGAGCCTAAGGAAGGAAAACAATGCATACAAGCGCCTTGGTAACCGATTTCTATGAATTGACCATGATGCAAGGGTACTATATGAACAAGCACAACCCCGAGGTTGTCTTTGACATGTTCTACCGCACAAACCCGTTCGAAGGCGGATATGTGGTCTTTGCCGGCCTGCACGACCTGGTGGACAAACTTGAGGCTCTGCAATTCAGTGATACGGATATTGAGTACCTTGGCAGCTTGGGCATGTTCGATTCATCCTTTCTGGCCTACTTGAAGAGCTACCAGTTCGAAGGTGACATCTTTGCCGTCGAGGAAGGAACGGTGGTATTCCCCGGTGAGCCGCTGCTTCGGGTGCACACCAACCTCATCGAGGCACAGCTTATCGAAGGTCTTTTGCTCAACACCTTGAACTTCCAGAGCCTGATAGCTACCAAGGCCTCCCGCATGGCCTTGGCCAGCAAGCGCGGCAGCTTGATGGAATTCGGACTGAGAAGGGCCCAAGGAAGCGACGGCGCACTGTCGGCAAGCAGGGCCGCCTTCATCGGGGGCTGCCAGGTCACCAGCAATACCCTGGCTGGAAAGATTTTCAATATTCCTGTGGCTGGAACTATGGCCCACTCCTGGATCATGAGTTTTCCCAGTGAATTGGAATCATTTCGTACCTATGCAAACCTCTACCCCGACAATACCGTACTGCTCATTGATACCTATGACACCTTGGGGTCGGGTATCGACAATGCCATCATCGTCGGGCTTGAGCAACAAAAAAAGGGGAAATCCATCGGGGTGCGCATTGACAGCGGCGACCTCTCCTACCTTCCCCGGGTTATTCGCAAGAAACTTGACGATGCCGGCCTTACGGATGCAAAAATCGTAGTTTCCAACGACTTGACGGAGGAAATCGTGCAAACCTTGGTGCATGACGAGGTTCCCATCGACAGCTGGGGAATCGGAACACACCTGGTGACCGGAGGAAGCCAAGCTTCGCTCAACGGGGTGTATAAACTTGCCGCAAAACAGAATACCGATGGAACAATCGTTCCCACCATGAAAATCTCCAACAGCTTTGAGAAAACCACCAATCCAGGCATCAAGCAGGTCTATCGGTTTTATGATGCTGATGGAGGAGCATTGGCCGACCTTGTGACGCTGCATCACGAGCAGATAGTCACCGGCAAAAAATATACGTTCTACCATCCCTTTGCCGAGGCTGATTTCTTTGAGATGCAAAGCGACCGCTATACCCGCTGTGAGCCGCTTCTCAAACCAATCATGCAGGAAGGCAGGCGTGTGACGGAGAAACCCTCTCTGCAACAGATTCAAGCATACGCACAAAAAAACCTTGAGGCATTTCACAAGAGCTATTTGCGGCAAATCAATCCGCATATCTACAAAGTCAGCCTCTCTTCCAGGCTCAAGAAGTTGAAGATGGACCTCTTGGTCGCCCAGCGCAGGAAAGCGAAGGACGAGCAATAACTCACAATCGCTCGACTGCAAACCTCAGAGCCGTCCTCAACAGGGCGGCTTTTGTATTCCTGCGATTGTCCAGATAAATCTCCCTGTGCGCCTCAGATGCCCTTCTTAAGCCGTGTTTATCACAATAGGCTTGCATTCTCGCTATACTCGCACCTTCATCCTTATAGGAACCGGTATGAAGGGCGGTGACACACAATCCCTCCTCGAGCAAGGCAAGGTGGGCGGAAGCAGCATACAATCCCTGCTTGAATGCAACTTGGTCACGGACCTGCAGGAAAAGCTCCTCGTTCAGCCAGTCGGGTTGGGCGATCATTGCAGACCACTGCCAAGTCTTCCGGTTCTCTGTTTCCAGAGGCAGCCACAGACACTCGAGCGGGGAGATGGCAAAGCCTTGGTAGAGACGATGCCTGCCGAACTCAGTCTGCAAGGTGGTGCTGATGGCATAGAGCAACTGGACCGCCAGTTCATAGGGTTCATCCTCGGCCTTGCCCTCCCCATCAACAATGCAGTAGACCTGTTGAGGAGCGTAGACCAACGAGGGTTCTTTTTTGGGATTGTACAGTTCTTTGAGCGCTTTTCTTACATCATACTCAAGCAAGCGGACCTCCTTGTCAGAGGCAAAGCTCGATAGCTGTTGCCAAAGCCTGTGCTACACGCTGTCGATATTGCGGTGATATCAGGTTGCGTGCATCCTCTTCATTGGTGAGAAACCCGACCTCCACCAGCACGGACGGCATCCTGCTGGCGTTCAGGACAAATATATCACGCTCTTTCACTCCCCTGTTGCGGCTGGTGACCAGTCTCTCGGACAGTGTCTTCTCAAAGTTGGAAGCTACTACAAGGTTTCTATGGTTGAGCAATCGATTGAGCGAAAGAAGCGAATGAGAAGAAAAAAGGCTGATGTTCTCCATCGGAGTCTTCTCATCGAGAAACGTGACCCGCTTGTTTTGCTGCTTGGTCAGGATCTCGAATCCTGAAGCTTCCTTGGCCTGAGCGCTGTTGACATGGATGGAAACAAAAAGTGCACTGCTTTGAGGTTTGAGAACCTGTAGGTATGCAACCTCGCACCGTTGCTCAAGCGTCAGGTAGGTATCGTCGCTGCGGGTCATGACCAATTGCAAGTCCGGGTGGGAGACCGCCAGCAGCGCATAGAGGCGCTTGGTTATGTCCAGCGTCAAATCCCGCTCATACACAGTCCCCCCGGCGAAACTCCACGCATAGGAAGCTCCAGGGTCGTGACCTCCATGTCCGGCATCCAGGACAATGGTTTTCACCGGATGGGAAAAAGGGTCGGCAGCGGCAGAAAGAGGGGAACACAAGACAAGCAATAGTATCAGACAAAGCACCTTCTTCACGCATCCTCCTTGGGCCAACGGGCGCAGAGCTCTGCAAAATCAAGTTTTTGCAACCAAAGCATGCGTTTCTTCACTTCCGTCTGATAGACTTCCTTGTCGAAAAACCCCTTGTATTTTCTTGCGACATTCTTTGCATTGACCTGCTGCACCGAGAGCGCCTTGGTATAGCACCTGAGGTATCCCTCTGCCTCGCTGCGGTCTTCAATGACGCTTTCCCGGTCGGGAAACTGCACCATCAACGCACTGTTGATCGAGACGGTATATCCGAGCAGGTGGCAGCGGATCCCCCAATCCAAGGCCTGCCAATACTCGCTGTGGATAGCCTCATCAAAGCCCCTGAGCCGTTGGAACAAGGCGCGGTCGTACAAGCCCAGGCACATGAAAGGATAGAGGGAAGGAAGACTGACAGCCCTATCCAGGCTGGGAAAACCGGAATCGGGATCCAAATGCCGGCCACTCATGCGCGGCATCCTTCGACAGGGGATGATTTCGCGATAGGCGTTGGCAACCACGGCCGTGAAGGCTGCCGGGTGGTCGCTTTGGCTCATGGCATCCAAGAGAGTCGGTCCGTCGAAAGTTACCAACAACAAGTCGGAACGAACGATGAGAAACAGATTGGTCCTGCACTCGTTGGCGACCGCATTCACTTTTTCTCCGGTAAAGGTATGGCTGGTGAAAACCAGGAAGGTCACATCCTTGTATGCTTCCTGCATACTCCCCAGATCAAAACGTCCTTCCTGGGTTACTACATGCAGGCTGTAATTCATCTCTCGGGTATACCAATCCAGGCAACCGGTCAGTTGTTCGAGGTTTCCCGTATCGAGAATACCGATGGCAAGCTGCTCGGTATTGTGCAACCGAGTGACTCTGCTGCCGAGCTCTTGCTTTCTCCGGTATATTCGATAGTTATTCAACATCGTCGAGCAACACCAAATCCTCTGGACGGAAAATCATGTCCTTGTAGCCTGTTCCAAGAATCCGTTGGATATCCTTGCTGCTATGTCCAGCAACACTGGCAATATCGGTACTGTTCAAATAGGGAACAGCCTTGGCAAACGGCTTTCCATCCGTTGAACAAACCTGGATTACATCTCCCTCGGAGAAAACCCCATGCACCCGCACCACTCCTTTGGGAAGCAGGCTTTTTTTGGAGAGCAGTGCCTGCTTGGCTCCATCATCAACCTCGATGGAACCCTGGTGGGAGTTGTTGAGAATCCACCGCTCCCTTTGGCTGAGCCGTTTGGTCGGATGGATGTAGGTTCCCAGCGCTTCTGATTCCAGCAGCCTCGGCAAGGCATTCTCCTCGTACCCGCTGGCAATGATGGTTGCACAACCGGCAACTGCTGCAATTTTGGCAGCCAGGAGCTTGGTCTTCATTCCACCGGTCGAGTAGGTCGATCCGGCTCCACCAGCGTATGCAAGAATTTTCTCATCCAACAACTCGATCTCGCTGAGCAGCTGTGCAGTGGAGTCTTTTCTCGGGTCTGCAGTATACAAGCCGGTGATATCGGTGAGGATGATCAACAGATCAGCATCAATCTTGCTGGCGACCATGGCACTCATGCGGTCGTTGTCCCCGAAAGCTGAACCAATTTCGGCTGTGCTTACCACGTCATTCTCATTGAAAACAGGCACCACACCCAAATCCAGCAGGGTGAAAACACTATTGCGGAGGTTTACATAGGTGTGACGATTGTTCAAATCCTTGCGGGTCAGCAGGATTTGCGAGCAAACCAAGCCATGCTTTTTAAATGCCCTGCGGTAACTGGACATCAACAGCGGTTGTCCGATCGAGGCACATGCCTGACGCATTGCAACCTGCTTGACCGGTCCCTTCAGGTGCAGCTCTTTCGCCCCCATGCCGATGGCACCACTGGAAACCAGGAGGACTTGGTAGTTCTTCTTCATCAAGTGAGCAATCTGTTCAACGATGGAGTCGATGCGGGTCTCGTCGATCCCATCCTTGCAGCTGAGCAGATTGGTCCCCACTTTCAGTACTATACGCTTTACATCCTGCAACTCACGGCTCATAGCTGCTCTCCTGTCAGCATGGAAAGACCCTCGCATGAGAGCTCTTGATGCAGAAACGGCTTGGGGAAAGAGCCTGCATAGGCAGAAACCACCTGGCCGTTTCCGCGTACCAGGTACTTGGTGCTCATCAAACCTTCCAAGCCTACCGGACCGCGGGCATGAATCTTCGCCGTGCTGATACCTACTTCCGCTCCGAGACCGAATCGATACCCGTCTGAAAACCTGGTCGAGCAGTTCGCAAAGACATCAGCACTGTCGACTTGGGAAAAGAACGTTCTGATTGCCTGGGGATCCTCACTGACAATGGCATCGGTATGGTGCGACCCATACTCCTCAATATGCTCGATCGCCTGCTCTAGTGAGTCCACGACATGGATATTCACCTCGTTCTGCAGATACTCTTGCTCCCAATCGCCTTGTTCATAGGGTATGGCCTGGATATGGGAACAGACGACGCTGTCACCATGGATGACAACATTTCCCTCAGCCAGTCTCCTGGCCAGAGGCTGAAGCACTTGTTTCGCTACCTTCTGATGCACAAGGATGGTTTCCACGGCATTGCAGGCGGCAGGATACTGGGTCTTGGAGTCAAAGGCAATTTCAACAGCCTTGTCCAAATCAGCTTTCTCATCGATATAGAGATGACAGATCCCATCTGCATGGCCGAGTACGGGAATCGATGTGTGCTCCATCACATACTTGACGAACTGGTTGGTTCCGCGGGGAATGAGCAGGTCGATCTCCTCCTCCATACCCAAAATCTGATCCACATCGCCGTGGCTTTCCAGGAGAGTCAGCCAAGCATCTCCGAGTTTGGATGATGCGCAGCTTTGCTTGATGACCTCGACCAACGCGGTATTGGTCCGCTGTGCCTCCCTCCCTCCTTTCAGGATGATTCCATTGCCGCTTTTCAAGCATAAGGAGACTATCTGGATGAGGGCATCGGGCCGTGCTTCGAATATCATGCCGATCACACCGATGGGGAACGTAACCTGCTCAAGCAGCAAGCCGGTATCGAGCAGCCTGCGCTGCTTGACCTTGCCGATTGGATCGTCTAGCTGGGCTACTTGCCTCAGGCCGGAAAGGGAGGCTTCAAGCTTCTCCTCCGAGAAAATGAGGCGCTTGATCAACGACTCTTTTTGACCGTTCTCGCGTGCTGAACGGACATCTTCCTCGTTTGCAGATGCAATGGCCGGATATGCTGTTCGCAGATTCTCTGCTATCGCTAGCAAAAGGGAGTTCCTCTCATCCTGCGTGCTGGCGGCCAAGTGTTTGGAACTCGCCCTCAGATTACGAATCCGCTGGTGTAATGCGTGTTTCTCCATTCTTCAGGTCCTTTATCATGCTGAGTATAACAGTAAACTGAATGGGCAAAGGTATCAAGGTGAAAAGAGATGGTCATAGGGACGAAACACGATTGCATTTTTAAAAATACAATGGTAAACTGCAACCATTCGCAACGCCAAGGAGCTTTCCCATGAAGATTCGTTCACTGCTGCTGATCCTTTTTCTGCTATCCTCACTGCTCTTTGCCCAAGCTTCAGCAGAGTCTGCCATGTACAATTCCGACTACTACACGGCCACCGATGCCAATAACCGCACGCTCAAGCTTGCTCAAAAGCCTTCCCATATCCTGATTGCCGGAAAAGCCGGAAACATGCCGGCCAATGCGCTGTTGTTATTCGAGGAAGTGGAAGGCATTGAGCTCACCCTGCCTAAGACCGACCAAGGGTTGGGCGATTTCTTTGACTTCATCAGACCCGAGCTGGACGAGAAGCCGCGCATCAGCCAGACGGCAAGCGCTGAGGAGATTGCCAGCAAGAACAGTGATTTGGTTCTCATGAAAGCCACCCACTATGAATCCACTGCAAAGAAACTCGACCAGCTTGGCATTCCCAACTACACCATGAACCTTGAGAGTTATGAGGACTGGAAGCATGAACTCAGAGAGTTGGGAAAGCTGTTGAAGAACACCGCCCGGGCCGAACAGCTCATCAACCTCTACGAGACGCAGGTCCGATTCATCACCGATCGGGTCAAAGGCTTGAAAGAGGAAGAGAAAGTAAGCGTTCTGCTGTTGCAGGCTGAACGATCCGATGCAACCTATGCCTATAAAATCGCCCCCGATTCCTGGATGCAGACATGGATGGTGGAAACCGCCGGTGCTATTCCTGTAAACAAGGGTGCAAACAAGGCAGCCAACGGCTGGTCGACGGTCAGCTTCGAACAAATTGCAGCATGGAATCCCGACCTGGTCATTCTCGCCAGCTACAAGGATCCCAGCTACACGTACGTGAAGGCTGTACAGGAATCAGGGGTGTGGGCCAATCTGGACGCAGTGAAAACCGACCAGGTGAAAGCAAGCCCCCACGATATGATGAACTACATCCAGCCTGTCGCCTCTTGGATATTGGGTTTGAAGTGGTTGGCAAAGGAAGCCTATCCAGCCTTGTTTGCCGACGTGGACATGGAAGCAGAAGTAAGGCGCTTCTACCAAGATTTCTACAATTTAACAGACGAAAAGAAGCTTGATGTGTTGCTTGACCTCTACCGGTCTTCGGTGGCAATCAACACGCTATGAGTGCTAACCGCTCCTATGCAGCCGAGCAGAAACGGCGGCTCATCCGGCTGTCTCTCTTGCTGCTGGCAACCATCGCTCTTGCCTCCCTCTTTCTCTTTGCCGGCCGATATCCTGAACCCGGTTTTACCTTTCCCTCTGATTGGACCGATCCGATGGTCAGCACCATCGTGTTTCAGGTCCGTCTTCCCAGGATCCTGCTGGCCTTGCTGGCAGGAGCCATGCTCAGCGCCAGCGGGTTCACTTTCCAGATGCTGTTCTCAAATCCATTGGTCGAACCAGGATTTCTGGGGGTCAGCCAAGGCTCCGCTTTCGGTGCCGCCTTGATGATTGTGCTGGGTACCGGCAGCAGCGCTCTTGTCCAGGCCAGTGCCACCCTCTTCGGCCTTACCGCCTTGCTGGCTTCCCATCTTTTGGCCAAACGCTTCCGCTTTGGAGGTGCATTGCTGCGTCTGGTGCTCAGCGGCATCGCAGTCTCTGCCATCTATACCAGTGCATTGGGCGTAGTCAAGCTCGTTGCAGAACCGACAAGGGATTTGCAGGACATCACGTTTTGGATGATGGGAGGACTATGGAATGCTACTTGGAACCAGATTTTCTCGATTCTCAGCATCGTGGTCGCCTGCCTGGTCATCCTGTTCTCTTATCGATGGAAGCTCAATCTGCTTTCGCTGCAGGAGAAAACCTCCTTCAGCGTCGGGCTCAACCCCAAGCGCGACAGGCTTATCCTGCTGGTCGTCGCCACGGTGGGAACCACGCTGACCATCTCGATTACCGGCCTGATCGGCTGGGTTGGTTTGATCACCCCGCATCTGGGTCGCAAACTCTTTGGTTCGGACAGCTCCTACAGCTTCCCTGCATCCATGATTCTCGGCGCCCTCTTCTTGCTGCTCTGTGATACCATCGGCAGGACGCTGCTGCCCACCGAAATCCCCATCGGCCTTCTGACCAGCTTTCTTGGAGCCATCATCTTCATCGTCATTCTCTCCCTCAAGCATCAGGAGGGTAAGGCATGAAAGCACTTGAGCTTGTCCGGATAAGCTATACCTATCCCGGAGGGACCAAAGCACTCGATTCAGTCTCCTTCAGTGTCGAAGAAGGAGAGTCGGTTGCCATTCTCGGCTCCAATGGAGCCGGCAAGTCCACACTGCTCGACCTCTTGCTCGGGTGGAACAAAGCCAGAGGCATCTTGCTTTTCGGCAAGGACCTTGCCGACTACGGGCGTAAGGAGCTGGGAAGGAACCTCGCCTTGGTACCCCAAAGCGAGCACTACAACTTCTCCTTCACCCTGCTTGAGTACACGCTCTTCGGACGCAGCCCCTACCTTTCGCAGATGGGAACCCCGACCGAGGAGGATGCCGCAATCGCCGTAGAAGCTTTGGGGGAAGTAGGACTGGAAGCCTATCAGGACCGCCCGATCACCAGCCTCTCGGGGGGAGAGCACCAGCTGCTGTTGCTGGCCCGTGCAATCGCCCAGCAAAGCCGGATCCTGCTGTTGGATGAACCGACCAGCGCCCTCGACCCTGCAAACCGGATGCGCGTCATCTCGATTCTCAAGAATCTTTTTGAGAAAGGGAAAACCCTGCTGTTCACAACGCACGATGCAAATCTGGCCTATGAGCTGGCCACCCATGTAGCCATGCTCAAGAAAGGTCGGCTGCTCTGCTATGGAACCAAGGAGGAGACGGTGACGTCCGAAATGCTCACCACCCTCTACGAAACACCTTTGAAAGTCGGATCAATAGAGGGCAGGACGCTCATTTACTGAGCTCGAGCGGCACAAACGAAAACGATCGCACATCAAAGAGCCCCATATCGGTGAGTTTATAGGTGGGTATCACCGGAAGCGACATGAAGCACAGAGTCATGAAAGGATCGATGTCCTTGCTTACATGAAGCTCACTCGTGGCAATTCGGTGCAGGGTATCCAGATTCCGCTCTATTTCCGGTCCGTCCTCGGTGCTCATCAAGCCTGCGACGGGTTGGGCGAAAAATGCGAGAATTTTTCCCTGCTTGGCGATCACCATGCCGCCACCGCTGCCGACCAAGTGCGATACACACAAACCCATGTCATCATCGTTGTCCCCTGCTACGATGATGTTGTGCGAATCGTGGGCAACCGAGGTTGCCATCGCCCCGCCTTTCAGGCCATATCCCCGGAGCAAGGCAAGTGCAACGTTCCCGGTTCCCTTGTGGCGCTCGATCACAGCCAGCTTCACAATGTCCTGATTGGGATCATGCACCCACATTCCATCCACCACCGAAACCGTGGCCTCCCCTGCTTCAGTGACCACGCCGCCGGGAACGATGTCTATAACCCGTACACGGGTATCCGACAGCTTGAGTCTCAATCGCTCTGTGCTGAAACCTTTTACGTCCATCCGTCCAAGCACCCGGTCATCGGGTGTGTTTGCATCAGGCTTGAGCATTCTTCCATCCTGGGCGACCAGATTGCCTCCGATATAGACCTGGTGCATCGTAAACTCCGTCAAATCGTTGCACAGGCAGAAATCAGCCCGAAGCCCCGGCGCAATCGCCCCCCGGTCATCAAGATGATAACAATCACAGCTGTTGATCGTGGCCATGCAGATGGCTTCGATCGGATCCAGGCCTGCACCTACGGCGAGCCGGACATTGTTGTTGATATGGCCTTCCCTGAGGATGCTCTTGGGTTGTCGATCGTCGGTACAGAACATGCACCTTCTACTGTTGCGCTCGTTCACCCCGCCAAGCAGGCCTAGCACATTGTTGCATGCCGAACCTTCACGGAGCATCACATACATACCGCGCCGAACCCGCTCCTTGAGCTCCTCGGAAGTCTCGCACTCATGGTCGGTTCTGATTCCAGCGGCGCAGTAGGCATCCAAAGCAGAATCATGCATGGCGGGACTATGACCGTCAATGATTTTTTTAGCTTTTTTTGCTTCCCAGATCTTGTCCAGCACCAGGGACGAACCATTGACGACCCCTGGATAATCCATCATTTCCCCTAGTCCGAGCACCCGTTCATTCTGCAAAGGCGCGACCAGATCCGGAGCAAGCATTACTGCCCCGCTGTGTTCGAAAGTGGTTGCAGGAACGCAGGATGGAACCACGAAAAAGGCCTGCAAAGCGATGTTTTGTGAGGCGTCGAGCATGTAGGAAAGTCCGTCAAGCCCGCAGACGTTGCAAATTTCATGCGGATCGGCAACGACTGTCGTCGTTCCGCAAGGAACTACAAGGTTGCTGAAATGTGCAGGCGTTGCATGGCTGGACTCTATGTGGACATGACTGTCGATCAAGCCGGGGATCAAATAGCGTCGCCGGGCATCTACGATCAAGCGGGCTCTTCCCTCCCCCGGCTGGGCATATCCGGTAAAATATCCTTCGCTTATCAGGACATCCGCTTCAAACCACTCTTTATTATACACATCCAAGACGCGGGCATTGGTAATGCAGAGTTGGGCTTCTTTCCGCAATGAGGCGGTCGCTATCACCTCATTGAGCACATCCAAAGAATCCATAAGCCCTCCTTTCAGCAACATATTGCAACGTATTTTTCTTAGTGTACCATCTCGACAGGAATCTTCAAGGGAAAAAGAGAACGCTTCTCTTCTTTTCTTTTTAAATCCGTATTTGCACAGTGTTGATATCAAACTGCATCCTGACTTTCTGACTTATTAAGCCGAAAATCGATAAAAACCTTTATCCCAGAGCCTGAGATGCAGGATTTAGGGAGTTTTGCTTTAAATGTTTTATCCTACCAACTCCTACTAAACAGCTTTACAG
>JAAZAT010000241.1 GCA_012514185.1 Spirochaetales bacterium | reverse complement strand
TCTGGCGGTTTTGGCCGTTGGTGAAGAGCATCAGCTCGACATCGATACCAGCATCCTTGAAATAGCCTTTTTCGAGCGCTACATAAAAGGGAGCAGCGTCGACGGCACTCATCATACCGACTGTCAGGGTTGGGGGGCTGGCGTTTTCGGAAGTCCCTTCCGACTTCTGGCAGCTGGAAAAGAACAATACAGAAAAGAGCATAAGGACGATCAGGGCATTTTTATACATGGGTTCCTCATCAATAAATCAGCATACTCTACCATGGCAGAATATGCTGATTCAATGCATGAATAAAAGCCAATACTCTTTCATGTACGAGAAAGTGCTACGGGTTGTGCCGTATGCGGCATAGGCTCACTTCTTCCTCTTCTCAAAATCCTGCTTGATCCCTTCTTTCCAGTTCTCGGGAACCTTCTTGTATGTCCTGACGCTGCTGACCGCATCACAGACAACATTGAAGTTGACCTGAATCCCCTCGCTGTCGGCATGAAAGCTCTGAGCCCGGTCAGCTTGGATGCCGAAGTGGGAAGCAGTCTCTATCGCATCGATGTTTGCACCAAGGAAGAGGAACTCCCACTTCTCTTGCTGTTTTGCCTTGATCATTTCCTTAATCGCATCAGAGCTGTACTCCCTGCTTGCATTCTCCTGCCCGTCGGTGATGATGACCATCAGGATCTGCTCTGCTTTCATATGCCTTTGAACATTCTCTATTGTATGCACCGTCCGACCGATAGCGTCGAGCAGCGCAGTACTGCCTCCGACGCAGTACTCCTTCTCCGTAATAGGCTTCACCGCCTTGATCGGGAGATGGTCATGAAGCAGTTCATACGTGTTGTCAAAGAGAGCCGTCGTGATGAAACATTCGCCCTCGACACCCTTCTGCTTGTCCAGCATCGCATTGAACCCTCCGATGGTATCGGACTCCAAACCGCTCATCGAACCACTCTTGTCCAGGATGAAAACCAATTCCGTTAATCCAGTTTGCATGTGAACGCCCTCCTTAGGCCCCTAAGGAGTACCATTTCCTTCATGCAAGGCGGTCACTTGGAAAGCGACATTTTCAACTGCCAAGCAGCGGTTGATCGTAACTGAACAGCACCTCGTTGATTGCGAAGATGTCGTAGATCTGTTCCTTGATGAAATATTCGACAATGACATCGAACTTGCTTGCAGGTGAGAGAGCATAGCCGGCACGCTCAAGCAGCCAGACTGTATCCTGTATGTCCAGCTCCAGTGCCAGGGCGAGGGCTAGAATTGTTTTCTTGCTTGGCAGGTAGCCCTTGCCGCTCCTGATCTTGGAGAAGTGCTTGCGGTCGAGATTGGCCCTCTTGTAGACTTCCACTTCCGATTTGCCTTGTTCCCTGATCATTCGTAACAGCGTATCAGAAAATGGTTCATCAAGGTTTTGCAACATGGCCTGTAAACCATCTTGCATTGGTGCCCCTGTCACCGGCTCAAAGACATGGTGTAGAGCCTGCAGCTCTTCATCCAGCAATGATCGGGCCTGCGATGGATCATATGCCGCATCAAGGTATTTCTGCACCTCATTGAGCAGGGGTGTGTGTATCTGCGTCTGATCGAAGAGTACCAAGGAGACTTGGATGTCAGAGTCCTTGAGGAAGCTTCGGATTGCATCAGTTGCCACCTTGACGGCTTTTTCCTTCGGATAGCCGTAGATGCCGCTGCTGATCAGAGGAAAGGAGACGCTTCTACATCGGTGTTGCTTTGCGAGTGCAAGACTGTTTGTGTAACAGCTTTGAAGCTCTGCTTCCTCGCCGCTCTTTCCGTCCCTGTAGACAGGACCGGCTGTATGGATGACATACCTTG
>JAAZAT010000271.1 GCA_012514185.1 Spirochaetales bacterium | reverse complement strand
GCTGGGCATGATTTCAATACTCTCTGTCTGGTTGCTACAGCGAACGCCACGCACCTGACTCGAGCAGGTTTCTCAGTTCCTGTGCTTTCTCTTTACTGAATTGAGCCCCTCGCTGGGTGATGATCTCACCGGCAAGGATCGATGCGATGATGCCTGAATCCTGGATGGATGCTTTGTGGTACTGACCGTACAAAAAGCCTGCGGCGTAGACATCCCCGGCACCGGTGGTGTCTACCGGTACTACCGGGCCTTTCACCGGAATGGCGGTTATGACACCATCGTGGCAGATGTAGGAACCCTTTTTCCCGTTCTTTACGATGGCGGTTCGGCAAAGCTTTCCCATCGAGCGGCAGCATTCATAGGGGTCGTAGTTGTCGAACAGGATGCGTGCCTCCTCCCGGTTTGCAAATACGATGTCGCAGCTCTCCTTGATCAACGAGAGGAAGGGCTCGCGGTATCGTCCTACGGCAAACGGGTCGGCAAGGTCGAACGAGACGATGGTGTTGTTTTTCTTGGCGATGGAAAGGGCTTTCCTGATGGCTCCCTGTTGGCTTTGGGTGTCCCACATGTACCCGGTGAAATGAAAGAAGCCTGCAGCGGCAACCGTAGTTTCACAGACATCGGCCTCCTCATAGAGTCGGTTGGCTCCAAGAAAGGTATTCATGCTGCGTTCGCTGTCGGGGGTAATGAGGATGACGGTGGATCCGGTCATCTCCTTGTCCGTGGTGACCAACTCATCCTGCACCCCAAGGCTTGTCAGCCTGTTGCGATACATGGTGCCGTTCTCGTCGTTGCCGATCTTGCCGGCCAAGGTTGCAGGTACTCCCAAGGAAGCCAAGGTGATGATGGTGTTGGGACAGGAACCTCCGCATGAGTAGGTGGTCTTGCGTTGCTTGCTCAGTTGCAGCAACTCCTCCATACGCTCTCTGCCAATGAGCGCCATGGTGCCCTTGTGAATACCCAAGTCGATGATGTCCTGCTCATCAACGCTTACGATGATGTCGATGAGAGGATTTCCTATTCCATATACCATGTGCTGCATCTTGTCCATGTACTGCCATTCTATCATCGCTGATGCATGCAATACAACAATGACCTTGCGAAAGTGATGTCTCAAGGGTAGGATGACAGCAAGGGGGCGGCGATGGGTGAGTATCGAATCGTTGGGGGGAAGGCGGCAAGCGGAGAGGTGCTGGTCAGCGGCAACAAGAACTCCGCCCTTCCCTGTCTTGCAGCCACGCTGCTGACGGACGAACCTGTTCATTTGATGAACGTACCCGACATCGAGGATGTTCAGGTAATGCTCCAATTACTGCAAGGCCTTGGTTCAACGGTGGTTCGACAGGACGCCCATACATATACGATCACCACAGGAAGTCGCAATGGCTTGCTCAAGCGCGATCTGGTTGAGGCGGTACGGGGTTCAATTCTTCTCCTCGGCCCCCTGCTGGCAACCAACGAGGAAGTCCGGCTCACTCCTCCCGGGGGGGATGTCATCGGCCTGAGGCGTTTGGACACCCATTTCATGGGGCTCTCCGCCCTGGGCGCCGACTGTACGATCAATGAAGAGGGGGAGATTCACATCAAGACCAGAGGCGGCTCCCTCATCGGCTCTGATGTGTTTTTGGATGAAGCTTCGGTCACCGCCACCGAGAATGTGCTGATGGCCGCTTCCCTTGCCCGGGGGGAGAGCATCATCAACAATGCTGCAAGCGAGCCGCATGTCCAGGACTTGTGTTCGATGTTGCAGAACATGGGGTGCATCATCGACGGTATTGGTTCGAACCGTCTCAGGATCAAGGGCCAAAAGCGCTTGAGAGGCTGTGAGTTCCGCTTGGGCAGCGACTATATGGAAATTGGATCATTCATAGGCCTTGCCGGGGCAAGCGGAGGACAGGTCCTGATCAAGGGTGTGCAGCATGAGCATCTGAGAATGATCCGGCTCGGTTTTGAACGAATCGGCATCAGCTTTGTGGAGGACGGGCCTGCCTCAATCTTGGTTCCCAGGAAGCAGAAACGCATCCTGGCCAAGGAGGTCGGAGGCCATACTGCGAAGATCGATGACGCTCCCTGGCCGGGGTTCCCTGCCGACCTGCTCAGTATCATCACCGTATGTGCAACCCAAATGGAAGGCTCGATTCTCATCCATGAGAAGATGTTCGAGTCGAGGATGTTTTTCATCGACTGGCTCATCAGGATGGGCGCGGATATCATCCTGTGCGATCCCCATCGAGCTGTAGTGCATGGGCCTTCCCAGTTGTTCGGATCTACGGTCACCAGTCCTGATGTCCGGGCTGGAATGGCTTTGGTCATCGCTGCAGTCTGTGCCCAGGGGGAGAGTGTAATCCAGAATATCTACCAGATTGAACGGGGATATGAGGACCTCGCAGGAAAGCTGCAGGCACTTGGTCTTGATATGGAAAGATGTGAGTAAATCATGAATTTGCCTCGATTTCCATCCGCTATCCACAACGTTGTCCACAAGTTATCCACAACCTGTTTTCCCCCTGTGTCATACATGGTGGAGAAGTGAGAAGTTGCTGTCTGTTGCAACTGGTTTTTCGACGTATCAACAAAGAATGACAACTTAATGTATTATAAGCAATTACTTGAATTCCTAGCTCACAACTTCACTCTAATTTTTATATAGGTTTCATGTGGTTTTACTTACTTCTTTTTGATGTTCTATGTACAGATGGTAAACCAGTTGTCAACAGGTTATCCACAAGCATTCCACGATTCCGGAGTACCAGGTAAATCACCTCTCGACAGTACTTACAGGCGTTTTTCCCAAGGGGTTTTATACGCTTGTTACAGGAAAAACTTGTGGATAATGCAGGAGCTTTTCTTGCGTTGTCGGTTTCTCATGCATGTGCTATTCTTGAAGAGTTATGAAGCAAAAGAATTGGGTTGCCAGCAGCTCTCTCATCCTGCTCTCCACCATGTTGCTCCTTGTCCTGTCATTGGTGACGATCACGCGGGTGGAGCGGGTGTATACGAACAATACGGCAGTGAGCATCGAGCAACTGAAGCGTCAGTTTCTCTACGATGCGGTGAACAACCAAATCAAAAGGATCGATACCCAACGCGAGTTGGCCCGGCAGTATTACCTTGGAGAGTTGGATAGGACGCTTTGCATGATCGACCACCTGTACGAAAGCGGTGCGGACCATGTCGACCAAATCGTTTCCTATCTCACCGATGAGAGCAATGCGCTCTGGACGGCGATACTCTGGGAGAAGAGTACAGGGCATGTGCTTCTGGACAATCACAAGGTGGTTCGGATGGGCATCCCACCGGTTGAGATGGCTGGCTATCTTTCCCAAGTCTATACCATTTATGCTCTCAAGTCCTATGGGCCCTATACGCTCTTTGTCGGTATTCCCCAAGACACTATTAATGAACAGGTGAAAGAGCATATCACCAAGGAAATCTATGACTCAACATATTCGGAGAATTCCTACATCTGGGTGAATGAGGTTCTCAACTACGAAGGGGGCGATGATTACGCCATCAGGCGCATCCACCCCAACCTGCGTGATACGGTGGGAACAAAGCTTTCCACCAATATGACCGATGTGAAGGGCACCACCCCCTATAAGACCGAGCTGGAAGGTGTGAAACAACACGGTGAGCTGTTTTTCACCTATTACTTCAAGAAGATGGGCAGCGAAACCATCTCCGAGAAACTCACCTATGCCAAGCTCTATAAGGACTTTGACTGGATAGTGGCCATGGGAATCCATTTGGATGACATGCATGTGTATATCGATACCACGACCGGGCTAAGCACACGGATTGTGAAGCAGATTGCACCCGTAGTCGTTCTTTCAATACTTGGTCTTTTTGTTATCCACTCCCTGCTCTTGGTGTATCTCGAACAACGAAGAAACAAAAAGAGCGAGCAGGTCCTCGAACAACAAGCCTATCAGGATCCCTTGACTGGCGTCGGAAACCGACGATACGGGCTGATAGTGCTCAAAGATCGCTTTCTCCAATTCAAACGGGTAAATACCGCAACGCTGATAGCCCTGTTTGATGTGGATTTCTTCAAACAGATAAATGACACCTATGGCCATGATATCGGGGACCGGTGTCTGGTGCAGCTCTCAAAATCCATATCCGCTGTCATCTGTGCAGAGAACGCCCTCTTTCGATGGGGTGGCGATGAATTTCTGATTGTATGTCCCTCCGTTCCCTTGGACGAGCTTGAAAAAGTAAAAAAGACCTTGCTTGAAACAACCCGGGCAAGTGTCGTGATGCATGAAGGAATTGCCATCACGCTTACCATTTCAGCCGGGATATCCATATTTCTTCCTTCCGATACTTCGGAGGATCAGATCCTCAAACGGGCGGACACCGCCTTATACCGAGCCAAGCAGCTTGGTCGTAATCGAATCGAAGTAGAATTGTAAGAAAAAAGAGTTGACAACCAGGACAATGGAGCGGTATAAAGTATCTGAAAGTTAGCAATAGCTAACTGTGGAGGATTCAGTATGCCCCTTTCCTTTGCCCAAGCTGGAGAAACTCGCAAGGTGCTTTCCTTGCAGGGTGACGACACGACCAAGCAGCATCTGCTGGACATGGGTTTCGTTTCAGGACAAATCGTGCAGATTATCGGCAACAGCAATCAGGGTCTTATCCTCTCCATCAAAGGCGTTCGCCTTGCCCTTAATCGTGGTTTGGCACACCGCATCAATGTTGCATAATACCGTTCGAAAGAACGAAGAGAGGATTGATATATGACACTCGGAGAGTTGCGTCCTGGAGAGAGGGCTCGGGTTCTGAAGATTGGAACCCAAGGAATGTTGCGTCAGCGCATTTTGGACATGGGAATCACCCCTTCAGTCGAAGTGAAGCTTGTGAAGGTTGCTCCTCTGGGAGACCCCTTGGAGCTCACCTTGCGCGGGTATCAGTTGAGCTTGAGAAAAAGCGATGCTGCGTTGATTGAAGTTGAAAAAATGTAAAATTTTTTCTGTCTAAAGTTAGTAATAGCTAACATATAGAAGGAGTCTGCCATGCCCATTACCATTGCTCTTGCCGGGAATCCGAACTCCGGCAAGACTACCGTATTCAATGCCCTGACCGGATCGAGACAACATGTAGGAAACTGGCCCGGAGTGACCGTCGACAAGAAAGAGGGACAGTACTGCAAGGACAAGAATCTGACCATCCTCGATCTTCCCGGCACATATTCACTCAGCCCCTACAGTGCTGAAGAGCTCATCACCCGAAATTACATCGTAGAAGAGAGGCCTGCCTGCATCATCGATGTAGTGGACGGTACATCACTTGAGAGGAATCTGTATCTCGCCCTGCAGATCATGGAGACCGGCACCCCTACCGTGCTTGCTGTGAACATGATGGACGAAGTAGCGGCAAAAGGCGATGTAATCGATTTTGCCCGCCTAGAGGCTGAGTTGGGTGTTGCAGTCGTTCCGATGGAAGCAAGAAACAACAAAGGCCTCGACCAATTGATGGAGGCTGTGAATCGGACCATCGGTCAGAACCGCAGGCCCAGGCAGCTTGAAATATACAGCCTCGCAGGTAAGGTGGATGAGGATACCCTCGCCGACCGTCGCTATAGCTACATCCAGGCCTTGGTGGATACCTGTGTTCAATCAAAAAAGAACCAGGCTGTGCATGGTGAGAGCTTGAGCGATAAACTGGACAAGGTACTGACTCATCGATTCTTTGCACTCCCCGTCTTTGCATTGGTCATGTATGCGTTGTTTGCCATGACATTCAGTGAGAACTTCCTGTTCATATCCGGCCTGCCCAGTCCCGGAATCGCCCTTGCAACCCTGGTTGAGACCCTCTGGGGTGGTTTGACACGTGTAGTTTCCACGTTCCTTGAGAACGCAGGGGCTGCCGACTGGGCCTACAGTCTGGTAGTCGATGGCGTGTTGGAAGGAATCGGGGCGATTTTTGGATTCCTCCCTCTTATTTTGGTGCTGTATCTGCTGATGAGCTTCTTGGAAGACAGCGGTTATATGGCGCGGGTTGCCTTCGTCATGGACAGGATTTTCAGGCGATTCGGACTTTCCGGGCGCTCCTTCATCCCCCTTTTGATGGGATTCGGCTGCTCCGTACCTGCAATTATGGCAACAAGAACCTTGGACAGTGAGAAGGATCGCAGGATCACCACGCTCTTGTGCGGTTTCATGCCGTGTGGGGCGAAGCTGCCGATCTTCATCATGTTCGTCTCCGTCTTCTTTGCCGAGGGAAACAAGACCCTGGTCCTGTTTTTTCTCTATGCACTCAGCCTTTCGGTTTCCATTCTTGTCTCGCTCATCATCAACCACATTGCCTACAGGGGCCAGGTTTCCAACTTCTTGATGGAACTTCCCCACTATCGTCTTCCCACCCTTCGCTCTGTCTGGATTCATGGGTACGAGAAGGTGAAAGGCTTTGTACAGAAAGCGGGAACCGTGATCCTGGCGGCTACGATCCTGATCTGGTTGCTTTCCAACTTCAACATGCACTCCTTTACCGGTGAGAATCGTCTTGAACGGGGAACCCTGCTCGCAGAGATGGATGACTCATTCCTTGCGTCGGTGGGAAAGGCGGCAGCCCCTGTGTTCAAGCCGGCAGGATTTGGAGCTTGGAAGCCTACTGTAGGCATTGCCACTGGCTGGGTCGCCAAGGAGATGGTGGTTGTTACGCTGGCACAGCTGTACAGCGAGGATGTCGGTGAGGAGTATCTTGAGCAATACTTTGCATCGATGGATGCAGCTGCATTGAAAGACTTGGGTTTTTCGGATGGAATCTACTCGCCTGCCGAGGCTTTTGACATCTATACCGAGGCGGTGTTGATGGAAGGTGGCGATGAGCATGCCTTGCTCTCCATCCATGCCGATATTTCCACCAAGCAGGCAGCTCTTGCCTACATGGCTTTCAACCTGCTTTGCATGCCCTGCTTTGCTGCAGTCGGTGCTATGAAACGGGAGTTGAAGAGTTGGAGGCGAACTGCTTCTGCAGTAGGAATCCAGATGGCTACAGCGTATCTCGTGGCTGTATTGATCAACCTGGTCGGTTCGTTGTTCTAGGAGGTGAAGCATGATCAACTACGGTATTGGAATCGGTTCGGCACTCTTTCTGCTCTCCATGATTGCAAAGAGCATCCGTCGAAGAAGGAGGATCAAGGCGGGCAAGGAAATGCTGCACATGTGCAGTGGATGCTGCTCCTCCTGCAATAGAGGTTGCTCACCCTAATTCAATGTCCTTCTCTGTAATGCTTATGTGCTCTTGTTCTCCACTGGCTATGACTCCCCGCCTGAGGGTGGAGAACAGCTGCCTTACATTGCCGGGCCAGTGATACGACTGCAAGAGCTGCAAGCTTTGCATCGATATTGCTTTTTGGGGTGCATTCAGACTCAGATAGTGGGAGCAAAGCTGGGGGATGTCTTCCTTGTGTTCCCGGAGAGCAGGCATATGGATGCAGGTATCGGTAATGCGGTATAAAAAATCCCTGCGCATCACATTGCGGTGGATGAGAGTGGAAAGCTTCTCATTGGAGGCTGTGACGAGTCGAAACTTCGACATTCTGAGTTGTGTATCTCCGTACCTTCGATACTGGCCCGTCTCCAACAGGCGCAAGAGGTGTGCCTGGAACTGCAAGGTGAGATTCTCCACTTCATCAAGGAACAATGTCGATTGATGGGCCTCGTGCACAAGACCGGGGAGTTCCATCTTTCCGTCGGTAAAAGCACCCTTGGCGTGACCGAAAAACATGGAGTTGCCCAAGGC
Source organism: Spirochaetales bacterium (assembly GCA_012514185.1). GTDB lineage: Bacteria > Spirochaetota > Spirochaetia > Sphaerochaetales > Sphaerochaetaceae > Sphaerochaeta. The sequence continues at coordinate 40,814 of JAAZAT010000271.1, read as the reverse complement.
GCTGCTGAGCAGCGAGCAATTCACCGAGACAATGTTCCTATGGGGATACTTGAGATGATGCAGATAGTTGGCGGCGATCTCCTTGCCTGTTCCCGTCTCTCCGTACAGATGAACAGAACAATCTTGATGGGCATACCGCTTCAGCTGTTCCCGTACCGAATGCATGCAATCGCTTTGCCCGATCAGCCCGCTTGGTTGGTACGAGGCTTTTTCCTGTACTGCTTCCTGCTGCTGAAGCGTGTCCAGGTATTCAAACAATTTCGGATAATTCAGCTCATCCCGTTTTACGCAAAACAATTTCAGGGTATTTGCGGCCGGCACCGGTTCAGACTGGTCTTTCTCAAGACAGAGAAGGATGGGAACTTTAGTTTGCCTGTCTGACAGGATTTGCAGGAACCACTGGTACGAAGCCTTGCCCAATCGGTTGTCGATGATCATAAGTAATGGTTGTTCTGACTGCAGGGCTGCAAGGGCTTTTTCAGCCATGGAAAACTCACGAAGGAAACCGGTTGTAAAGTGCGACTTGAATTTCTCCTTGAACCGCCAATCAGAGGAGACGATGAACAAAGACATAGTTACTCCTAACAGATGAATATAGGAAATCTCGGCTGGAAGATCTGAGAAGTATAGGTGGTTTTCGATTATTCCCATGAAAAATTCTGAAAGCAAGCGTTAGACGAATCTACTCTTATTTCGAGAGGTGTACCGGTTTAATTCCATACTTCCGTGAGCAGTACTTGTATGGCGGAAAGGGCATAGATGCCGGCTGTCTCACTTCGAAGAATATTGGTTTTCAGCAAGACGGGATGAAATCCCGATTGCTCTAAAAACGAGCACTCCTCATCGCTGAAGCCTCCCTCAGGACCAATAAGGACGCAGACAGGCTCATTCAGAGGATGCCCCTTGAGCAGGGAAGCAAGCGTTTCCTGCTTCTCTGAACGGGTGCTTTGGTGGAAGAACATGGCCAAGCCCCGATCAGCCCACCAGGTTGGTACGGCCTTCAGCTCAAGCACCTCTGGGACAAGCTGGGTGGGAATGGGGGACCCGCTTTGCTGCAGGGCCTCCTTGATCTGGGCCTCAAGGCGCTCGAAACGGGACTGCAATGCCTTCTCTTTCTTGTCAGAAAGATCGGTGACGCAGTACCTGCTTGAAACCAAGGCAAGCGTTGCAGCCCCGATTTCGGTGGCCTGGCGAAAAATCTGTTCCTCTTTCTTTCCCTTGCAGAGACACTGAAGCAGCACCAAGTTGGGATACGGTCCCTGATAGGAAGGCAGGGCATCGGTGGTCTGAACCTGCACAGTCGAGTCGACCTGCCGGCAGGAAAGGATGCACCCTCTGGACGAAATGTTGGTGAGAGTGAGGAGATATGTATGACCTTCGGTGTCGCGCCCGAGGATTTGCTGTCCTTTTTGCAAGCGCAACACCTTGGTCAAGTAATGGCTCTCCTTGCCTTGCAGCTCAAGAACCGGAGCACCCTCATAAGAGCGGGGCAGTACCAACTGCCTCATTTCCCAGTCCTGATGTACTGAACTGCGCGATTGAGCTGCTTGTCGAAGGTGGCATCGGCGATGGGTCGCTTGTCATAGGGCATCTTGGACAGATACTCGTTGCGAACGAGCAGCGTCAGCACTTCCTCGTCGATTCCTCGTTCAGTATACAGCCCGGCAAAGCGGCGGATGTTCTCCTCACTCGGCTCTGGATTCTCCTGCACATAGGAGCTGATCACCTTGTCGGTCATCAACTGCTCAAAGGCTGGAATCTCCTCATCCGAAAGCTGCACATCCTCGACCACTATGTCCGGCTCGATTCCCAGCTTGTGGATGTTCTCTCCGTTGGGGGTGTAGTAATGTGCCGTCGTCACCTGGGCGAAGCCCGAACCGAAACGGAACACATCCTGCACGATACCCTTGCCGAACGTCTTCGTCCCGATGAGGGTGGCCCTGCCGTTGTCCTTCATGGCGGCGGCAAAGATCTCGGCGGAGGAAGCAGAGCCGGTATTGGTAAGGATGACGATGGGAAGGTTTGCAGGTACTTCTGCGTTTCCGGTGGATATATACCGTTGATCGCGCATGGTGCCTTTCTTGCCCTGGATGGTTACCAGCGTCTTGCCCTCCGCAAGGAAGATGTTCGCCGACTGCATGGCCCCGTCCACAGCCCCTCCTGAATTGTTCCTCTCATCGATGATCAGGCCGACGATACCCTGTTTCAACAACTTCTGCACGTGTTCGAGCAGTTGATTGCCGGTTTGGGGGGTGAATTCAGAGAGAATGATGTACCCGATGTTTCCCTCAATGACTGCGCTGTCGACTGTAGGGGCGGTGATCTTTTCCCGTCGGAGCGTCAAATCAAAGGAGGTCCCATTGCGGTAGACCGTGATGGTTACCAAGGTGTTTGCCTCTCCCCTGAGCTTCATGCTCGCTTCATAACTGGTCAGTTCATCCACCTTCTCCCCATCGATGTGACTGATCAAATCACCTGCCATCAACCCTGCCCTCTGAGCCGGAGATCCGGGGAATGGCGAGACGATGGTGATCATATACGTGGAGGGTACGGAGGGGTCGATGTTGTCTGGGGCGGGTTTGTTCAGATAGGTCCCGATGCCGCCATATACCCCGCTGGTTTCTTCCTGGTACTCCTGTGCCTTGGAGGGCGGAACATAGAAGGAGTAGGGGTCGTCCAGGGATGCGACGAGGGCGGAAGCAAGGTCGTTGAACATCTTCTGCTTGTCGACCTCATCGATGTAGATTGAATCGACATATCGGTACAGCCGTTCCAGCGAGGCCATATCGATAGTAATCTGGTCTGCTTCCATGCTTGTACGGGTGGAAAGCGGAGCCGCAAGAATCTGCTCCATTGAACCACCTGCGAACAGGGGCAGGAAAATCAGCAATACTATGAAACTAAGGCTAAGCCTGCGTATAATGGTTCTTCTCATATACTGAATATACAGTATTGGAGAGGAAACGGCTAGGTTTTGTAGTATTGACCACACTCTTACAGCACATTACACTTGCCCCATGACACAATTCATCTCGTTCCCCAGCTGGATTTCGCCACAAATCATCCCCGGCTTGCCCCTGCGGTGGTATGGTCTGATGTACGTGGTGGCCTTCAGTTTTGCCTACCTGATGATCCGTCTCCAGGCACGAAGGGGAGATATCGACCTCGATGCCGACCAAAGCCTGAATCTTGTGCTTTATTGTGTTGTTGGTCTGGTCGTTGGAGCCAGGCTCTTTTCTGTTTTGTTCTATGATGGAACCACCTATTACTGGACTCATCCTTGGATGATTTTCTGGCCGTTCAGGGACGGCCGGTTTGTCGGTTTGCCGGGTATGAGCTACCATGGAGGCTTGGTGGGCGCCATTCTCGGCGGCTGGTTGTTCAGCCGCAAATACCGGTTCTCCTTCCTCAGCATCGCCGATACCGTCAGCTACGCCGCGCCCTTAGGCTATACCTTCGGACGGTTGGGAAACTTCATCAACGGCGAACTGTTCGGGCGTGTTTCAACAAGGCCATGGGCCGTCATCTTTCCCGATGCGCCCCGTTTCTCAACAAACTATGAGTGGGTCCGGAATCTTGCCGATTCGCTTGGCATCGCGTATCAGAGTGGAAGCCTGGTAAACCTGCCCCGACATCCCAGCCAGTTGTATGAAGCCCTGTTTGAAGGAATTCTGCTCTTTCTCTTTTTATGGTTTGTCATACGCAGGAAAAAGAACCTGAAAGCCGGCATGGGACTGGCTTGGTATATGATCGGGTACGGGACGGTTCGGTTCTTCATCGAGTACTTCCGTTCCCCTGACGAGAACCTCGGGTATATTCTTGCATTGGGCAGACAGTCGGACAACATTGCCTTGTTCCAATCCTTCTTCAACTTCTCCATGGGGCAGCTCTTCTGCCTTGCCATGATAATCAGTGGCATCATCTTCGCACTTGTTTTGCACAAAAAAGGAGCCTTGCATGTCTCACATGGATAAACGGGTCGCACAGCTGCGATCCCTTCTTGAAAAGCATGATCTTGATGCATGGATCATCAATGGAACCGATCCCCATCAAAGTGAATATGTGTGTACACGATACAGGAGCCGACAGTGGATCAGTTCCTTTACCGGAAGCGCCGGAACGGTGGTCATCACCAAGGACGCTGCTCTCTTGTGGGTCGACTCGCGGTATTTCATCCAGGCTCAGCAGCAGATAGAAGTCAGTGAGTTTGTCATGATGAAAGTCGACACTCCTTCGTATCCCGATCCCTATGCCTACCTTGGACAACAGCTCTCGGAAGGGAGCAGGGTCGGCATCGACAGTGCGACCCTCACCGTCTCCGCCAAGGCCTCGATGGAGGCTGCTTTTGCCGGAAAGCTGGAGGTGGTCCCCAGATCCGACCTTCTGGATGCCATCTGGCTCGACAGACCTGCCGTTCCTTCAAACAAGGTGGTTTCGGTTCCCAACGACATTGCAGGATTCAGTGCCATCCAGAAGCTTACCATGGTGCGTCTGGCCATGGCCCAAAAAGGGTGTGACTATACCGTCATCTCCTCTCTTGACGACATCGCCTGGATTACCAATCTCAGGGGCTCCGATATCTCCTATAATCCGGTGTTCCTCTCCTATTTGGTTGTCGGCAGGCAGCAGGCCTGGCTGTTCACCAATCCAGGTCGTTTTGATGCAGAAACCAAGAGCTTGGTCTCCTCGGATTTTGAGATTCTAGACTATGAAGCGGTGGTCTCCACCCTTTCTGAGCTGTTCAAGGCCGATGATGTCATCTATTATAATCCCGAGAAAACCAACCTTCTGCTTTTCGCAACGTTCAGTGCAAACAAGACCGTAGGCGGGCGTGATATCACAACCGACCTGAAGGCTTGCAAGAACGAGACCGAGTTGGAAGGGATGAGAAAGGCCCATCTGCTCGATGGTGTTGCCTTGGTGAATTTCCTTGCTTCCCTGGATACGCAAAACGGCAGGTATACGGAGATCGAGCTGAGCGATATGCTTAAAGAGCAGCGGCAGCGGAGTACACACTGCATCGGAGAGTCTTTCTCCCCGATCAGCGGTTGGGCCGCTCATGGGGCGATGTGCCACTATAGTGCCGATGAGAAGAGCAATGCAACGGTAGCGGGCAACGGCCTGCTTGTCCTCGACACCGGCGGGATGTACACCTTCGGCCTTACCGATGTGACCAGGACCATTCTCTTCGGCTGCCCCACCGAGGAGCAGAAACGCGACTATACCTTGGTACTGAAAGGCAACCTTGCGCTTGCAAACATACGTTTTCCGGAGGGAACCTGCGGGTATCAGCTGGACGTGCTTGCAAGGCAGTTCCTCTGGCAGCAGGGCTTGAGTTACTTCCACGGCACCGGCCATGGATTGGGGTTCCGGCTCTGTGTCCATGAGGGGCCTCATTCAATCAGTCCAAAACCGCTTGCCGTACCGCTGAAGAAGGGTATGATCGTCAGCGATGAACCGGGAGTCTACAAGGAAGGCCGACACGGCATCCGCATTGAGAACATCCTTGCAATCAAAGAGGATGTGAAAACTGAATTCGGGCAGTTCCTGAGCTTTGAAGTCTTGACCATCTGTCCGTTTGAACGCACATTGATAGACAAGAATCTGCTTACCGAGGCGGAAGTTGCCATGGTGGATGCCTACCACCAATGGGTCTATGCAGAATTGAAGGATCTGGTGGATGCCGCAGCTCTCCCATACCTGGAGAGAGCCACCGCAAGGCTGTAAGCGGATATACGAGAAGGAGAATATACCAATGGTTGATGCATTGAAAAAAATGGGAAAAATTTCCCGCAAAGGTCCCGTCGTCCTGGTGATCATGGACGGAGTAGGATTCGGTAAATACAAGGAGGGCGATGCCGTTGCAGCCGCCCTGACAGGGAACTTGAACAAGCTGTATAAAGCCAACCCCTGGACCAAGTTGAAGGCACACGGCCTGGCCGTCGGACTTCCCAGCGATGACGATATGGGAAACAGTGAAGTCGGCCACAATGCCATGGGCTGCGGCCGGGTTTTCTCCCAAGGCGCAAAACTGGTAAACAATTCCCTCGAAACCGGGGCTATGTTTGCAGGATCTACTTGGAAAAAGCTGGTGGCCAATGTTAAAACCGAGGCATCGACGCTCCACTTCATCGGCTTGCTCAGCGACGGGAATGTCCACTCGCACATCGACAACCTCAAGGCCATGATTGTCCAGGCCAAGAAGGAAGGTGTTGCAAAGGTCCGTGTCCATGCCCTGCTCGACGGCCGTGATGTCGGCGAGGTCAGCGCACTTGAGTACTTCGATCCTTTTGAGGAGTTTCTCGCTTCCCTCAACGATGCTTCCTTCGATGCAAGGATCGCCAGCGGCGGTGGGCGCATGGTTATCACCATGGACCGATACAATGCAAACTGGAACATGGTCCGAAAGGGTTGGGAGACCCATGTATTGGGTGAAGGCAGGATGTTTGCAAGCGCCCATGAGGCCATCGTGACACTTCGCAAGGAGAGCAAGGCCATCGATCAGGACCTGCCTCCGTTTGTCATCGCCAAGGACGGAAAGCCGGTGGGAACCATCGAGGATGGGGATAGCGTCATTCTCTTCAACTTCCGCGGCGACCGTGCCCTTGAAATCACCAAGGCTTTTGAAGCCCAGCAGCTGACTGAGTTCGACCGCAAGCGCCATCCGAAGGTGGAGTATGCCGGCATGATGGAATATGACGGCGACTTGCATGTACCCAGCCAATACCTGGTCACGCCTCCAGCCATCGACAAGACGATTGCCGAGTATCTTTGTGCTTCCAAGGTGCGGCAGTTCTCGATCAGCGAGACGCAGAAGTTCGGCCATGTCACCTACTTCTTCAATGGAAACAAGAGCGGCAAGTTCGATGACAAGCTTGAAGAGTATGTGGAGATTCCCAGTGACATCGTTCCCTTCGAGGAAAGACCGTGGATGAAGTGTGCAGAGATTGCCGACCGCGTCATCAAGGAAGTTGAGAGCGGCAAGTGGGACTTCATCAAGCTCAATTTCCCCAACGGGGACATGGTCGGCCATACGGGTAACTTCCAAGCGGTTGTATGCTCCATGGAGGGTCTTGACCTGCAGATCGGCAGGATTCACAAAGCCGTTATGGAAGCAGGCGGCGTGATGGTCATCACCGCCGACCACGGCAATGCCGACGACATGTTCGAACATGGAAAAGATGGTAGTGTACAGTACAAGGAGAATGGCGATCCGAAGTCCAAGACCAGCCATTCACTCAATCCTGTTCCCTGCATCATCTGTGACAGCAACTACCAGGGTGAGTATGAAACCGAGCTCAAGACAGGGCTGGGGATCAGCAGCATTGCTGCAACCTGCATGAATCTTCTCGACTTTGAAGCTCCCGCCGAGTATGATCCGAGCATCATTACAATGCGGTAAGCATAGTTTCATGGTATGATTGACAGGGCCTTCGGGCCCTGTTCGTCGTCTTAAGGAGGTTGTGTATGGAATACAGGGAGTTTGGCAGGACCGGTCACCGTTCCAGCAGGGTGATTTTCGGTGCCGCTGCGTTCTGGGAAGTGACTCAGCAGGAAGCTGATCGGACGCTTGGTCTTCTTCTAGACCACGGGATCAACCATATCGACACCGCCCGAAGTTACGGTCAGTCGGAGGAGCATGTCGGTCCATGGATGAAAAGCCGGCGCTCGTCCTTCTTCCTCGCTTCGAAGACCGGGATGCGCACCAAAGCGGAGGCCTTGGAAGAACTGAAGCAGACTCTGCATCGACTGAAGACCGATTACCTGGACCTTTGGCAGCTGCATTTCCTCGTCGATCCCGAGGAGTGGAAAATCGCGATGGGAAAAGGCGGGGCCTTGGAGGCCGCGGTTGAGGCAAAAGAGCAAGGCTTGGTGCGTTTCTTGGGCGTCACCGGTCACGGCCTCGATGCTCCCAAGGCACATCTGAGAAGTCTTGAAGTCTATGACTTCGACGCTGTGCTTTTCCCGTATAACTTCACCATGATGCAGAATCCTGCCTACAAGGAGGATGTTGCAAAGCTCTTATCCGTCTGCAAACAACGCACTATTGCGGTTCAGACCATCAAAGCTCTTGCACGTGGAGAGTACAAGCCCAATGAGAAAACGTTTGCCACATGGTATGACGCCCTCAGCGACGAAGCCTCCATTGAGAAAGCCGTACACTATGTCCTGTCCAACCAACAGCTTTTCCTCAACAGTGCAGGAGACATCACTCTGCTGCCCTCCGTCTTCAAGGCGGCCGACAAGCCGATTGTACAACCTACGGAGGCAGAGATGGCGAGCTTGGTCAGACAGGAGGGAATGCAGCCGCTTTTTACGTAAGAGAAGCGGCACATGAAAGGATTTAGCTGAGACAGCGGTACCACAGTTCTGCTGAATCGTACCTATAGACCCACCCTTTTCTAATTCCTCTCTCCTCATAGGCGCCTTCAGCCCCATGTTCAAGAAGTTCCTTGGTGATGGCCAGGTATTTCTGAATTATGGTTTTATCGAGCAGCGGTTCGTCGTGGCCGACCACCAAGTAATCGAAATCTGCTTCATACTCCCAAAGTCTTTGCAGACTATCCTGATATGTCTTAATGGCTTGATAGTTTACTTCATGTTCACCGAAAATGATGATGCTGCGATTTACCGTATCTCCGGAGAATAACAAACGATTCTTTCGATCCAAGAAGCAAACGGAACCATCGGAGTGGCCGGGAGTATGGATTGTCTCCAGCTTCCTGTCACCCAAATCAAACACCTGCCCATCAATAAGAGGTGTGTAGGTGAAAGGAGGGGTTGAGGCAGGGATTGTCGCCTTTATTGCCTCAGCATTCCCTTTTCCAGGAAACCGTTCCGGGACACGGCTGTCTGCATAATAACTCCTGAACTCGTTGGTATATGTTTCTTTAGCAAATGTTTCGTCTGCACCATGCATGAAAATCTCATCAAATGCGTACGCTCCTCCGCAGTGGTCGGGATGCCCGTGGGTTATGAGTACGACAAGCGGCTTGTCAGTGAGTGACTTGATGTCATCGATGATGGGTCCATATCCCATTCCTGTATCTATTACGGCAGCTTTGTCCGAGCCGATTGCGAGGTAATAGTTTACAAGTTTATAGTCGCTGATCAGATAGGTTTGATCAGCGATCAAGTATATTGGCTTTTTCAAGATAGACTCCTAAAGATTAGATAAATGAGGAAACGTTGCTTCGAAGAACAATCCTGGGATTGATGATGAAGGTTTTTTTCACTGGTTCTCCAAGAACAACATGGTTGAATAGCTGTCGAAGTGCCTGATAGCCGAGTTCATACGGGTTTTTATTGATCAGGCACGTTATGGTTCCTTGTTTCAGCAGGGCAACCGATTCGTCAAACACCTCGCTGCCAATGAATACAATCGGGTGTTCTTGCATGACTTGATTCAGGACTTGCATGGCAGCAACAGTGTTTCTTGCCGTAGTACAGTAAATCCCTACGATATCATCATATCGTTGGAATTTTTCAATCAGCAGCTGTTGCAGTCTATTGTGTACATACGATTCATGGATTGTTTCCCACTGGAGGTCGGGTCGCCCCTGGCTCAACTCATCCGAACATCCTGTACTGTTCGCTCGGGAAACCATATCTTCTTCAAGACTGGTAACATCTGCGTCACAAATGAGCACCCGCCCTGAGAAATGAATGAAATTGCTCAATAGCTCCCCGGCAATTCTTCCTGCTTGATACTCATCCGTGGTGACACAGCTCAGGCTATTGATATCGGGAAACTCCTTCTCAATGAATATGAGGGGAATTCCCTTTCCCTCAAACTTGCTGAGCATGTTGTTGACTCTGTTGGAACGAAGGGGGTAGATGATCAACCCATCTATGGTAAGTTCAGGATTATTGTACAGTTCATTGAGAACGGCAAGGATGCTCTCTTCTTCGATATCAAAGAAATACTCCAAGAATCGTACGTTGAATCGTTCACACTCTTTCTTGCACTTTTGATAACCCATGAACATGGGTGTGGTAAAATACCTGCCGTACTGGTCTTCCTTCGGGAAGACCAAGACGAGCGTGGGAGAACTCTTTTTGCTCAGTGCGGAAGCCGCAAAGTTTACTGAATAACCCATCTCCTCCGATATCGCCAGAATTTTCTTGCGCATGGCATCCCCTACACCCTCCTTGTTGTTTATTACCCTATAGACGGTGGTGGTGGATGTGTTTGCCCTCCTGGCAATATCTTTCAAGGTGATGGTTTGTTCATTCATGGACAGCTCTCCTGTGTATCAACCCATTATAAGGTTTGGAAGAAAGGTTACAATATCCGGAAAAACAAGGAACAATGCTATCATACCAAAAATACAGGCAATATACGGTAATGATTCTTTTGTATATTCCTTTGTAGTGCAACCCAAAATATCCTGAGTGATGAACATGGAGACGCCCACCGGAGGTGTCATACTGCCCATGGTTACGATGGTCATCATTAAAATGCCAAAGTAAACCGGATCCACCCCCATCGATTTTATGATTGGCAGGAAAATGGGGGTGGTCAACAAGGTGATGACGGTTGTTTCCATGAACATGCCCATGATCAGCAGGAAGGAAAGGATGGTAAGAATCACGATGGTGGGATTGGTGGAGAGCCCGGTGATCAAGACCGCAATCGTTCTTGGGATTCCGGTATACGCGGAAACGAAGCCAAAAATACTTGAGAAAAGGACTATTGCAAGCATATTGCCGTTGTCCTTGGTTGCAGTATCGAGAACTTCAAACAAGTTCTTGAGATTCAGTTCCTTGTAAACAAACTTTCCAATGACAATTGCATAGACAACAGCAAAAGCTCCTGCTTCACTTGTAGTAAAGAAACCGCTTCTAATACCCACAATCAATACTACAGGGAACATCAATGCCCAAAAGCTCTCCTTGAAACAGGTCCAAACCTCCCTAAAAGTAGGGGGAGTGGTGGAGTCTGGGACATAGCCACGTTTTTTTGCAATGAAATGAGTGGCTATCATATACAGAGCCATCAAGATTATTCCCGAGGGAAAACCTGCAATAAAGAGCCTTCCGATTGAGACGTCACCAACAAAGCCATAGAGAATCAAACCCATGCTGGGAGGAATGGTGGCGGTAATCAAGCCGCCAAAAGCCAGGACGGCACTCGTGAAGCCTTTGGAGTACCCTGCTTTCAGCATTGATGGTCCGAGAAAGCGTGCTTCCATTGCCGTGTCGGTTGCTGCAGAACCTGAGATTCCCCCCATAAGTGCACTCAGCACGATCGAGACTTGGGCAAGACCTCCGGCCATATGACCGGTGAGTACCTTGGCAAACTTGACCAAACGGGTGGTAATGCCTGCTGCATTCATGATATTTCCTGCAATCAGGAAGAACGGAACAGCTAAAAAAGGGAAGGATTGTGTCTGAACAATCACTTTTTGGGCAGCAATCGTAAGATTCATGCCACTGACGGTAAAGAACGCACTGAGGGCAGAAATGCCAACAGTGAAAGCAATGGGCAATCCGCTGAAGAGACAGACAAAAAAGATAATTCCTATTACAGCCAATTCCATACTATGCTCCTTGCTTGACGCTGTTGTCTCTTGTGAAAAGAGCGATCAGATACTTGATCAGATGCATGACCTCAAAGAAAGTCGTCAAAGTCAATCCGACAATGCCGCTGGTGCTGACCCAAAGAAAGCTGATTTTCAAGGTGGTGATGGTAGTCATTCTGTTGGCAAATGCATATTTGATGGTATAGACTAACATAATGGACAAGAACCCGATGATGAGAATGAAATGAACAAGTTTGAGGGGTACTTTCGCCCACAAGGGAATTCGTTCGATCAGCAAATCCACCAGAGGGTGCGTCTGGCGGTATGAAGCAAGGCTGATTGCCAGAAAACAGAACCAGGCGAAGAGCAAAAGGCTCAGGTCGTTCGACCAAAGAAAGGAAATATTGAGCGTTCTTCCGATGGCTGCAGAGAAAACGACTACAATCATGGCAATCATCAGCAGCCTGGTAATGATTGAAATTCCTTTCACCATCTGGTCCATAATTCGATTGAATGTATGCATGATTCCTCCAATCATTGATATGCAGAGGACGAAGAGCTCTCTTCGTCCTCGATAGTTCACTTATTTTTCGACGATTGTACGAATCTGGGTTTTCAGATCCCTGAAGCCGGGGAACTTGTCGTACACGACATCGGTAGCCTTCTTTGCAGCGTCCAGATCGAAATCATTGATGGTGAAACCACGCTTTATCAACTCGGCTTCCATGGAAGCAAGATTGTTGAGCATATAGTTGGAATATTCGGTGCCGAACTTGGCTACTTCCTCATCCAGCATCATCTGCAGGTCCGCCGGAAGGCTGGAGTACCAACCCTGGCCGACAACGATACCGCTGAGCAAGAGGAATTGATTGGTCTTGGTGATGTAGCTCAACACTTCCTCATAGTTGCCGCTGGTGGTGATCTGGGCATCCATACCATCAACTACTTTCTGTTGAAGGGCGGAGTACACCTCGTTTCCAGCAATGGCTACCGGAGTGGCTCCAAAAGCCTTGATGATCTCCTGCCACATAGGAGAGGACCCGGTGCGGATTTTCAGGTTCTTGAAATCTGCTATGCTTTTCATCTCTTTCTGGGTCCAATAGTGTCTTGCACCCTGAAACCAGTTCCAGCTGGAGACATGGATTCCGTACTGTTCTGCTTCTTTTACCCAGCCTTTGAACATGTCGGACTGAGTAAACTTGAGAGCTTCCTCATAGTTGTTGAAGATGTAGGGCGCTTCAAAGATATTCATTGCAGGTACATAGTCGGCGAAACGGCCGGCATCAAGAATGACAGCGACGTTCATACCGCTCTTTGCCTGCTCGAGGACTTGGACCGTGTCACCCAGCACTCCAGCAGCAAGGACTTCGATCTTCAGTCTGCCGTTGGAACGAGCGAGCAAGGAATCAGCCAGTTTCTGCATATGAATCGGGAGCTGGTCACTCTCGGGAAGGACGGTACTCATCTTCAGAGTATAGACCTTGGTTTCTTCTTTGGCTGTCCCAGCGGTTTCTTTCTTTGATCCGCATCCGATAAACAATGAGAGCACAGAAATGAGCACTAGTACGGTAAGTAATGTCTTTTTCATGAAACGCCCCTTTGTAGGATAAATGGTTGAATGTTTACTTAAACGTTAACGTAAACGATTATTAATCTGTTACTTGCAATATGTCAACACTTTTGCATGAGTTTTTGCAACTTTTTTAACAATTGAAAGCTTGGTGTGTATTGGGGGGCATTACGTCCAGATATGATAGGTCCTGGTCACCAGGATGAGGATCGTGGTTCCAGCTACATAGAAAACCAGTCCGAGCACATTGAACAAGGTGTTTTGGCTGATCGTCACCATGGCATTGCCGATAATCATCAGGATGAATGAGAGGCATCGTGCGAACGTCTGCCGGCTGAACTGCTCTTCGAACATGGCGATGAAGAAGGTGGCTATGGCAAGTACATTGATCAATATGCAAATACCAAGAAACAGGGGGTTGGTCACACTTGCCTCAAAAAGAAACGAAGGCGAGTTGACCGATACCGGTACGATCATCGACAAGAACAGCGCACTTGCGGCTGCTACGAAGGAGTATTGGCTGAGTTTCGCTGGGTTGATTGTCTGTTGAAAGAGCCCTGAGGCCAAAAACAAGAATGATGAAAAGAGCAGGGAGAAGTGGTAAAACACTGATATCGCAGACGGGCTGAGAATGAAGATATGGGTGATTGAATGATAGAGCGGCAGAATTTTCACATTTCCCAGGCTTATCATGAGGAACAAGAGAGGAAGCACCCTCGCTTCGGCTCCGATATTTGCACGATAGAAAAAGCAGAGCAACAAGGCTGCAGTGAACGCCACCCAGAGATGAATCAAGGAGGGAAGCAGGTGCGAACGTGCTGTGGCCCATGTCTGTAGCTGTACAGAACTGACGATGCCGTGAACAATGCAAACAGTGAGAATGAGGGTGATGAGTCCTTGAATCCCCAGGAGGACGAAACGAAGATTTTTTCCCATGGTATCTTACAAAATATCGCGGTAGGAACTCTCAGAGAGAACCCCGAGCCGTTGACAGGTGTAGGCACTGCCGAAGGCGGCAATGTAGGAATCCACGAGAATCCCCAAGCCGTTGAGGATCGGCATCAGGGCGATGAGCGTCATTTCAGCGCCATACAAATCAATCTTCAGAAATTGCAAGGCGATGATGGAGATGAAGAACACCTCGTAGCCGAGGTAGAGCGGGCTTGCGTAGGCAAAGAGAGCGCTGGTCAGGGCTACGAAAAGGATGACTTTGTCGGTAGGCATTGATTGCGTGGCTGCATAGAGCAGGCTGAGAACGCTCAGGGTGGCAATCATCGCCGAACCTCCCCTGCCGATGAGGGTGTACAGGGGAATTGCGGTGGCGCTAACGCGTTTCTGGCAACCAAGGTTGTGCCTGGAAAGGGAGATGGTGATCGGGCTGGAAAAGAAGATGCTGCCGCTGAAGAGCCCTGCTGCAGCCGGAGCGAGCATGCGGTAGATGACCATATAGGGATTGACACGGAAACGGGTGACCAGACCAAAGAGAAGCGGAAGCACAATCAGGACGACCGAAAGAGTTGCCGCGATCAGCATAAGCAAGAATCTGCCGGCAACAAAAATGGTCCCCTCAGCCTGCAGGTGGCTGAACCAGTAAGAGGATGCAAAGAACAGAAAGAGGTGACCGGTGGTGCTGTAGGCCCTGGCGAGACGGAACATGGTCTCGCTGAGGGAGTTCATGGTCACGTAAGCCGGTCTGATGACCTCCACATTTGGTTTCAAAAAATACCCGAAGACCAAGGCTATCACTAAAACAGGAAGCAAAAAGCTTTCTGCATTCGCCAGTGTGTAGAATGGGTTGACCGGAAGCATCGACTCAAACAGGGTGGAAATCGATTGGGGTGCGATGATGGAAAGCGTGGAAGCATCACTGCCTGCACTGGTGCTGGCAGGGAAATAGGAAGGGAAGAACCTGAAGACAAGAGCGGAAGAGAGCACCAACAGCAGGGTTGATAATACACTCCAAAGGATGGTGGTTCGTGCAAACACCCCTCCCTTGCTGTCTTTTCGCAAGGAGGCTATTCCGCTTGAAAAGCCGAAAAAGACCAGTGGGATCAAGACGAATCCACCGAGCTGCACAAAAAGAGCAGTGATGGTATACATCACCTGTTGGAATATTCCCGACTCTCCAAACAACAGGGTTGCAGCCAAGCCCAAGGCCGTTGCAGCCAGATAGCTTATCCAGGTTTTCATACCATCCAAGAGTATCTTATCAGATGCAGCAAGTCAATCAAACGTCGCTTTTCAGCCCAACAGCTGATCAAGCTTATATCCAGACTGCATCTCAGCTTCCATCAGGTCCTTGATGAAGGAGCTGATATTTCCCATTCCCTTGATTACGGCAAGAGAGAGTGCTGAAAGATAGATGATCTCTTGCATTGCCTCCTTTGCATACCACGTTACTCCCTGATACTCGTTGACCTGTGCATACTTGGAAAGGCTGGGGTCGGAAAGCAAATGTTTCAGGATCTGTTTTGGATCTTCCATGCTGTCATTCACCATGAAGGCTGCGCTTGCAAGAATGGCAGCGCTATGACAGGCTTTTCTGGCGGCTTCCTGGGTGAATCCGGCTTCACACAGCTCTTTGGAGAAGAACCGCGAGAGCAGCAGGGTGTCGCTTGCCCGCATCGCCTCTCCGATGGTTGCCTCATCGCTGAGGAACGGCTTGAGGAAGAAGGAGGCTGCAACCACCGCTTCCATTTCGTCAAGAATGCGCGAGCCGTGCACAAGGACCCGGGTTTCCTCTTGCTTGAAGAGGGTGCTGTACCGCTGGACTTGTGAGAGCATCTGGGCGGGATTGACATCCTGCGGCAGGGATGGCAGTGATTTCTTGGCAGCGGGATGCAGGTTCTCCACGGCAGCCACCAAGTGGGCGTAGGCCTCAGCCAAGGTGAGAATGAGTTTTCGTTCGCTCTTGCTGGTGGCTTCTCCTCCCAGGATGAGCCTGATCTGCTTGAAAAAGCTCTCCGAATGGAAGCTCTCCATCGCCTTGTACACGGGCTTGAGCCGAAGTGCAAGAATTTCCTGTTCGAGATTGGGTATTCCCCCATCCCCGATCTGCTCATACAGTTCGGAGTAGGTGCCGTCGACATCCTCAACCTCGCGGATGTTCAAGAACACCTTTGTCTCAAAACCCCTGAGATGGACTGCAAACCCTTCGTCATATACCTTCAGCGAAGGTTTCATATAGGTAAGGCCTTCGTTGAACGAATCATACAGGAGGTACCTTCTCCCTCCTACCGTCAAACCGAGAGCCTCGGCAAGGCTTGTGGTCTCGCTTCGTTTATCCTCGCCAACCTTCAGCAATTTGGCCGAGCTGGTCTTGATCCAGCCCTCCACGCACTCATACTGGTTGTTGTAGAGCACCAAGGCGCGTTCCCGCTCGGTGCCGTTTACATAGCAGAAGGCCGACTGTTGTACCGCTCCATCCCGATAGAGGTCGAAGAGCTGGAAGTAATCGACACCGCTGAACAAATACCGCTTTCGCAAAAGCGGGAAGATTCTTCGATAATGCTCATCCACCAGATATTGGTTGGGTCTCTCATTCCAATATGCACGGCGGTACTCCATGCCGTATTTCTCACGATAACCCTCGATCTGACCATGGCCGAACATCGGCAGGCCGGGCATGGTGACCAGCAGGGTGCAGACGCCGAAGTACTTGTCCCCGTCGCCAAACTGGGCGATTGCAGTCTCCTCGTCGGGATTGTTCATGAAGTTGACAAAGCGCTTGAGGATTTCAGGTTCGAAAGCGATGGTGTTCTTGATCGTCTCCCGATACTTCTGGTTCTCCTGATTCTTGAGCATGTTCATGAATGCGCTGTTGTAGACTCGATGCATTCCCAGGGTGCGGACAAAATATCCTTCCATCATCCAGAAAGCTTCGGCAAGCAGCAGGGTGTCGGGAAGCTCCTCGTTGATGCGGTCGACCACCTCCCGCCAGAACTCCTGGGGGATTCTCTGATTGAACTCAAGTTCGTCCATCCCGTGCTGGGTACGGCCCGCAATATCACCGCCGTGGCCCGGCTTTGGATACCAGAGCCGCTGGATGTGTTTCTTTGCCAGCGTCATGGCGGCATCGAACCGAATGATCGGGAAGTTGCTCGCGACATGCTTGATCTGCTGATAGACAGCCTCGCGGGTGGCAGGATTGAGAAAATCGAGTTGGGCGGTATCGTTCCAGGGCATCGAAGTCCCATCGTTGCCATGGAAAATATACGAAGTCTGTCCAGATCTAAGGTCACGGCGCCTGAAGGTGACGGCAGCATCGCTGCGGTCATAATAGTGGTCCTCCAGCTTGATTTCCACATTCGGGTCGGAGGAGAGATTGGGACCGTCATAGGTATAGGAAGGGAAGGGAGGATAATCCTGCTGGATGAAATACTCGCTGTGGTTGAAAACCCAGTCGCCGTCGATGCCTGTGTGGTTGGGCACCATGTCGCTGGCCAGTCGGATGTTGTAGCGGCTGCAACGCTGGCGCAGGTTGTCCAATGCCTGCCATCCCCCGATGGCCTCTGCAATCTCATAGTTCTTCAGCGAGTAGGCCGATGCCTCTGCATCGGGATTGCCGCACAGGTTCTTGATTTTCTTGCTTGCCGAGCTGCGTTCCCACAACCCGATGAGCCATAAGGAGGTAAAGCCCCGCGAAGAGAGTTTCTCCAGTTCCTGGTCGGGAATCTTGTCCAGTGTATCGATGGGGCGGCCGTATTCCTTGGTAAGCTGGTCCAGCCACACCAGTGTTGACTTGGCCATCATGATGACGTTGGGCATCCAGTTCCTGTCAGCGGTAAAAGCCTCATACTCATGATCGAAAATGCTGTAGTCGGGGACAACCATCACCGGACTTCCTCCACCACCAACCGGCGGGTAGTGCGGCTTGTCCTCTTCCTGTACGAAATCGATGGCCCTGAGGAGCATTGTTTTCAGGTTCTGCGGGATCAGGTCGGCCCAAGCTTCAAGAATATAGCTGATTTGGTCGAGCAATGAGTCCGGATAGAGCTTTGCCGGCCGGGTGAGAAAGGAGAAAATGTCCGAATCGCTGTTAGCCATGGCCGCGGATGCCCTGGTATATCCACCAAGCAGGGCTGTAACCGCCTGGGAAGCTTGGGGGAAGGTGAGGCCTTCGGGAGCAAGAAAGGGTTTTGCGGCAACAATGAGGGCAGGGTTCTCCTGCATGACCTGATGCAGAAAGTAGCCGCGCAGCGACTCTTCATAAAAGTAATCCAGAGGAAGCGACTGCTGCACCAAAAGGGGAGAGGGGAACTCCTTCATATAGAAGGCAAGAACTTCCTGAGCGGCATGGTTCTTGTTGATAAGGGCGGTAAGGCGGGTGAAGAAATCCGGTTCGCTGTCGTTGAGGTATCGACTGAGAACACTCTGATAGAGCTGATGAAGTACTGCTGTGGCATGGAGTCTGCCTGCAGAAACCCAGTCATTGCCCCCCTTTGTCTTCACCTTGCTGTTGTAGATGTATGCGAGTTCCGTTGCTTGCTTGTAGAGCAAGAGAAGATCGGAATCCGACGGAAACAACGCTGGAAAAAAATCCATTTCAGTTCTGGTGCGAACTGAAATGCGAAAATCACGTGTAATCAAAGCACGCCTCCCTGAGGGTGGATCCATCCCTGAACAGTACAGTCAGTATACCATGAGAGCGTATGGTTGTAACCCCTTTCTTGAAAAATGGGTACTGTTAGACTAATGTATTTGTTACCGGAAGAGAAGAATATGTGTCTGTGAGCATTCTTACTGCAAGATTGATCACCAGTGGCAAGGAAATCTCTTCCTCCTGGGTAAACCGCTCCAGTACAAAGGAAGCAACCGAGCCGTGCATCGGTCTGCCGATACCGATTCTCAGCCTGAGAAACTGGTCGCTTTGGGTATGCGTCTTGATTGACCTGAGTCCGTTGTGTCCTCCCAGTCCCCCGCCTTGTTGCAGCCGCACAGTACCGAACCCCAGCTCCAGATCGTCATGGATGACCAAAATCTCATCAATGGCATATCCGTAGAAATCCATGCAAGCACGGACCGACCTGCCGCTTTCATTCATGTACGTGGTGGGCTTGAGCAGCCTGGTCGAGTTGTCAAGGCTCACCAGGCCATGGAACTTCTCGCTCCAGCTTGCGTGCGGATAGTGATGTTCGGCAACCATCCAGCCGACATTGTGCCGTGTTTTGGCGTACACCTTGCCAGGGTTGCCCAGAAATACCAGAAGCTTTACCATAGCCGTATCATACGGACAATACGGGAGGCATGCAACGATGTACGTGATGGTTTTCTATGTTCCCCAGTCGCATCTGGAGGTGGTCAAGGAAGCTGTTTTCAATGCAGGGGCCGGTACCATGGGTCCTTATGACCGGTGTTGCTTCCAAACCTTGGGAACCGGACAATGGCGGCCCCTTTCTGGAAGTACTCCCTTCCTTGGGCAGGTGGGAACGCTTGAACAAGTGCCCGAGTGGCGTTTAGAATTGGTTGTCGATGAAGAGCATGCCGCCCAGGCAGTCCAAGCCCTCTTGGACAGCCATCCCTACGAGGTCCCTGCCTATCATTTGATCCCGGTCTTGACCCTTGAGGGGGTCGAGTTCAACGAATAGAGGAGCTTCTATGGCAAAAACGATTGCCCAGATCAATGAGAAGATCAAGGCGGGTAAGGCGGTGGTGGTCACAGCCGAGGTCTTTACCAACATGGCACAAGAAAAGAGCTTGGTTGAGCTTGCCCAGGAAGTTGATGTGGTCACCACAGCCACATTCGGTCCGATGTGCTCTTCGGGGGCGATCATCAATTTCGGCCATTGGTCTCCCGGCATCAGGATGGAGGAGATCTCCCTCAACGGGGTGAGCGCCTATGAAGGGCTTGCCGCGGTCGATACCTATATCGGTGCAACCAGCGAATCAAAATTCGATCCAACCTATGGCGGTGCCAATGTCATCGAGGATCTCATACGCGGCAAGGATGTGCGCCTGCATGCCAGGGGCAAGGGGACCGATTGCTATCCGACCAAGGAGATCGACACCTGGATCAACAAGGAGACGGTCAACGAGTTCTACCTGTTCAATCCCCGCAACGCCTATCAGAACTATGCTGCAGCAACGAACAGCACCAATCGAATCAAATACACCTATATGGGGAGCCTGCTTCCCCGCTATAGCAATGTCACCTATTCGACCAGCGGAGAGCTCAGCCCCCTGCTCAATGATCCGTTTTTGCGGACCATCGGCCTCGGAACCCGTATTTTCCTCGGTGGCACCGAAGGGTATGTGGTTTGGAACGGCACCCAGTTCAACACCAGGCGCGAGCGCAATGAGTTTGGGATTCCCAAGCTCCCGGGAGCCACATTGGCGGTAATCGGTGATGCAAAGCAGATGTCAGCCGATTACATCAGGTCGGCTTACTATGAGAAGTACGGTGTATCCCTTTTTGTCGGCATCGGGATTCCCATTCCGGTTCTGGACGAGCGGATGGCCAAGCATCTGAGCATCTCCAATGACCAGATCGAGACCACAATCCTCGACTATGGACAGGAGAATCACCCGGCGGTCGGAATGGCAACCTATGCCCAGCTAGCCAGCGGGAGTGTCACCCTGCCTGATGGCAAACAGGTTAAAACGGCTCCTCTTTCCTCGCTTGCAAAAGCTAGGGAGATTGCCGAACTCCTAGGTCAATGGATCCGTGAAAAGCGGTTTTTCCTTACCGAACCGGTACAGATGTTCCCCAAGGACAGCTTTGTCAAACCCCTGGTTCCCCGTGAAGGAGGTGAGCAATGAAACGACGCTATGCCTTACGCTTCTCTCCCACCTTGGTGGAGCAGCCGATCGTCAGTAAACTTGCCCGCACCTACGATGTGGACATCAACATTCTCAATGCCGATGTCGCCAGCGGTCGGGGAGGCAAACTCATTGTAGAGCTTTCCGGGACCGAGGAGAACCTCGATGCCAGTGTCCTCTACCTTTCTGAAGTCGGTGTCATCGTCTCTGAAATGGTCAAGGAACTGCTCTTTCGGGAGGAAGGCTGCATCCACTGCGGCGCTTGCACCGCAGTCTGTTCACCGAGGGCGCTGAGGATGAACAACGAGGCAAAGTTGGTCTTCGATGTTTCGCTCTGCGTAGTGTGCGGACTGTGCACCCAAGCCTGTCCGCTGCGCCTCTTCGAGGTCTCAAACGAGCGGGAAACGTAAGAAATACTCTCTCTATGCGGATCCACAGCCTTTGGAGGGATATGCTGCAATGAACCGAACGGAATACCTGAAAAGACTGCTCTCTGAGCGCGTTGTATTGCTTGACGGGGCGATGGGAACCATGATTCAAAGCCAGGGCCTCAGCGTCGAGGACTTCACGTTGGAAGGCCTTGCTGCTTATGGGTGCAATGAGGTGCTCAATCTCAGCCGTGGCGATGTCATCTACGCGATTCACCGGCAATACCTCGAAGCAGGTTCCTCCATCATCGAGACCAATACCTTCTGTGCCAATGCCTTCAATCTGGCGGAGTACAACTTGCAAGACCAAGTCGAACCCATCAATCAGGCAGCGTGTGAAATAGCACGTGAAGCAGCTGCTGATTTTGAGGCCGACAATGCAGGGTATGCCTTTGTCGCCGGAGTGCTTGGGCCGACCAACCGTTCCCTCTCCTTCTCCCCGAAGGTGGAGGATCCCGCCTACCGGCAGAGTGACTTTTCAGATTTTTATGCAATGTACCGCCAGCAGGCACGAATCCTGGTCCAAGGAGGAGTGGATCTGCTCTTGATAGAGACCGTATTTGATACGCTTGCCGCCAAAAGTGCCATCCTTGCCTGCCTCGATGCCATGGCCGAGGAGGGCAAATCCATCCCGATCATGGTCAGCGTCACTTTCAGCGACCAGAGTCGGCGAACGCTTAGCGGCCAGACGCTTGAAGCCTTTGTAACCAGCCTCAGTCCATTCCCGCTTTTCAGCTTGGGGCTGAACTGCTCGACAGGCCCCGAGGAAATGGTCCCCCTCATAGAAAGCCTCGATGCAATCTGCCCCTTCTACGTCTCCGCCCATCCCAACGCGGGCTTTCCCGACAAGGAAGGTGTCTATACCCTTACACCCGAACATATGGCCGGACAACTCGCTTCAACCTTGCAGGCTGGAAGGCTCAATATTCTTGGTGGCTGTTGCGGCACCACTCCGGCCCATATTGCCGCCCTGGCCCGGGCCTGCCACAAGGCGGTTCCCAGAAGCAAGCCCGTGCCTTCCACTACCTTGATGCTGAGCGGTCTTGATTTGATAGAGGTAAAACCCAACAACCTGCTGGTGATCGGTGAACGTACGAATGTTGCAGGATCGCGCAAGTTTGCCCGATTGATCAAAGAAGAGAAATGGGAGGAGGCCCTTGCCATCGCCCGAGAGCAGGTAGCGCAGGGAGCCCGGGTGTTGGATATCTGCATGGATGCCTCCATGCTCGATGCAAAGACGGGCATGCGCTCGTTCTTGCGTCATATCGCCGGAGACCCTTCGGTGAGCAAGGCTTCAATCATGATCGACTCCTCCGACTGGTCGGTGATCGAAGAGGCCCTCGGCGAGGTGCAGGGCAGGGGGATTGTAAACTCCATCAGCCTGAAGGAAGGCGAGGAAAGCTTCATCAGGCATGCCAGGCAGATTGCCCGGTACGGGCATGCCATGGTGGTGATGCTCTTTGATGAAGAGGGACAGGCTGCCACCTATGAGCGGAAGATGGCCATCGCCGAGCGAAGCCATGCCCTGCTTGTCAATGCTGGCATCAGGGAGCAGGACATCATCTTCGATGCGAATGTGCTCTCCATCGCCACCGGTATTGAAGAGCATGACACCTATGCCCGTGATTTCATCCTTGCAACACGGGACCTGAAGCGGCGCTATCCCTTGTGCCACACAAGCGGCGGGGTTTCCAATCTTAGTTTTTCCTTCAGGGGCAATGAGGCGGTCCGAACAGCGATGCATGCGGTTCTGCTCTCCCTTGCAGACCTGGATATGGCGATCATCAATCCCTCGTCTCTTCTCGATGGAGAGCGCTTGGATGAAAGAACGAAGACCATCATCGAGAAAGCCCTGCTTGCAGAGGATGAGGACCTGGTGCAGAACCGAGCCAATCTGATTGCTCTCGCCCTTGCAATGCAGGACGATGAGAAGGTGCAGCAGAAAAAAGCCGACCGCAGCGGGCGAAGTGCAGCCGAACGTCTCTTCGACGCCGTGCTTGCAGGCGACCATGCATATTTGGAGCAGGATCTGCAGGAGCTGGAGGGCGAGAATCCCCTTGCGTTGGTGGAAGGGCCCCTGATGGATGGCATGAAGGAAGTAGGGAGGCTCTTCGGGCTTGGCAAGCTGTTCCTCCCCCAGGTAGTACGAAGTGCACGTACAATGAAACTAGCTGTTGATATCCTCCAACCAAGGATTGCTGAGTATTTGCAACAGAATACCCTTGATTCAAGCAGTCAAAAACGCCCGGTTGCCGTGATGGCTACCGTCAAGGGCGATGTGCACGATATCGGCAAGAACATCGTCAATTTGATTCTTCGCTGCAATGGCTTCGAGGTGATCGACCTCGGGGTGATGGTGCCTCCCCAGGTCATCTGGGAGGCTGCCGTAAGGCACAAAGCAGACTTGGTCGGGCTCAGCGCCCTGATCACCCCCTCGCTGAAGGAGATGGAGCATGTCATCAAGCTGTTTGAAGAGAAAGGTTCCTCCATTCCCATATTTGTAGGGGGGGCGACCACCAGTGAACTGCATACGGCGGTCAAGCTCTCCGTCCTCTACTCCGAGTCGGTGATTCAAACAAAGGATGCGTCGGCCATGGCTTTGGCCGCAAAACAGGTGGTAGGCCCGGATGGGAAAGCCTATATACGTACGGTGCAAGCTGTCTATCGGCAGCTGAGGGAAGAGCATCAGGGGCCAAAACAGGGCCAGTCCTCCTACGTAGAGGCCCTGCTCAAGCAAGAACAGAAGCAGCAGGGAACCAAAGCCAAGCTCTACGGGGTACTCACGAAAACCGACTTCAGCCTGAAGGATTTGGCATCCGGCATCAATTGGCGCATGTACTGTTCGGCTTGGAAGGTTCCGTTTGACAGTCAGGAAGGCAAGAACCTCGTTGCCGAAGGAAAAGCCCTGCTTGGCGAGCCTGAGATCGTCAGCCTCTTCGAAGCAGGATGCAAAATCGTCTACGGTTTGTTTCCCGCTTCCAGCGACCGCTTGCAGGTCAAGGTAGGTGATGCCGGCTTCTTCTTCCTCCGCGATGAGCAAAGCGGTTTGTGTCTGGCTGATTGTATTGCCGCCGATGATACGGTGGGTCTGTTTGTTGCCACTTCCTCCCTCACCTTGGATCGGTATCTGAAGCAATTGGAGAAAGAAGGAAAGACCATGCAGCTGCTCTCTCTCAAGCTGCTGGCCGACCGGCTTGCCGAGGTGTTGGCCGAGCAGGCCCAGATCCAGCTTAAGCAGCTCTGGACGGACGAAGACCTCTCTTTCATCCGACCGGCTCCCGGGTATCCCTCCTGGAGTGATCACAGTGAGAAACACACGTTGTTCTCCCTGCTGGATGCGACAGCTGCCATCCAAGTTCGACTGACCGAAAGTTTTGCCATGAATCCTCCCTCATCGGTGTGCGGAATGCTCATCGGAGGGCAGAATCTTCGTTACTTTGGCGTGCAACAAGTCAGTGAAGAGCAAAAGGCCCTCTATGCAAAGAGAAAAGGGGTGTCGATGGAGGAGCTTGCCACACTGCTTGGTGGTATGGAATACTGAAGCCATGCAAGTAATCGATATACTCCGACAGGCCAAGCGCCCCTTGTTTACCTTCGAACTGGTACCTCCCCTCAAAGGTGGTGATGTTCGGACGCTGTTGGAAACAGTGCGCCAGCTCTCCCATTTCGAGCCTGCGTACATCAATGTCACCAACCATCAGCAAGAAGTGGTCTACCTTGAACGGCCTGATGGTCTTTTGGAGCGCAGGACTGTCAGGAAGAGACCGGGAACCATCGCCCTGTCGGCCTTGATCCAGTACACCTTCAACATCCCGGTGGTGGCACACCTGATCTGCGGGGGCATGGACCGTGATCAGCTTGAGGATGCCTTGGTTGAACTGAACTTCCTGGGAATCGAGAACGTGCTTGCCCTTCGCGGGGATCCCCCCAACGGGGAGAAGCGGTTTGTCCCGGTCAAGGGAGGCTATGAGCACTCAAGCGAATTGGTAAGCCAGATCAATGACTTGAATATGGGCAGGTACTTGGACCAGGGGTTGCAAAACGCCCAGAAGACCCATTTCTGCATAGGGGTTGCGGGTTATCCGGAAAAGCATGCCGAAGCTCCGAACCTTGCACGCGATATTGAAATGCTCAAGCTCAAGGTGGATGCAGGAGCCAACTATATTGTGACCCAGATGTTTTTCGATAATGCGGTGTATTACCGGTTCGTCGATGCCTGCAGAAAGGCCGGCATTACCGTTCCCATCATCCCGGGGCTCAAACCGATTGGAAGCAAGCGGGATTTGGCCACCATCCCCCAAACCTTCCATGTCGATTTCCCCTCCGAGTTGGTCGAGCTGTTGACCAAGGCCGACAAGCTCTCCGAGATTCGTGAAATCGGGGTGCACTGGTGCACGCTTCAGACGAAGGACCTGCTCGCCCATGGGGCGCCGGGGGTGCATTTCTATACGCTCGGCAAGGCGGAGTCGGTTGCAAGCGTCGTTCGTTCCTGTTATTAGCGGCTGCGCACCACCCCGATTTTGGGACAGCGTTCAGCCTGTGGACATTTGCTGCAGAAAGGGCTGACCGGTGTGCAGATCAGCTGGCCATATCGCACCAAGAGTTCATTCAGCGGTATCCAGAAACGCCTGGGCATGACATGCTGCAAGGCTATTTCTGTCTGCTCGGGTGTTTTTGTCTGCACCCAGCCAAGACGGTTGGCGATCTGATGCACATGGCAGTCCACACAAATGGCATCAATTTGATATCCCAGATTCAAGGTGAGATTTGCGGTCTTTATTCCCACTCCCGGCAGTGCAAGCAGCTGTTCTCGAGTGTCTGGAACCCTGCCATTGAATTGTGCTATCAGGATTTCTGAAATCAGGCGGATGTTTCTTGCCTTTGTTTTATAGAACCCGGCAGGATAGATGGCCTGCTCGATGGCTTCTTCGGAGAGGCCGGCCATGGCATAGGGATCACCGGCCAGGGCAAAGAGCCGTTGGCTCGCTGCAAGGGTGACCTCATCCTTGGTCCTCAGTGAGATGAGGGTGGCGATCAGAACCCGGAAGGGGTCGTGCTCCCGCTGGGCGATGATGGAGACGGAGGGCAGTATCTGTCCTTCAGCTTCTATGGCTTTTCTGAATTGTTCAAAAATACTATCCCAATACTGTTCATTCATGCTTTAGGACCTACCATGCCATAACAAAAAAAGCAACGCTCCCTTGACCTTTTTATGGTTACGCTCTAGCGTATTTTCATGATAATCGTACTGAAAAAACAAATCAGCGAACTGCAGAAAGAGTCGATCAGGTCCTTTCTGGTTGAAAAGGGCTACACCGTCAAGGAAATCGTTGGGCAGGAAGAGACTGTCTTCGGCGCAGTCGGCCAGAGCACCCTTGATATTCGTGAAGTTGAGTTGCTTGAGGGAGTGGCCAATGTCGTACCCATCAGCAAACCGTATAAACTTGCTTCGCGTGAGTTGAAGAAAGAAGATACCATTGTCACCGTCGGCAAGGTGAAGATCGGCGGAAATCGTATTGCAATCATAGCAGGGCCCTGCGCGGTTGAGTCCCGGGAGCAGATCATGAGCATCGCCGCCTCGGTGCGGGAAGCAGGAGCCGTGATTCTTCGCGGCGGCGCCTTCAAGCCCCGAACCAGCCCCTATGCTTTCCAAGGGTTGGGGGAAGAGGGTTTGAAGTACCTCAAGGAAGCGGGGGAGAAGTACGGCATGCCGGTTACCACCGAAATCGTCAACCCCTCCGATGCCCCCATGATGACCAAGTATATCGACATGTTCCAGATCGGTGCAAGGAACATGCAGAATTTCGAACTGCTTAAGGCAGTCGGGAAGACCGGCATGCCGGTACTGCTCAAACGGGGACTTTGCGCCACGATCGAAGAGTGGCTGATGGCAGCTGAATACCTGATGGCCAGTGGAACCGACCAGGTTGTATTGTGCGAGCGCGGCATCCGCACCTATGAGCGGGCCACCCGCAACACCCTGGATGTCTCGGCCATACCCGTTGTACAAAAAATGACCCACCTTCCGGTCATTGGCGATCCCAGCCATGCAACCGGCTTGAGGGATATGGTAAGCCCGATGAGCCTTGCCTTGATCGCCGGCGGAGCCTCCGGCTTGATCGTCGAGGTGCATGATAATCCTGAAAAAGCATTCAGCGACGGTCCCCAGTCCCTCTATCCCTCCCAGTTTGAGAAACTGATGCGCGACCTGCAGGCCCTCAGTGCGGTTGTCGGCAAATCCTTGGAACGCATCCCTCGCATCCTGCCTGAAGCCCTGAGCCTGAACAAGGGGCCTTCAGTTGCTACCGACCAGCTGGTTGTTGCCTTCCAAGGAGAGCGTGGTGCGTACAGCGAGCTTGCCATCCGCAGGGCGTTCGACGAGTCCACCGATGTCCTTCCTTGCAAGTCCTTCTCCGATGTGTTCGAGGCGGTGCTGCAGGGCAGGGCCGCCTATGGCATGATTCCTCTGGAAAACACACTTGGCGGCACCATCTATGAGAATCTGGATTTGCTTGACCGGCATCAGGCCATCCAGGTGGTTGGGGAACAGCAGATCAGGATCATCCACAACCTCATCGGACTTCCTGGTTCAAAGAAGGAGAATATCAGGGAGGTCTACTCCCATCCGCAGGGATTGGCACAATGTACCGAGTATCTGCAGCATGATATTTCCCATGCCCAGGCCACCCCCTTCTTCGATACGGCCGGTGCGGTAGCCTATGTCAAGGAGGCAAAGGATCCCGCCAAGGCCGCCATCGCCGGAGCTCCGGCTGCAAAGGTGTATGGCATGGAGATCCTGGCCGAGGGCATTGAAAGCAACCCCCGCAACTACACCCGTTTCTATATCATTTGCCGTGAGGAGCGCAGCGCAGTCTTCCGGTCGACTTCGGCCGTAAACCGTGCCTCGTTGCGGTTCACTGTTCCCGACCGTCCAGGCTCCCTGTTCGCCGCCTTGTTGGTCTTGACCAAGCATGGCCTGAACATGAAGAAGCTGGAGAGCCGTCCGATACCCGGAAAGCCTTGGGAGTACTCGTTCTTCGTCGAGACCGAACTCGGGGAAAGCGGTGCCTTCGATGTTGCATTGGCTGAACTGTCCGAGCTCTGCCTTTCGGTGCGGGTTCTGGGGACGTTCACCTCAAACTTGTAAGATGGGACGGCTGCTTTCGTTCACCCCCAGATCCTTGGTAATGGGGGTGTTGGTAAAGGATCCGGCTCTCCTCGAGCCGGTTGTCTCTCGTCTTGAAACCCGGTACGGCCCTGTGTTGAACCAAAGCCCCCTAACCCTCTTCACCTATACTGATTATTACGACCGGGAGATGGGATCGAAGCCGTACCGTTGCTACCTGCAATTCAAGACATTGGTCGACCCGGTACGGCTCTCTGCGATCAAGCGAGAGACCAACGCACTGGAGGACCTGTATCGGGTGGATGGAAAGCGGGAGGTGAACCTCGACCCGGGCTTGCTGTGTTTGGAGAATCTCATTCTCGCCACCACCAAGAATCGAAGTCATCGCATCCCCCTCAGTGACGGCATATACGCCGAAGTGACGCTGCACTATGAAAACCACGCGTTCCATGGATTGAAGTGGACCTATGCCGATTACCAGAGCGAAGAGGTGAGAACGTTGTTTGAACAATTCAGGGGTGAGTATCGGCAGCAGTTGAAGCAGGAAGGCGGTCTTTGCACCTAAGGTGGTGTGAAATGGTTTGTATGGTTCGCTCTTCTGGCACTTTGCATCAGTTGTGAGTTCAATCCTCTCTCTGAGAGGCAGGTGGAAATAATCATCAACGAAGAGCATCCTTGGAAGAAAGTCAGCCATCGTCCGCTGTGGCATACCCTCGTCTATTATGACGGCGCAGGGTGTCTTCAGCAGGTGCATTTGGAAGGCGGAACAACGAAGGCGACCATCGCCGTCAGGCGGGATCGGCTCACTGTTTTTTGCGCCTATCCACTCTCAAGCCTGGTTCCCTATGGAGGATTTTCCTATCCGGGGTGCAAGACGCCGATCGTCCTGGACCAGGAGCAGGGACGACTTGCAAGCCTGCTCTTGGATGCCTACCCGCACAATTCCCAGGCAATAGAGAATCTCAACGGCCAGGCATTGGTTGCAATGGCCGGTGATGTTGCTCGTATGGACACCTCGAAATTCTTGGTTGACCTGCTCAACGGTACTGTGGACCACGAGAGCCTGGCCCTTCACCCAAAGCTCACGATTACGCTTGCTGATCTGCCTGCAGGGTATTGGATCAACGAACGATGCGACCAACGGTCTTTCTATTTTCTGTGGAACGATGTCATCGAGGTGGAAGCGGAAGGGCTTGTCGAGCGTTGGTGGAACCAGGAACATCAGCTTTGTCTGACGCTCTTTGCAGACCTGATCCAAGGCACGTTTTCCACCTCCCTTTCCAAAGCCCCCCTCTGGTAGAAAACACCTTCCCTTTTTATGGATAAACCGATAGAGTTCGGCTATGGAATCCCTTCGCGAACTTTTCCGGATCGGCTACGGCCCATCCAGCAGCCATACCATGGGACCGCGCTCTGCGGCGACTCATTTTCTTTCGTTGCATCCTCATCAGCCACGGTATGAGGCGGACCTCTACGGCAGCCTTGCGGCTACGGGAAAAGGCCACTTGACCGACAAGGCCCTGCGGGAAGTCTTTGCCAAGGAGGGCAGCGAAGTCGAGATCGTCTGGTATCCCGATATCGAGAAACCCTTTCATCCCAATGCCTTATCCATCCGCTCCTATGATGCACAAGGAACTGTGACCCATGAGCAGACCTACTATAGTGTGGGCGGCGGGAAGATCCTCATTGAAGGCGTCGAGGAAGAGGCTTCCAAGCGTGTCTATCCCAAAGAGTATTCCAGGATGAAGCAGATACTCGAGTATTGCTCCGAAGAAGGACTCCAGCTGTGGGAGTTCGCCGTCCAATGGGAAGGTCAACAAATCCTGTCCTACATGGAAGAAGTCTGGAATGTCATGAGCAGTGCCGTGGAACGCGGTTTGGATGCCGAAGGCGTCCTTCCCGGCGGACTCAAGCTGGCACGCAAGGCAAGCCAGTACAACTCCAAGGCAACCGAGTTCTCCGGCCCGCTCGGGAGCACCGCTTCGGCTCTCAGCTATGCCTTGGCTGTGAGCGAAGAGAACGCCGGAGGCGGTTTGATCGTCACCGCACCCACCTGTGGAAGTTGCGGGGTTCTCCCCGGGGTCCTGTACTTCTTGGCAAAGCAGTACAAGCTGCCCAAGGTGAAAATCCTCAGGGCCCTGCTCACCGCCGGTGTCATCGGCAATGTAGTGAAGACCAATGGGTCGATCAGCGGTGCCGAGGTGGGATGCCAGGGTGAGATCGGTGTCGCCTGCGCAATGGCGGGAGCTGCCGCCACCCATCTTCTGGGGGGCAGCATCCATCAGATCGAGTATGCAGCTGAGATGGGACTTGAGCATCATTTGGGGCTTACGTGCGATCCGATGCGGGGTCTGGTCCAGATTCCCTGCATAGAACGCAACGCCTTGGCGGCCATGCGCTCGCTCGACCACTGTTCCTATGCCCTGCTTGGCGACGGCCGTCACAAGGTAAGCTTTGACAGTGTAATCGAAGTCATGATGGAAACAGGGCAGGCACTTCCCTCCCTCTATCGGGAGACAAGCAAGGGTGGTTTGGCCAAGGTGCTCGGCTAGGCTTTGCTGTGTCATAAGAATGGTGTTTTGTAGATATCATACTATTTCACTACATAAGAAACAAATAGTATCTTCAATATGGTTCCCTTATTAAATAAATCTCTGGTGATTACGATTTCTTCAAGGAATTGCTTTGCGTGTATAGGTAAACACTTGACATAGGTTTTTTGCCTAAGATACTGTACTAAGAACGTATGGAACAGATACCAAAGACATGGAGGCGGATTCAGCTAAGCAAGGCAACCCATTGCATCTTGCTTGTGGGTTTGTTGTGTCTTTTGGTTCCTTCTAATCTACGGGCGGCAATCACGCTGCAGACTCCTTCAACCGATGTGGTCATCGTCATAGAACCGCTTTCTTTCAATACTGCGGATGCTTCCCTGCTTATCCCGATTTGCGATGTTTCCTTGGTTGCCAAGCACCCGGGCTTTGGCAGGGTGTATATTGAACACACCCCCTTGTCCGGTCCGATGGAACTGGTCATGTACCAGTTGATATCGGAGAATGGATTGGATTTCGAACGCTCTGAACCCTTTCTCTATTATGTCCGGGGACCGCTCTACGAGGAGGTTCCCATCGGCAGGCTCTGGGCGCGTTTGATCCAGCCTTTCAAGGGTGAGGCACAGCAGTACAGCAGTACGCTCAGGTTGAATCTGGTATTGGAGAAGTGAAAAAAAAACCACGCGTGAGCGGACTCTCGCGTGGTAGGGCTGTATTGTATTCGTTATTTTACCACGATATTCACCAGCTTGTCGGCAACGACGATCTCCTTGACGATCGTCCTGCCTTCGAGCCAGCTCGCAAGTTTCTCATCCTTCTTTGCCATTGCCAGGACTTCATCCTTGCCAAGTCCTTTGGAAACCGTCACCTTGGAACGAACCTTACCGTTGACCTGGAAGACCATCTCGATCTGGTTGTCGACCGTCAACTCCTCTACGAACTGCGGCCATGCAACAGTTGACAGCCCTCCGCTGTGGCCAAGGCGCTCCCACAGCTCTTCAGCAAGGTGGGGAACGTACGGGCCGAGCAGCTTGACCAAAGTCTCGGCCACCACCCTGGGCAGGGTTTCGACCTTGTACAGCTCATTGACCAATACCATCATCTGGCTGATCGCCGTATTGAAGTTCAGGGTGTTGGTATCATAGGTCACCTTCTTGATTGTCTTGTGCAGTGTCCTGTTCAACTCATCCGAAGGCTGTTCATCGATGACGGTCCGCTCCTCAAAGAGCCTGTAGATGCGGTCGAGGAACCGATACACACCGACCAAACCGGTCGTAGCCCAAGGCTTGGAAACTTCAAGCGGTCCCATGAACATCTCATACATGCGCATCGAGTCGGCGCCGTACTCGCTGATGATCTCATCGGGATTGATGACGTTCTTCAAGCTCTTTGACATTTTCGCGATGACCCGCTCAAGGACCTCACCGGTTGCTTTCTCGACAAAGACATCGGTCTCTTTCTCCTCAACCATATCGGTGGGGACCAGGCTCTTGTCCTTGCGTTGGAATGCATAGCTGGTGATCATGCCCTGATTGACCAATCGCTTGAAGGGTTCGGAGGTGGAAACCAGGCCG
This sequence comes from Spirochaetales bacterium, assembly GCA_012514185.1. Classification (GTDB taxonomy): domain Bacteria; phylum Spirochaetota; class Spirochaetia; order Sphaerochaetales; family Sphaerochaetaceae; genus Sphaerochaeta. The sequence goes on along the minus strand of JAAZAT010000271.1, from coordinate 8,281 downwards.
AGGTCGAAGAGGACCTTATGCCAGAATCGGGCGTACAGCAGGTGGAGCACTGCGTGCTCGGCGCCTCCGACATAGAGGTCGACGGGCATCCAGTATGCTTCCTTCTCGGCTGAGACGAACTGCTTGTCATTCTCTGGGTCGAGATAGCGCAGGTAGTACCAGCAGGAACCCGCCCACTGGGGCATGGTGTTTGTTTCACGTTTTGCCTTTCCACCGCAAACCGGACAGGAGCAATTGACCCACTCATCAATCTTTGCAAGCGGGCTCTCTCCGGTTCCGCTGGGCTCATAACTGCTTACTTCAGGCAGCAGCAGGGGGAGCTGGTCCTCAGGAACGGCAACCGTACCGCAGGTGGGGCAGTGCACCAAGGGAATGGGTTCTCCCCAATAGCGCTGTCGGCTGAATATCCAGTCGCGAAGCTTGTAGTTGACTGCCTTCGAACCAAGCTTATGCTCCTCAAGCCAAGCGAGCATGGTCTTGATGGCATCTTCCTTGTTCAAGCCGTCGAGGAAGTCGCTGTTCACATGCACCCCATCCTCGGTCCAAGCTTGGGTCTGTACGTCGACTTCGCTCTTGAGTACCTCGACGATGGGCAGGTCGAACTTCTTGGCGAACTCCCAGTCGCGGGTATCGTGGGCGGGAACAGCCATGATTGCACCGGTACCGTAGCTGATCAAGACGTAGTCGGCAACCCAGATGGGAATGAGCTTGCCGTTTACCGGATTGATCGCATAACTGCCGCTGAAGACACCGGTTTTTTCTTTTGCAAGGTCGGTTCTCTCAAGATCGCTCTTGCGTGCGCTTGACTCAAGATACTCCTCGACGGCCTCTTTCTGCTCAGCCTTGGTCAGCTGGGCAACCAACGGGTGCTCAGGAGCGACGACCATGTACGTTGCCCCGAAGAGCGTATCGGCGCGGGTGGTATAGACTTCCAGCTGGGCGTCCATCCCATCGACCTTGAAGAAGACGGAGGCGCCTTCACTGCGCCCGATCCAGTTGCGCTGCATGAGCTTCACCGACTCCGGCCAGTCTACACTGTCCAGGTCGGCAAGCAGCTTGTCTGCATATTCGGTGATTTTCAGCACCCACTGGCGGATGTTCTTGCGAACCACCGTGGTGCCGCACCGTTCGCACTTGCCTTCCTTCACTTCCTCGTTGGCCAAGCCGGTTTTGCATGCCTCGCACCAGTTGATCGGGGTGTGTGATTCATAGGCAAGATTCTTGTTGAAGAGCTGGATGAAAATCCACTGGGTCCAGCGGTAATAGTCGCTTCTGTGGGTGGAAATCTCTCGATTCCAGTCGTAGCTGAAGCCCAGGCTCTTGATCTGTTTGCGGAAGTTCTCAATATTCTTTTCGGTGGTCGTCCTTGGATGGGTGCCGGTCTTGATGGCATAGTTCTCCGCCGGGAGGCCGAAAGAATCGAATCCCATCGGATGGAGGACATTGTACCCGTTCATCCTGAGGAATCTGCAGTAGATATCGGTGGCGGTATATCCTTCAGGATGGCCGACATGCAGTCCGGCTCCGGAGGGGTACGGGAACATATCCAGGACATACACCCGCTTGTCCTTGGGGATGCTTGGATCCTCGGTGACGGCAAAACTCTGATGCTCGTCCCAGTACCGTTGCCATTTCGTCTCTATTTCATGGAAGGGATATTTGCTCATGGGAGCCATCATACCTTCGCATCACGCTTCAGTCAACGCTACAGAAGGGTTCCATCATCGATGGTCGGAGAAAATTCCACCGCCTCCATCCTGTTTCCCTTCATGGAAATGATGCGGAAGGTTCCTAAAGAAGACTGGACGACATCCCCCTCCTGGGGGATGTCTCCGGTCAACTCCAATACATAGGCGGCAACCGTGGAAGTCCTCTGCTTCTGATAGTCAGCCGAAAGATCCAGTTCATCGATAAACTGCTGGAACGGTGTGTCCGCCATGACCAGGAAGGTTCCCGGCATCTGTTCCCGCTCGACGATTCGATCGGGAAACCTTCGCTCGTGCTCGTCATAAAGCTCGCCGAACAGTTGTTCAGCCACATCCTCCATGGTCACCACTCCGCTGAAACCGCCGTATTCATCCAGCACGATGGCTTGCTGCAACTTATCCTTCTTGAACAAGAAGAATACATCGTCAAGGTGCATCTGCTCCGGTACGAAGATGGGCTTCCTGAGAATGGTGGAGATGCTCTTGTCCATTCGCTTCTCCAGCTGGGCCCGCAGGATGTCACGGACCAGCACAATCCCTATGATGTTCTCGGCGCTGCCGTGGAAGACTGGAACACGGCTGAAACCCGACTTCACGATGGAAGGGAAGGCGTCACGGATCGTCAGCTCGTCACTGATGCAAAACACATTGGTGCGGTGGGTCATGATGGTGCGGACCTGGGTGTCGCTGAAGTGGATGGCTCTCTGCATCAAATCGGATTCATACTGGTCCACCAGACCCTCATCCTCGGCGGCATCCACCATGTGCATCACCCCCTCGGTCGTGATGGCCGGCTCGGTGTGGGAAGCGAACAGGCGGGTGATCAAGGAGGAGAATTGTCTGAGCAGCCACACAACAGGGAACATGAGAAGGGAGATGAACCGAAGCGGGTATGCCATGAAGACGGCGATTTTCATGTTGTGCGTGAGTGCAAGCTGCTTGGGGGTTATCTCCCCGAAAATCAGAATCACCAGCGTAAGGATGCCGGTGGCATAACCTACAGCCTGGCTTGAGAAATGCTCGATGGCGAATGTGGTCACCAATGCGGAGGCTGAGATGTTCACCACATTGTTGCCGACAAGGACCGTGGTGAGTAAGGCATCACGGTTTTGGCTGAGCTTGTAGGCAAGCCTGCTTGAGCGCTTTTTGCGGTTCTCCAAGGTCTTTAGCTGCACGAATGAGAGGGAGGTGTAGGCTGTTTCCGTTGCTGAGAAGACAGCAGAAAGCAACAGCAGAATAACGATGGCGGTCAGTTGTACTTGCATGTACACCTCCCGGCCACATACGAAAAAAACGAGTGTTCGCCTGAACACCCTTTACTAGGTAACGGGTCATCCATAATGCAATCAGTATACCAAGAGAAATGCGTAGCAGGCAAGGGTAAGAACATAACTGAAGAGGCGGAAATTCCAACCTTCCCGCTTGATGCGTGAGGCGTTGAACCCGCAGAACGGATAGAAGAAAAAGAACGTATCAAGGGTCAACAGAAACAATGTATAGGGATTGGGAAGCAGGATGAAGAGCAGTGCGAGCGAAGTATTGGAGATCAGGCTCATGCGTGCCAGGTCTTTGGCATGGGTTTTCAATGACCAATCGCTTCCTTGTATATAGAGGTTTCCGGGTACAGGGAAAGGCAGGCCCAAGAGAAGCGGCAGCAGAAGGGCTGTGAAATACGCTGTATCCCACTGCCGGTAGACGAGCCGGATTTTCTGTGTGTGTGCAAATACAAAAGAAGGCAGAGTGCGTACGAGCAAGCTCAGCAGGGGGAGTGCAAAGAGGAGACCCCTGGTCTCGTGGGAGACCTGCATCCAGGATACGTTGAGAAGAGCGATCAGGTTCCAGCCACAGAGGACCGGGATGAACAGCAGGGTGTTTGCACAAGCTCCCAACACAAAGGCGTTGATGTTTTCCGGATAGGATCGCCTACGGGTATCGTCGAGGCTCAGATGCCAAAAAAAGTACCCCATGTCGAAGAATCGGGATGCATGCTTCCAAACCCGGAAAAGTCCGAAGCGAAAGCGCTGGATCTGGCTGAAGAGTGAAAGACGGGAAAACCCTTTTGCTTCAAGGTGCTTGAAGGATGCGGGATTATCCCCTTCCACGCACCCTGCAACATCGGTGCAGCCCAAGCTCTTCAAAAAGAGCAGAGCTTCGCTCAAGAGCTTGCCTGCAAGACCCTTGCCCCGGTGCTCCTTGGCGGTGTAAAGCCATCCCAGATAGCCCATTTTCACCTGTTTGTTCACCTGGTAGACATCGAGATTCAAACCGGCAACGACCTTGTCCTCAAAAAGGACGACCAACGTGGTATCGGGATGGAGAAAGAAGATCGAGGCAAGGCTTTTGTCAAAGCAACGCTGCATGAGCTCTCTTGTCTCGGCTTCCTGCTCTTTTTTCATGACTGAAATGGAGTATGTGCTCATTGTTTCTGCTCTTCAAGGATGAGAACCATTTCACTTTGGGTGGTGAATCTGGTGAAACCCGCAGCCTGCAGGGCGTTTATGAGAACCGTGTCCGCCTCATCGACGTTGAGGGTGCGCACTATCTCGGTGGTACACGTTCTGGCACAGGAAATGATAGCCTTCTTCATAAGGCCTTCATCTCTATACTGAGGTTCTATGTTGATCTGGGCTATCGAACCACGGGTTTGGTGGTACCATGCAAATCCTTTTCTCATTCCCTGATCGACGATGTCCGAGCACGTATACAACCCCATTGCAACCGACTGGTCATTGTTCTGGTAGCTGCTTGGGTAGCATGATGGGACGCGGTATCCATCCTCGTGGGGCAGCAGCAAAAGATCGGACTGCCCGACAAGTTCATCTTGCTTGGCTGAAAAGCACAACAAGCTGCGCCTGACGGCAAATCCATGGCTTTGGTAGAGGTTCTTTGCCTTGGTATTGGTATCGAGGACTTCCAGGACGAAGGTGGTGCAGCCTCTTGCTGCAAGATGGGCGGCGGCTGCATCGATGAGCGAATGTGAGAGACCCCTTCCCCGATAGGAAGGAATGATGCCGGTTCCTGCGTCGTAGGCGACGCTGCCTCGGCGGCCGATCAGCAAAAAGCCTACCAGTCGTCGTCTGTCGAACAAGCCGACCGAGTCATCCTTGCTGAAGGAGAGACTGTTCAAATGGGAGGATAGCGCTTGCATCGTCATGGAAACGGGAACATCGTAATCACTGAAGGCTTCATTGAAAACAGGAAGCAGTTCCTCCAGGTCCGTATGCTTGAGCGTGTTTGTCACCACCATTTTTTTCTCCTGAAATAGACGGCCATGCCGCAGACAACCAGAATACAGCAGACCAGGATTGCAAAGAAACCCCAATACACACCAGTGAGCGGCATATAGGAGAAGTTCATGCCGTACAAGCCGGTCAGGAAGGTGAGCGGGATGAAGATGGTTGAGATGATGGTCAACACCTTCATGATGGCGTTCATCTTCATATCGAGGCTTGAGAGGTAGACTTCCATGATTCCCGATACCGTCTCGCGCATCATATCACACTCCTCGGCAAGCCAGAGGGCGTGGTCGTAGACGTCCCGTAATAAAAACGTCGTGTTTCGGTCCAGAAAGGGATTTTCCGTCCGTATGAGGGTGGTAAGAATTTCCCTCAATGGGTTTGTCATTCTTCTCAGCTTCAGAATATCAGCCTTTTGCTGATGGATGACCGAAGCAGTGGTCTCCTGGGGATTGGTTATGACCAACTCCTCCAGATTTTCGGTTTTCAACTCCAGCTCATCAGCCTTGACCAGATACTGGTCGACCACCCGGTCGATGAGTGCATGCAGCAGGGCGCTGGAGCCGGCACCCTGCAGTTTGGTCGCCGAGGATATCTGGCGGATTACCGCGTCGAAGCTCTGGTGGTTGTACTCTGCAATCGAGAGCAACCACCCATCGCCTAGAAAGAGGGTGAGCTGCTGCTCCTCGGTCCCTTGATGAGCCAGGATTCTCAAGGTTACCGAAAGATAGGAGTCGTACTGGTCCAGTTTCAGACGCTGGTCGGTGGAAAATACATCCTCAAGGCTGAGGTTGGCAATCTGGAACTCTTTGGCAATCTTTACAATGGTCTGGATATCCTCAAGGCCCGTGATCTCCACCCACAACACAGGCTCCTTCTCGGCACGTTTGTATCCTTGCTCCACCCGATACGATCCTGCATGATAGATGTGTGTGCGGATGGCTGTCTGTTGGGGCTGGGTGTCTCCGACGTAGATGAGACTTCCTGCTGCAAGTCCTTCTTTCTTCTTGTGTGCATAGGGCGGCGATACTTTTTTTTCGTGCATGCGTTCTCCTACAAATTCACAAAACCCAGCACCAACAACAGTTGGGCCAGAATGTAGACGGCCATCTCGGTGATGACGCTGAATCGGCGTCGATGCAAAGCCTCCATGCCAATCATACCGTCGGAGATGATGAAAGCCAAGGCTCCAAGCGATGCAAGAGTCGAACCACTGCCGAAGCACAAGGCTGTCATGATGAACAGGTTCAGGCCGTAGAGGGCATATCGCAGCTTGACGGGGGATGTCTTGAGAAGCAGTAGAAGATAGGTCATCGGGATGAGCATCAAGAGAGATCCGATCAGAAGGCGGGGCATTTGCAGCGGCCGCAGCAACAGATGCAGGGAGTACAAGAGGTGTGCAAGGGCGAAGCTGATCATGCCCAGGGTGAAGGAGGATCTCCTGATGCCGTCGGTGAGAAAATAATCGCCCAACGTTGCAAATGACAATGAGATGAGCAAAAGAGGCTGTGCACCGTTTCTCAGTACGTACACCATGAGCATCGGCATCAAGAGAACCTTGACCAGTGAGCCGAGGCGTTTCAAATCTTCAGCCCTCAGACTCAGATGGAGCAGGGCCAACGTTATATACAGTATAAGTATCGTATCCATACGTGCAGGGTACTCGAGCAATTTCTCCGGCGCAAGGGAGAAATATGAGACTATTTTGCCATCATTGCTGAATTCTGCTATAATCGCGAGATATGGCAAAGACTACTTATGATGAATCAAAAATCCAAACGCTTAGTGCGCTGGAACATATACGAAAGCGTCCAGGCATGTATATCGGGCGGTTGGGAAATGGTACGCATGTCGATGACGGAATCTACATCCTGCTCAAGGAGGTGGTGGACAACAGCATCGATGAATTCATCATGGGCTTTGGCAATAAGGTTGTCATCCGCCGCAAGGAGTGCGAAGTGCGGGTGCGCGACTACGGCCGCGGCATTCCGCTTGGCAAGGTGGTCGAGTGTGTTTCGATCATCAACACCGGTGCAAAATACAGCGACGATGTGTTTCAGTTTTCGGTCGGCTTGAACGGGGTGGGAACCAAGGCTGTCAATGCGCTTTCGTCCCACTTCATGGTCACCAGCTACAGGGAAGGAACATTCCACAGCGCAACCTTCTCCCAGGGGATCTTGGTGAATGAGGAGACCGGATCCACCAAGGAAGCCGACGGTACGGAGGTGTCCTTCATCCCCGATCCCGAGTTGTTCGGCGAGTATGCCTACAACGAGGACTTCATCATCTCCAGGTTGTGGAGTTATGCCTACCTGAACACCGGTCTCGCACTCGACTACAACAACAAGATCTACAAGTCTGCCCATGGCTTGCTCGACCTGTTGGAAAAAGAGGTGGGGAGTGAAAACCTCTACTCCATCATCCACTACCAAGCCAAGCAGCTGGAGTTTGCGCTTACCCATGTGGCGGGTTCCTACGGAGAAAACTATTTCTCGTATGTGAACGGCCAGCATACCACCGATGGAGGGACGCATCAGAGCGCCTTCAAGGAGGGAATCCTCAAGGGCATCAACGAGCACTTCAAGAAGAATTGGGCGCCCCAGGACGTCCGTGAGGGTGTTGTGGGGGCTGTTGCGGTGAAGGTGAAGGAACCGGTGTTTGAGTCACAGACGAAGAACAAGCTCTCCAATACCGAAATCCGTACGTGGATTGTGAATGAAGTACGGGACGCCATCGTAGACTTTTTGCTCAAGAATGCCGAGGAAGCCCAGAAGATATATCAGAAGATCATCAACAACGAGGCACTGCGCAAGGAACTCAATGAGGTAAAGAAGGGGGCGAGGGAGTCGGCGAAGAAGGTTTCGTTGAATATTCCCAAGCTCAAGGATTGCAAGTACCACTTGGGCCAAAGCGCCTCGCACCAGGATGAGTGTGAACAATCCATGATCTTCCTGACCGAGGGTGATAGTGCTTCGGGGACCATCACCAAGACGCGTGATGTCATGACCCAGGCTGTGTTCAGCCTCAGGGGCAAGATCGTGAACGTCTACGGCAAGAAGAAGACGGAGATCTACAAGAATGCCGAGCTGTACAACATGATGGTCGCCCTGGGGATTGAGAACGGGGTGGAGGGGCTCCGGTACGGAAAGGTCATCATCGCAACCGATGCCGATACCGACGGGTTTCACATCCGCAACCTCCTGATGACCTATTTTCTGACCTATTTTGAGGATTTGGTGCTTGCAGGCAGATTGTATATTCTGGAGACTCCGCTCTTTCGGGTGCGCAACAAGAACCAGACGGTCTACTGTTACAGTGAGCGTCAGCGTGACGATGCAG
>JAAZAT010000258.1 GCA_012514185.1 Spirochaetales bacterium | reverse complement strand
GCAGGGCTCATCCCATAGTCGGCACCGGGGCCCTGATCGAAGGACATTTCATCAGACATATACTTCTTCCATGCAGTGATGCGGATGTCGGTGCCCTCCTCCAGGCCATACTGGATGGCGATGGCGCAGAAGACTGCTGCATAGTCCCAGCAGACTCCATAGAGCTTGTACATCGATTCATCGGTCATTCTGCGGTCGCGGATCATCTCATCCACAGGATACATCCCCGGCATGATGTAGTTCCAACGCATCGGGTAGGAGACATCGTCCTGCGTATTGGGATCGGTGAGCTTCATCCTTTGTTCCTGCCAACCCTTGATGGTGTTTCCCAAAGTTTGCTTGGATGCATCGTCGCTTATAGTGATAGCATCGAGATCGCTCTTGGGCAGACCGTAGGTATCGGCAAGGTATTGGATGTCGTCATCGGTGATAGAGGCATAGGGGGAGAAGGCCGAAAACTTTAGGGCGTTCTCATCGATCCGGCAACCGTTGTCCGGGCGGCACGAGATGAGAAGAGCGAGTATGGTACATACGAGAACGAATGCAGGGCGCCGATTGTTGCTTCTGTTCATAGGGTGTCTCACTGTTCGGTTCGATGCCTGGCTCCATCTACATAATAAACCGATAGTGTAGGAAAGCAAAGAGAGCGCTGATTGGTTTGTGGATGGCCCTCTTGTACGTATCACAGTATTTAACATCTGAGTGTGGAGAAACATGCCTGATGTGTACGTATGGGAGGGGTGGTTTGATTGTTGATTGAGTGCTAAAAGGATACAATTGAACAAACGGAGGGTTAGTCGGATGAAGGTTCTTGTCGTCTATGATTCCATGTATGGCAATACTGAACAGATTGCAAAGGCAATAGGGTCTGCATGCAAGGCGAGCGTACTGCATGCGAGTGAAGTCAAAGTGGATCAATTGAGGGATCTCGATGTCCTGATCGTCGGCTCGGCGACCCAGGCCTTTCAACCCTTGAAAGCGATGAAAACGTTCCTCAAGGAAATTCCTCAGGGAGCACTGAAAACCGTCAAGGTTGCATCCTTCGATACTAGGATGGATATTGCAGCGGAGAACAACCGACTGTTGACCGTCATGGCAAAGCTCTTCGGCTATGCCGCCGATCCGATCCTCTCTTCCCTGGTAAGAAAGGGAGGCGTGCGTACAGCCCCTTGCGAGGGCTTCATCGTCAACGACAAGGAAGGGCCGTTGAAGGACGGCGAGATTGAACGTGCACTGATGTGGGCAAAGCAGGTGATCTCGTGAAGAATCAAGGATATTTTCGCAGTGGTCTGCCGTACACCCGGATTGGAAACGGCGACAAGCCATTGGTCGTGTTCGATGGTCTCACCTTCGAACACAAGCCTCAGTCACCGGCAATGGTGAAGATGTATTCGTTTCTTGACAAGGAGTACACCATCTACAGTGTGCTGAGAAAGCCCAATCTTCCCCAGCAGTATTCACTTGATGACATGGCAGATGACTATGCCGTTATGATCAGGGAGGAGTTCGGAAAGCCGGTGGATATCATCGGCATTTCCACTGGAGGTTCGGTCGCACTGCACTTTGCTCTGTTGCACCCCGACTTGGTACGTCGTTTGGTTCTCCACTCAAGCGCACACTCGCTGAACGACAAGGCCAAGCAGCTTCAATTGGATATTGCGCAGCTTGCACAAGCAGGGCAGTGGAGAAAAGCTTGGAGCGTGCTCATTGCAACCGGCTTTCCCCAATCAGGGATTGCTTCCCACCTCTGTAAGCCATTGATAGGAATCATCGCTGTGTTGCTTTCGATGCATCATCCCAAAGACGCCAACGACCTGCTGGTGACAGTGCAAGCCGAGGACAAGCATGCATTTCAGTCACAATTACATGAAATTTCCTGTCCGACTTTGGTGGCAGGCGGTGAGGATGACTACTTCTACAGTCCCGAGCTTTTCAAACAAACGGCTGCCGGTATTCCCAATGCCAGACTCTGCCTCTATGCAAATATGGGGCATCCAGCCGGGGGAAAGCAGTTCAGAGAGGATGTGTTACGGTTTTTGCAGGGTACTTGAAGGATATTGGAATTCCTACAGGGGGGAAGAACATGAAGGTGCTGATACTTGGAGCCAGCGGGGCTACAGGAAGATTGGTTGCTTCAGAGTTGATGAAGCGAATGATGTCTGTCAGAATCGTCGTCCGTGAGCATGCAGTCTTGCCTCAGTCCAGCAAAGAGAATCCTCTTATGGAGGTTGTCACCGGAGATGTTGATACATTCACGCAACAAGCAATAGAGGGCCTTCTCAAGGATTGTGATGCAGCCGTCTGCTGTCTTGGTCACAGGACAACGATACGGGGAATCTTTGGAAAGCCACATAGACTGGTCATCCATGCTGTGCAGAAAGTAACTACAGCTATGGAAGCCCTTTCCTGTTCTCAGAAACTGATTCTTATGAGTACCACCGCCTACACCAACAAGCAGGACGGGGAGAAGAACAGGTTCGGGGAGGCACTGGTGCTCTCGCTTCTGAAAGTGCTTTTACCTCCACACCGTGACAACATGCTTGCTGCTGACTTTCTGGTGCACCGTATTGGAACGAGGGGGGCCTTCTCCTGGGTGGCGGTAAGGCCTGATACGCTCATCGATGCAGAGAATCCCAGTGAGTATGAACTCTTTTCTCACACCAACCGAAGTCCTGTCTTCAATGCAGGAAAAACCAGCAGGATCAATGTAGCCGCCTGTATGGCGGAGCTCTTGACCGATGAGCAATTGTGGGAGCAGTGGAAGTACAAGACGCCGGTGCTCTATAATAAACTGGGCTAGATGGAGAATTTAAGCGATGGGAAACACTACAAAGCGTACCAAGAGTGAGGGAAGTGCGAAATCCTACCCCCTCAGCGGCGTGCAGGCGTTGCAGGTTCTGAGCATGTTGAAGCAGAGGCATCCTGAGCTTGAGAGTGAGATTTCTGAGCTCTCTTCTCGTGTGTTCAACGATATTTGCACCGAGGATGTTGCACAAGAGGTGTATTCCGCACTCAACTCCCTGGAAGCTCATGATTGCTGGGAAGCGTCAGGCAGGCAGTGGGATGGAGGGTATCGTGATGAGTATGAGGTTGCAGATGAAATGGTCAGTGAAGCCTTTTCCCCCTTCTTGTTTCAGATTGATACGTTTCATACCACCGGTGAATTTGCTTCAGAGTCGGCATACATTCAGGGCGTCTTGATGGGCCTTTACCGGTTTCAAAAGGAGGCAACCACCGACTTCAGCGACTATACCGAAGACTATCCTGAATCGTTTGCGACGGATATCCTTGGCGATTGGAGTAAGCGTCATCCGGATGACAGTTCGTCTCGGGAGCTGTTGCGTGTCTTTCTCAGCGACCAATGTCCCGATTGGGCTAAAGTCCTGCAAGCCGTTCTTGCAAGGTGATCGGCTTCATGCTGGCGGAGTTCGGTCCGAAGATAATGAAAGAAATATGATGTACAGACCACTACAGCGTATTCAAATACCCATGTTCCATCAGGAGCTTTTGAAACGCCTTCTGGTTTCCTTTTCTCACCACCACTTTGTTGTCTTCAGCCCTGATCAACAGCTTCTTGAACGCCGGATCGGTGGCGAACATTCTCCGTATCTCAGGATCGTCGGGAAAGGTGTAGAGCAAGACCTGCTCCCCATGGCAGAACAACGTGGAACGTTTCTCAAGTGATGCAAAGAACTGCTTCCATCGATCAGAAGGATCCGGGTCGATGATCAGTTTGAATTTATCTATGCGGCTGACGATATCGGAGGAGGAAGAGCAACCTCTGATGAAAGAAGCCTCGGTAATCCTGAACCGTTCAACACCCAAGGGGATACCGATCTGTTCAAGGAACAACCTGCGCTCCAAGGACTTTCCCTTGAAGGTGACCAGCAATAGTTCCTTGTCGGTGATGGTCTCGAATACCTGCTTTTTGGGCTGGGGACGCTGCTCGACCATATTCATGCACCATGCTCCAAACTCAGTCAACCTGACACTGTCCAAGGCTTCATAGGGGGTGAGCGGGTGGAGTTTTTCATTCTTGGTGAGCAGGAGTGGCGGCTGTGTTTCCGAAATTTCGAGAATGCCCAGGGATGCAAGGAGATAGAGATAGGCGTTGAACAGCGGCCGTTCGAACAAAGGTCTTTGCAATACCGTCGTTGGACGGAAACCCTTGTCGTCGTAAGACCCATACTCAGCG
>JAAZAT010000280.1 GCA_012514185.1 Spirochaetales bacterium | reverse complement strand
TCAGTGAATAGAAAATGGTTCCATAGCTTGCTACGACAAGGACAACAAGGAGCAGGAGCGGTTGGCTGTAGCTCTGCAGGGTGGCAATAATGTCGGTTGTTGCGTAGAAGGGGTAGGCGAGCATCAACGAAAGACAGATGACGAGGACTGAGAATATCGGCCAGTTGTCCTCGGCAGAGCGATAGAGCGGCAGCAGGTATCGATGAAACAGGAAGATTACCAAAAGGAACAGGATCAGGCGAGAAAGTGAATGTATGTGAGGGATGGAGGGAAGAAGCATTCCAATCTGGAAGCTGAGGATGACGACCATCATCATGACGTTCATCGTCGTCAGGTAGCTGAACGCCCACTGCATGGTGCTTGATTTGGACAAGGGCTTGAGAAGGAAGCCCAGCAGGATGATGGTAAGCAGATTCGAGTGCGATACCGCCGTAAGATCGGCATTGAAATATAAATACATGGTAGAGGTGATATCGGTGACAAACATGATGACTGCTGCAACGATGGTACCGTTTTTTCCATACTTTGACTTGGTCAAGGTAAACAGCAGCAGTGCGTTCATGACGGCGGTGACACTGCCTCGAAGCAGGTTGTTCAATAGGTCCGGTGTCATGAGCCTTCCTTGGTCAGCAGGTACTCGAGATACCGCTCACGCACCGTTCTATACAATTTGGCTACGATGGGTACTTCATACCCTCCGTGCAGGGTGAAGCGTGTCTTGGTGAAACCCTCGATGTAATCCATGTTCAAGACATACGATATATGGGTACGAATGAAGCGCTCATCCCGCAACAAGCCTTGGATATGGTCGGTAAACGAACCCTTGATGATCGATGTGACAATGACTCTTGCATCGGTGAGGGTGTACCGCACTGTATGGTTGGAGTACTCTGCTATCAGGATTTCAGCGAATCTGAGAACCCTGACACCCTCTGCTGTCTTGACGGTACAGGAGGTATCAGAAGCCTTGTCGAGCCTCGAGAATGCCTGCAGCAACGTTCTACACAGCTGGCCCTTGTCGATCGGCTTGAGCAGGTAGTTGATCGGGCTCGACTCAAACGATTGCAAGGCGTAGCCCGGCTCGTAGGTTGCATAGAGGATGATTGCTTCCTGGTCTCGTTCCCTGATGGCCTTGCCTACCTCCAAGCCGTTGATCATAGGCATGACGATGTCCAGGATGTAGATGTGATACCGTTGTCTCTCGCAGCTGCTGAGCAGCTTGTCGGGATGGTCGAATTGATGGATGACAGCCCCGATTGCGTGTGATTGGATGCACTCGGTTGTATAAGAAGCAAGCAGCCCCAATTGAGTGGAATCATCATCACATATTGCAATATTCAGCATACCTTAATCCTTGCAGCGCATACCATGGTTTCGACTGGTTTACTGTACTGTATAACCGGTTGCAAGTCTATTGAAACAGTGTAATAAGTATGGTGGAAGTCAAGAGATTTCTGCCTGTATGTGCTCTTTTCAACCGGGCTTTCGTCTCATATACTGCCTTAATACAGAGAGGATCAAGGTATGGGTATGGTACATGTCGGACTTGATATCGGAACCACAAATATTGCCATGGTGGTGTTGGACCTTGAAGCGGGCAGGTTGCTGCCTGCAATCTCCTTGGCTAATCCCCAATTGCAGACAGGGGAGCTGTACTCGTATGCTCAAGATCCCCATGCAATAGAGCAGGCGGTGCGGACATTGTTTGGCAAGGTTTCCTCTCCGATAGCCTCCATCTGCGTGACCGGGCAGGTGCATGGCATCCTGTATTACGATGCTTCGGGTCTGGCGGTCTCTCCCTTGTACACTTGGCTCGACCGAAGGGCAATGGAGCAGGTGGACGGCATCGATTCCCAACAGCTGCTGCTTGAGAAAACCGGGGTGTTGCTTCCCTCGGGGTATGGCTTGCTGGCCCATTATGCCAACCGAAGGCTGGGCAAGGTTCCCTCGGATGCAGCAGGCTTCTGCGGCATTCTGGAGTATGTGACAAGTCGTCTTGTGGGAAAACCCATCGACAAGTCCGATCCAAGCTGCCTTGGTCCGTTCGGGGCCTTCGATCCCATCTCCTCCACCTTTGAAGAACGAGTTCTCCTCGAGGTGCTGGGTTCGAAGGAGAAGCAGTTTCTCGGCTCCTGCAAACCATTTGAAGTGGCCGGTTACACAAGAGACAGTGTTGCCGTCACCTACCCGGTCGGGGACAACCAGGCCGGTTTCTTCGGCTTGGTTTCCGATTGGTCCCGTTCGGCTTTGGTAAGCATGGGAACCAGCGGCCAGATCTCCTTGTTCAGCACCAACACAGAGTGTCCTTCCTCCATGGAGCTCAGGCCGTTCCTCGGCCAGGGGTATCTGCATGTCGGTGCGACCCTGACAGCAGGCAAGGCGTATGAGACACTGCATGATCTCATAGCATCCATCCTACGAAGTGCAGGGATGGATATCTCTGATGAAGCTGTG
>JAAZAT010000293.1 GCA_012514185.1 Spirochaetales bacterium | reverse complement strand
TCCATCATCGGCGGATTTTTGCTCTGGGCTGTCATTACGCTTATTCCGACAATCAATACCTTCTTGGCCAGTCCCAAGCAGGTGTTTGCCGCATTGATCGCCGAATCCATGGCAAATGGTCGGTATTTCAAGGACATCAGCATTTCCTTGCAGAGGGTGCTGGTAGGTTTCGGGCTCGCCTTCATCTGCTCCATTCCCGTCTCCTTCCTGATGGGGTGGTACCCGACGGTTCGAAACCTCGTTGAGCCGTGGATTCAGTTTATGAGAACCATTCCCCCGATCGCCCTCATCCCGCTGGTGATTCTTGCCATGGGATTGGGTGAGCCTCCGAAGTACACCATCATTTTTGTTGCAGCCTTTCTTGTTATGGTGGTAACCATCTATCAGGGGGTAAAGGAAGTGGATAAAACCCTGATTAGGGCCGCCTATACCTTCGGCGCTTCGGACAAGGACCTGTTCTTTGATATCGTCATCCCTGCATCTTTCCCCTACATCCTGGTTGGTGCACGACTGGGAATGGCAGCAAGCCTGACCACCCTCATTGCAGCTGAGCTCACAGGTACGACGTTCGGTCTTGGAGCCCGCATCCAGGGAGCACAGCAGTTCATGGATACATCGATAGTGCTTTTGGGAATCATAACCATCGGCATCATCGGGTTCGTCCTGGACAAGATACTCCTTCTCATCGAGAAGAAACTCACCAAGTGGAAGTAAGAAAATGGCAGAAGTATTGATCAGCATCAAAGGTGTCCATAAGGAATACAAGGTCGAGAAGGGTGCTAATGTAAATGCACTGAACGGAGTGACACTCGATATAGAAAAGAATGAGTTTGTCTGTGTCGTCGGGCCTTCAGGGTGTGGAAAGACAACGCTGCTGAACATCATTGCAGGGCTTGAGACGTTTGAAAGCGGAACGGTTACCATGCACGGCCAACCAATCGTCGGTCCGGCTCCCGAACGCGGGGTGATTTTCCAGCAATATGCACTCTTTCCTTGGATGACGGTCCGCAAGAATATCGAGTACGGGTTGAAATTCATTCCCAAGCCGGTCCAGGTTGAACAAACAGATGCCTCGGGAAAGAAGAATACCGTCACGGTAATGCAGAAATTTACAGCCGAGGAGAAACGCAAGCTTTCCGACCACTATATAAAGATGGTCAACCTGACCGGTTTTGAGAACAGTTATCCCAAGGCGCTTTCCGGTGGTATGAAGCAGCGTGTTGCAATAGCGCGCGGCTATGCCCTCAATCCCGAAGTACTGTTGATGGATGAACCCTTCGGGGCCCTCGATGCCCAGACCAGGGCACAGTTGCAGGAGGACCTGCTCAAAACCTGGGAGAAGGAGAAGAAGACAGTCTTCTTCATCACCCACGATGTCGATGAGGCGGTTCTTCTTGCCAGCAAGGTCGTGATCATGAGTGCACGTCCCGGTCAGATCAAGGAGATTGTCAATATCGACCTCCCGTATCCCAGGACGCAGGCAACCAAGCTTGAAGAAGGATTCATGCGCTACAAGAACTATGTGTGGGATACCGTCTACAAGATGTACTTGGAAATCCCCAAATAAGAGGCAGATGCTCCCCGGATGATGGGGAAGTCTATAGATGATGTTTTATAACAAATTGGAGGACGTAATGAAAAAGACACTACTCGTGGCCCTTATGATCGTAGGCGTGGTCGCATCCGTATGGGCGGCAGCCACCCCCGAACAAAACGCCAAAGAATTGACCACTGTCAGAATCGGTATCCATGCCAATGAAGGCGGAGCGCCGCTGGCGGCAGTTGCAGAGGAACAGGGCTTCTTTGCCAAGCACGGCATCAAGGCTGTTTTCACCGTTGTTGAAAGCGGCCCTGCTGAAATGACCGCCATGCGCGCAGACAACCGTACACTCGATGTCGGATACATCGGAGCCGGTGTTGCATGGAATCCGATCGACGGAAACGGTAATGGGCTCTCCTTTATATTCCTCGATTGTCTGAGCAATGCCGAGATGTTCATTGCAAAGAAGGGCCTGTTTGCCGATGTAAACAAGAACGGCCGTTTTGACTTCGATGAAATCTACACCGGATTGAAAGGCAAGAAGGTGTACATTGAAGTCGGGACCACTCCCGGTGGTTGGTTCAAGGGTTTGCTTGAGCTGGTCAATGCCGGACGGCCGGCTGCCGAGCAGCTCTGGATTCACAGTGAGACAAGCTCCTATATGGCCGGATATACCGCACCGAACAATAACGCTGCCAACCGCATCGAGGTCATCAACACCCTGAACTCCAACCTTCCTGCAGGTATGGCCTCCAACGGCGGCATGGATGTGGTCGTTGGGTTCTCTCCCGCCACCAGCACGATTCTCAAGACCAACAAGAACGTCGAGTTGATCGCCACCACCGTCGGACACTTCCCGCCGGAAAAATCCTTCCCCTCAACCTGGGTTGCAAGCAATGCATGGCTGAAGGAAAGCCCCGAGGTCGCACAGGCATTCATCAACGCACTGTATGAAGCCGGGATCTGGAGAGCGGAAAACATCGACGAGGCGATGCGCGCCGGTGAGAGACTCTCCCAGAAGCCCGTTGGAAGTTTCGATCCAACCAACTTGGTTGCACCGACCAAGGCCATGTACCAACAATGGTTTGCTTCCAAGGACTCATTGGGCTACCAATACATGAAGGCACTCTATCAAGTACGGGTTCCAAATGTACCGGCCGGCAACAAGGTGAAGAGCTTCGATGAATCTTTCGATGATTCTTATCTGCTCAACGCACTCAAGACGCTCTAGGAGCCATTGATTGGATGTGAAGGGGCTCGATGAGCCCCTTCCATGAGAATTAGGAGAAATCGATGACCATCACATGCAATGTATCCCCCGCCTCCTTTTTGGTAAGCGAGGGGGAAATTCACGCAGCCATACATCGGCAATCCTCCCTCATTGCAGCGGTGCAAAGAGGGGAGGCCCAATATAGCGGCTCTCTCGGCTGGCTCGATGTCAAGACACAAAACATTGAAGAGCTTGTGCGAGTGGCCAAGCACGTACAATCTGTTGCCGAAGTGATGATAGTCATCGGAATCGGGGGGTCGAATCGAGGAGCCGTCGCTGCTATCGAGGTTCTCAAGCGAACCTCAACGAGCCCGACTACACTCTATTTTGCCGGTGATACCCTCAGCCCTACCCGCCTTGCCGACGCCCTTGAGGTACTGAAAACCAAATCGGTGGTGCTTAATGTCATCGCCAAGGATTTCAATACCGTAGAACCGGGCATTACCTTTCGCATGCTGCGTAGTGCTATGCAAGCCAAGTATGGCTGTGCCTATGCAGAGCGTATCATCGTGACCGGAAGCGAAGGAAGCGGCCAACTCCATGAATTGGCACAGAAGCATGGATATACCTACCTTCCGTTCCCATCTGATATCGGAGGCCGCTTTTCCGTCCTCTCTCCGGTAGGACTTTTTCCCTTGGCCGTAGCAGGGGTGGATATTCAAAACCTGCTTGATGGTGCATATACCATGCAGCAGCGAATACGAACAGGACAGGATGAGAATAACCCTGCCATACTCTACGCTGTCCTTCGTTCCTTGATGAGAAAGAAGGGCATAATCCTGGAAAGCTTGGTGACGTTTGAACCGGATCTCCAACACTTCACCAGATGGTGGATACAGCTGTTTGCCGAGACAGAGGGCAAAACCGACCAAGTCCTCTTTCCTGTCGGGTTTTCTTATTCGGAAGACCTGCATGCCGTTGGTCAGTATGTACAACAGGGGCCGAGAATTCTGATGGAGACTTTTTTGGATCTTCACTATAACTTGGACAATCTCCACATAGAAGCTTCCAAAGAAGTGGTTGATGGCTTTGCTTATTTGGACGACAAGCCCTTCTCTCTCCTCAATAAGACTGTCTACCAAGCGGCTCTTCAGGCACACGCACATGACGGTGTTCCTTGCATCGAGTTGAAAAGTGACAGTGCCTTGGATACCGAATCATTGGGTGGGCTGTTCTATTTCTTCCTCTTCTGTGCCTACCTTTCGGCACGCTTGCTCGGGGTTAATCCGTTTGATCAGGAGGGGGTGGAGCAGTACAAGCGGAACATGTATGCTGAATTGGGTAAATCAGGATACACGAAGTAGCGTCAAGGAGGTATGTAATGGCAGTTAAGTTGAAGGATATAGCCAAGGAAACGGGAGTTTCCATTTCTACAGTGTCCCGGATTCTCAGTCACGACACCTCACGAAAAGCCAATGACCAGACGGTGGCCAAGGTGTTCGAAGCGGCTGAGCGCCTCGGTTATTTTTCCCATAAGCTTGCCAATGCCCGGTACATGGATTATAAAGCCGGGGAGAAAACATTCTCTGTCGCCTGCATCCTTACCAGTGAGCATGAGACGTACGTCTCTCCCTTCTTCTCCGCCCTGCTTGCAGGCATCCAGCAGGAAGTGATCAACCAAGGTGCAAACTTTCCGCATAATTTTTTTGTGACGTATATCAAGGATCCCGGCTTCATGCATTTCATAAACAATACCCGCCTCGATTGCGCCATCATGCTCGGTCGGACGACCTTGGAGAACATCCAGATGCTCAAGAGCCTGATCCCCAACCTCATCTATGCCGGAGTCAACCAGATTGGAAACGATATAGACGAGGTCATCTGTGATGCACATGCTGCAGTCATGAGCGGAGTGGAGTATCTTATCGGCCTAGGCCACAGGGACATCGGTTTCATCGGTCCGACGCAGGTAAAGCACCAAGTGTTCAATGAGCATCGCTACCACGGGTACCTCGATGCCATGCAGGCTCATGGAATTGCGGTTCGCAAGGAGTTGGTCGTTGATACCATCCTGACCGCCACCGACGGGTATGAAAGCATGAAGACCCTGATCAGGCGCAAGACGATTCCTTCTGCAGTTTTTTGCGGAAATGACACGGTTGCCATGGGGGTGATGAAAGCCCTCGATGAACATGGCATTGCAGTGCCAAAGGATATTTCGGTGGTTGGTTTTGATAATATCGAGACGGGAACCTATCTCAAACCGGCGCTTACCACCATTGACATACCCAAGAAAGAGTTGGGGCGGCTTGTGGTGAAACTTCTGCTCGACCGCCTGGAAACCAACAGGACGTATAGCGTTCGGGTGACACTTCCTTTCAGTTTGCTGGAGCGTGAGAGCTGCAGAAGGATTAGCACATGAGCTTGTTTATCAGAGGAGCACAGGTGCTCCACCAAGGAACGTTCAAGTCACTCGACGTGCAAATTGTAAAATCCCGCATAATCGCCATGGGCGAGCATCTCTCAATACCTTCGGATGCCGCCTTCCTGGATGCAGCCGGATTGTTATTGGTCCCTGGCTTCATCGACATCCACACCCATGGGGCGTTGGAGATCGATTTCAATCATGCCGATGCCGGGCAGGTAAACAGGGTAAGCAGGTTTTTTGCCTCTCGCGGGGTGACCGGCTATCTGCCCACCATTCTCACCGATACTACACAGACCATGCTCAGGCAACTTGATGTCCTGTCCGATCCCGATGTGTTGGCCGCCAATCCAACGATTGCGGGCATCCATTTGGAAGGGCCGTTCCTGTGTCCCGCCTATAAGGGAGCCATGCCGGGACATCTGCTCAGACAGTGCGATGTCGCCTTGTTCCGTGAGCTCTATGCAGCTTCACGAAACACCATCAAAATCATGACACTGGCACCAGAATTGGATGGGGCGATCGCCTTGATAGAAGAGGCCGCTTCCTTGGGGGTGAATGTCTCCTTGGGGCATAGCAGTGCAAGCTATGAACAAACGATGGCCGCGATCAAGGCAGGAGCGAAGGGCACCACGCATATCATGAATGCCATGAAGTTGCTTCATATGCATGACCCGGCCATTCTTACCGCGGTGTTGGAACAGGATGTCTATGCAGAGATGATCTGCGACGGCTTTCACCTTCATCCGCCGATTGTCAGGCTCCTGCTTAAAATCAAGGGCTATGACCGCATGATTGCAGTCACTGACAGTCTCAGTGCCACCGGGTGTCCCAATGGTTCCTATCAGCTGGGAGTGCATACGGTCATCGTCAAGGATGGAGATGCAAAGGTTGCCGACAGCGGTGTACGGGCTGGAAGCACCCTTACCATGGATCGTGCACTCAAGAATCTACTGAGTTATACCGGCAAGCCGGCGGAACAACTTTCGGCATTGGTGAGTACAAACGCAGCCCGACTGCTGGGCTTGGAGGATGTCGGTGAATTGGATGTCGGCAAGCGCGCCGACCTTGTCGCCTTGGACGGTGACTATAGGGTGCAGTGCACCATTGCCGGCGGCTCAATCATTCATAGGGGAGAGCGGTATGTATGAGAATGTATTGATCGTCCACGGCGGAGCACCGACGGCGGTGATGAATGCCTCCCTGTACGGGGTGATCAAGGAGGCCAAGGATTCGGGGGTTTGCCGGCATGTCTACGCCGCAAGAGGTGGGACGCAAGCAGTCCTTACCAAAAATTTCATCGATCTTCTCACTATTGACGAACAAACGATTGAGCAACTGCCTTTCACCCCTGCTTCGTGGATCGGCACCAGCCGATTTCATGTCAGTGAAGAAGATTACGCAATGATGGTGGAAATACTCCTTGCATACGACATCACCGGCGTATTTTTTAATGGAGGCAATGGCTCGATGGATGCCTGCGGAAAGCTGGCCAAGGCCGTCAAGGCTCATCCACAAGCGAGACAGAAGGGCATCAGGGTGGTTGGAATACCCAAAACCATAGACAACGATTTGGCTATCACAGACCATGCTCCGGGTTTTGGCAGTGCCGCCCGCTACTTGGCCTCCTCGGTACAGGAGCTCAGCCAGGATGTAGCATCCCTTCCCATCCATGTCTGCATCATAGAAAGCATGGGACGCAATGCCGGCTGGCTTACCGCCGCCGCTGCCTTGGCTAAGACGGAGGAGAGTGTAGGACCCCATCTCATCTATGTGCCCGAAGTAGCCTTTGATGAAGAGCAGTTCCTCGATGAAGCGAAGTGTCTGTATGAGAAACATGGTGGTGTGGTGGTGGTTGCTTCCGAAGGACTGCGAACGAAAACCGGAGAGCCCATCGTGAAACCTATTTTCCAAGTGGGCCGATCGGTCTACTACGGGGATGTATCGGCACATCTGTGCAACCTGGTAATACAGAGGCTGGGAATCAAGGCACGCAGCGAGAAACCAGGCATCCTGGGTCGCTGTTCCATCGCTTTTCAATCGGATGTAGACCGCGAAGAAGCCGTCCTCGTCGGAAGAGCAGCCGTAAAAGCCATGCTCGAGGGAAGAAGTGAAGTAATGGTCGGGTTTG
>JAAZAT010000062.1 GCA_012514185.1 Spirochaetales bacterium | reverse complement strand
TTCTAGTTGACAAGATTTTCCATTTCCCCTATAGTTGGTAGGAAATTCGGCGCAGGGTGGAGCAGTTGGCAGCTCGTCGGGCTCATAACCCGAAGGTCGTAGGTCCGAGTCCTACCCCTGCTAAATAGTTGGCTGATGAATGGACTGTTGACTGTACAAAGGTACACAACAGGACGGTGTTTCCTGATTCTACCAAGCTTTTGGGCAACTTGTTGAGGTGACAGTGGTCACACGGCGGGTTGCCTTCCTTTTTATAGTTTTGAGCTGTATGTTTTAGGTTCGGCTCCTGCATCATCAAAGTAGGTCTGTTGACTATTACTTTTTGCTCCATTACATTAATTAATACAGCGAAGGAGATGCCATGACTGATTATTTGTTTGCTACTCCCAGCATAATCGAGGGTATTGCAAGAAATCTTGATCTGTTTGGAACATTGAACGTGTATAATACATCCAAAACCCCACAGGAAGCAGATTTGAGAGCTCACCAAAATGATTTGCGATGTCTCAAGAATGATATGAATATTGCAATATCAGAGGTTCTTGATGGGAACGAGAATAAAGAAAGATCGTAGAGCAATGAAAAATACTGTTGCCCATAATGGAGATAGGGGTGTTAATCACCATTCGGCCTCTGTAAGTCTTGCTTATAGATCAGGTATTCTTCCTGTTCCTGAAGAACTTGAAAGATACGAAGTTTTATGCCCAGGTATCACTGACCGATTAATGAAGTCGTATGAAAATCAGGTCACCCATAGGATATCATGTGAAAAAGTTGTCATTGATGGTGACTCAAAGCGTTCCTCACTAGGACAGATATTTGCTTTTGTCATTACGGTTATCATTCTTATTGGTGGTTTTATATTAATACTGTTCGATAAGAGTATTGCTGGACTATCATCAATATTTCTTGCCATAAGTTCCTTGGTAGCCGTGTTTATCGGAGGAGCAGTAACTCGCTCAAAAGAAAGACAAAGAAAAGCAAAATAGGGCTGATTGAAGATTTTACAGGGTAGCGTAAAAAAGAGCCGATTTCTCTTTTAATAAAACTAAACTATATCGATATTATATAAAAATATGGACGAGAACACCCCCGCTCTTGCACTTGCAGTGGATGCCAAGCATTCACTTGCCGTATATGCCTATTCGTATCACATGGACATGCGCCTGACCATCTCGCTGGAGAATGATGATTCGGTGTTCTCTTCCGTGCATATCCAACCCGTGTACTGCCCTTTTACCGGCAGGAGGGTGGGTAAAAACGATCAGGATGTCCAATCCTTGATGCAGGGCTTATCCCTCAAGGGAGCCAATGGAAAATTGCTTCATCACTGCTGCAGGCTGGACGGATCGCATCTGATCCTGCAACTGGGCGAGCAGAAGGCCTCCCTTTTTCTGCCCTATGACATGCTCACCGGAAAAAAACATTGAAAGAAGAGGCTTTGTTCCAGCGACAACCCTAACATTGCAATCTCTGTTCCATACGGTATGATGAGAGAAAAGCCACTGTCAAGGAGCGTATTTTGCAGGCCAAGCAACGTTGCATCGGAATATTTACCGCCAATCTGGATGATGAGTATCAATCGGCGCTCTGGCACGCCATGGAGCAGGAGGCAAAGAAACGCAATATCGGTACGATTTCCTTTATTGGTTCCCGCCTTGGATCGCCGATAGCGAGTGAAGCCTCGTCAAACCTGGCTTACCACCTGGCCTGTGAGCAGAATATCGACGGACTGATCATCATCGCATCCTCGTTGGCCACCTTTTTCACCACAGTCGACTTGAACAAGTTCTTCTCCCCTTGGTCGGCATTGCCCCGCGTCTCCATCGGTATGAGGATGCAGGGGATGAGCGATATCACCGTGGAAGGCGACGAAGGAATCGCCACGCTGGTGCAACACTTGGTCGAGGTTCACCACCGCCGCCGGTTCGCCATCATCAAAGGGCCCGAAACCCATGAGGAATCGATACGAAGGCTGCATGCCTGTCTTGAGGAGCTCAAGGCGCATGACATAGAGGTAGAACCGAAGATGATCATGCCCGGAACCTTCACCGACGTGGCCGGGCGGGAAGCCGTCCGGTATCTGGTGGATAAGCAGTATGCATTCGACTGCCTCATCTGTCTCAATGACTGGATGGCCCAGGGCGCTTTGGAAGAGCTCTCTGCGCTGGGAATACGGGTCCCCGATGATGTGTCGGTCATCGGTTTTGATGGATTGGATCCATCCCGCTATACGCTTCCCCCGTTGACCACCGTCGTACAGCCGCTTTATGAGATGGGCGTGCTTGCCATCGATGTCCTGGACCGGATCATGGCGGGAGGCGAGGAGGAGCACATCACCCTTGCCTGTGAAGCAGTGATCAGGGAGTCATGCGGTTGCAACCCCCATGTCAGCTATACCCCGGGTTTGCATGAACTGCCCAGCTATGCAACGGTATCGGAGCGATTGGCGGTGCAGGACCTGTTGCGCCTGACGCGCCTGGGCGATTATCATCAGATGATCTTCCGCCTCAACCGCGCACTCGATTCCACTTCAAGCGAGAGCGGCTCGATGCACCGCTGGAATGAGTATCTCTCTGTGATTGAATATAAAACGAGTGTGGAAAGCGATCTGAGCCCGAAGACCCAGGCGATGCTCATCGGAGCCGCACGGGCCTTGATCGGGGATAAGATCGGACGCTTTCAGGCAGCAAAACGGGTGGCTGTCGAGTGCTCGTTTGACTCGCTGCGCAAGGTGAGCGCCATGCTCAGCGGCACCTTCGAGCTTGAGCAATTGATGGTCAACCTCAAGCAAAGCCTCCATCTGTTCGGTATTCATGAAGGATATCTGGTCCAGTTCCTCAATCACTCCGACCAAGTGCAATTGTTGATGACCGTCCAGGACCTGGACAACGAACAGGCGTTTGCCGAGCCGTATCCGGCACAGGAAATCCTTCCTCCGGTCTTGGGAAAGCAGTGGAAGCAACGACGTTGGGTCCTGCTCCCGCTTGTATATACAGATGAGCCGCTGGGCTTCTTGCTGGTTCCCTTCGGCATGGTGATGCCCGCTTTGTATGATGTATTGCAGGAACAGGTGTCCAGTACCTTCAAAGGCTCGTTGTTGCTCTCGCAAATACGCAAGCATGAAAAAAACTTGGAGGAGCAGGTGAGGGTGAGGACCCAGGACCTGCTTTCGGAGATTCGACGACGAACCGAGCTTGAGCAGGAAGTCATGGAAATCTCGACCAAGACCATGGAACGGATCGGGCAGGACCTGCATGACGACCTGTGCCAATACCTGCTGGGGATCTCCTTGCTGGCGTCGTCGGCCAAGCAACGGCTTGCGAACAAGGAAGGTGATCCCAAGGTAGACTTTGAGACGATCGGCAAACACCTTGGTGAGGCGATCAGCAAGATCAAGACCATCAGCCGCGGCTTGATGCCGCTGGACCTGGAGCCATCGAGCTTCCAGAAGCGTCTGGAGGTCTTGGTGGCCGACAGCCTTCGGTATGCCGAGGTGGAGATTGATGTGAATGTGGATCCTGCGTTCCATATCGAGGATGCCAATCGGGAGCTCAACCTCTTTCGCATCGTGCAGGAAGCCCTCACGAATGCAATCAAGCACTCTCGGGCAAGCCATATAGAGATTTCATCTAGTAAAATCGTCGGCGAAACCGGAGAAACCTCGCTTTGCCTTATTGTCAGCGATGATGGGACCGGACTGCCCAAGAAGCTGCAAAAGCGCGGACTCGGGCTGAGAATCATGCGCAACCGTGCAGCCATGGCCGATGCCCAGCTGTCCATCGAGAGCAGCGAAGAGGGTACGACGGTACGCGTACTGCTGAAGGAGAACCATACATGAACCATCCTGTACGATTCCTCTTGGTCGACGACCACCCCTTGTTCAGACAGGGTCTGGCCAGTGTCATAGAAAATGTACGCCGCTATAGCGTGACCGCCGAGGCAACCACGATCAGCCAGGCTCTCTCGTTGCTGGAATCCATCGAGGTGGATGTGGCGCTGGTGGACATCTCGTTGCAGCAGGAGAACGGCCTTGAGCTGGTGAAGACCCTGAAAGCGACCCGCCCTGAGATTTCCTGCATCGTCGTTTCGATGTATGACGAGATCATCTATGCCTCCAGCGCCCTGAAGGCGGGAGCGAAGGGGTATGTGATGAAGCAGGAAGCAGCGTCCTCGCTGCTCGATGCCATCGATCAGGTGCTCAAAGGGAAAATCTACCTGTCCAAGGACATGCGCGAGCGCATGCTCGACACCATGCTTCTTCAGGACTCACGGGAAGAAATCGATCCGGTAAAGCTGTTGAGCATCCGGGAGATGGAGGTTCTGCGGCTGCTCGGCCAAGGCTTCGGGGTATCGGAGATTGCACACAACCTCAACCTCTCGGTCAAGACGATCAACGTCTACCGGGACAACATCCGCCGCAAGTTGTCGATCGACGATGCAAGCTCGCTGCGCAGGTTTGCAATTCAATGGGTGAAAAGCAACGAACGCTGAAGAGGCATAGGACAAATGTCCTAGTCAAAGTCAAGACAAACACCTAGTGTCATTCTCGCAACGCCTCTTTTAGTATGATGGTTGTGGGAGCCTTTGTTCAGTACAAGCGTTGTACGAAAGCAGGGCGGCCTGCATGGAAATCGCTCATATGTCTTGGACATATACAATGTAAGGAGGAATCTGTATGAAACGGAACATGCGCATTATCGTCAGTATGCTGCTGATCGTCTGCATGAGTCTCTCGCTGTTCGCCGCCGGCCAGACTGAAGCTGCCAAGGCTCCTGCGAGAAAGGTCATCAATCTTTGGAGCTTCACCGATGAAGTCCCCAAGATGCTCGAGAAGTACAAAGCTCTGAATCCCGATTTCGACTATGAAATCAACACCACCATCATCGCCACCACCGACGGCGCCTACCAGCCGGCACTCGACCAGGCCCTCGCTTCCGGTGGGAACGACGCTCCCGACATCTACTGTGCAGAGTCGGCGTTCGTCTTGAAGTACACCCAGGGTGATGCAGCTCATTTTGCAGCCCCCTACAAGTCTTTGGGCATCGATGTAGACAAGAAGCTCAAGGAAGCCGATATCGCTCCCTATACCGTTGATATCGGAAGCAACAGCAAGGGCGAGCTGGTTGGTCTGGGCTATCAGGCAACCGGCGGTGCATTCATTTATCGCCGCTCCATTGCAAAGGACGTGTGGGGAACCGACGATCCTGCAGTAATCAAGACCAAGGTCGGTCCGGGTTGGGAGAAGTTCTTCCAGGCTGCAGAAGACCTGAGAAAGAAGAATTACGCCATCATCAGCGGTGACGGAGACATCTGGCACGCCATCGAAGGCTCCTCCCCGAAGGGATGGATTGTCGACGGCAAGCTCTTTGTCGACAAGACCCGCGAGGATTTCCTTGACATTGCAAAGACCATGGTCGACAAGGGTTATCACAACGATACCCGTGACTGGACCGATGCTTGGTTTGCCGACATGAAAGACGCCGGTGTCAAGAAGGTGTTCGGTTTCTTCGGTCCTGCATGGCTCATCAACTACGTCATGGCCGGCAACAGCGGCGGAACCAAGCCCGGTGAAGGCACCTATGGCGACTGGGCCGTGTGTGAACCTCCGGTAGGCTTCTTCTGGGGCGGCACATGGGTTATTGCAAACAACAACAGCCCCGTCAAGGATGCAGTGGGCAAGATCATTGAATGGATCACGCTCGACAGCTCCAACACCGGCCTGCAGTATTTCTGGGCCAACGGAACCCTCAATGGTCCCGGCGGAACCAAGGACACTGTCGCCTCCGGCACGGTCATGAAGAAGAGCGACGGCACCTTGGCCTTCCTCGGTGGACAGGATATGTTTGACGTATTCGTACCCGCCGGCGCGTTTGCAACCGGAAAGAACAAGACCCAGTATGATGAGACCATCAACATCTACTGGCGTGATCAGGTTCGTTCCTACAGTGCAGGCAACAAGGGTCGTGCAGCTGCTCTGGCAGATTTCAAGAAGCAGGTTGCTGACAACCTCGCGATCAGCGCCCATTAAGGGAGTGTTGACTTCCAGGTGCGGGCTGTCCGGCCTGCACCTGGATTCTTCTGCAAAACAGCATCGCTAGGATGGAAATTCTCTTTTCCTGCAGGCTTCGATGCACCCTGACACTTACTGGAGGAACAACGCCATGCGCAAGAAAGGCATCAACTATGCAAAGTACGGGTACTACTTTTCCATCCCATTTGTGCTTGCCTATCTCATTTTCTCGCTTTACCCGACCATTTATACCGTAATCATCGGATTCACCGACCTCAGGGGCTTGGGACGCACAACCTTCACCTTTCTTGACGATCCCTTTGAGAACTTCAAATTGATCCTTGCCAATGACACGTTCAAGAAATCTGTGGTGAATACTGCGGTGATCTGGATCATGAACTTCATCCCCCAAATCTTGCTGGCCCTGCTGCTCACCGCCTGGTTCACCAACCGCCGCTTCAAGGTCAAGGGCCAAGGCATCTTCAAAGTCTTGATTTACATGCCCAACATCATTACCGCGGCTACCATAGCCATCTTGTTCAACTCCCTCTTCGGTTATCCCAAAGGACCGGTGAACGACTTGCTCATGACCTTGGGAATCCTTGATGCTCCTGCCAATTTCCATATGCAGGAATGGACTTCAAAAGGCGTTGTCGCCTTCATCCAGTTCTGGATGTGGTATGGCAACTCCATGATCGTACTCATTGCAGGCGTGCTGGGCATCAGTCCTACCCTGTTTGAGGCTGCCGAGGTGGATGGTGCCACCCCGACCCAGATTTTCTTCAAGATTACGCTTCCGAGACTGAAAACCATCCTGCTCTACGTCCTGATCACCAGCATGGTCGGAGGCCTGCAGATGTACGACATCCCCAAGCTCTACCTCTGGGGAGGACCGGATAATGCCACCCTTACTGCAAACGTCTTCATCCACAATCAGGCCTTCAGCGGCAGCTATCTCTACAATCGTGCTGCTGCGGCAAGCATGCTGATGTTCTTGATCATCGTCGTCCTCTCGATTGCGATGTTCTATCTCATGCGCGACAGGGGCGAACAAAAACTCAGAAGACAGGAGAGGGCACGCGTGCGTGCGTTGAAGCGGGAGGCATCGGTATGAAGAGCTTGAAAACATCAACCAACATAACCAAGACAATCATTTATGTCGTGTGTATCTTCCTCTCGATTTTGAGCATCTTCCCGTTCTGGCTCATGTTTGTAAATGCAACCAGAAGCACCTACCAAATCCAACAGAACTCTGTTGCTTTGTTTCCCTCCACCTTCCTGCTCAACAACTGGAAAATTCTCAATGGCAAGAGCTTCAATGCAGCGGTCGGCTTCATGAACTCGATGCTGGTAAGCAGCGGGGCAACGTTGTGCGCCGTCTACTTCTCATCGCTTACCGCCTACGCATTGGTAGCCTATACCTGGAAGCTCCGCCAGCCGTTCTTCTCGTTCATCCTGGCGATCATGATGATCCCGGCCCAGGTCTCCGGCATCGGCTTTTATCAAATGATGTACCGGATCGGGTGGACCAACAGCCTTTGGCCGTTGATTCTTCCCTCCATTGCCGCGCCTGCGATGGTCTTTTTCATGCGCCAGTATCTGATGGCAACGCTGTCGTTGGATATCGTGAATTCAGCAAGAATAGACGGGGCGGGGGAGTTTTATACCTTCAACCGCATTATTCTGCCGATCATGAAGCCTGCAATGGCCACACAAGCCATTTTTACGTTTGTCCTCAATTGGAACAACTTGTTCATCCCGATGATCATTTTGACCAGAAGGGAAAAGTATACCATGCCGATCATGGTGAGCCTGCTACGTGGTGATATCTACAAAACTGAATACGGTTCGGTCTACTTGGGCTTGGCCTTAACGGTATTGCCGCTGTTTGTCGTCTACTTCCTGCTCAGCAAGTACATTATTGCCGGCGTTGCCCTCGGGGCGCTGAAGGAGTAGGAACCTCTATATTGTTACAAGGAGTTTGGATGTATGCAGCAGAATAGGGAACGGGCGCAGCAGCTCTTGCACAGCATGACCATCGAAGAGAAGGTGGCCCAACTTGTCTCTGCCTGGCTGGAAATACGCGAGGACGGAAGTTTCTCCGTCCGCGAGTATGGACAGAAGGAGCAACGAGCCGGTGATGTATATCAAGAGGTGTTGGGCAAGGGAGTCGGCCAGCTCACCCGACCGTTCGGTACCATGGCCAACGATCCGCGCAAACAGGCGAAAGCCATCAATATGCTCCAACACTACTTGGTGACGCAGACCCGGTTGAAAATTCCAGCCATGCTGCATGAGGAGTGTCTGACCGGGGCTATGGTCAAGGGGGCCACGGTCTTCCCCTCGGCACTGAACTATGGTGCAACCTGGGACCCTGATTTGATCGGGCGTGCCGCCTTTGCAATCGGCGATGAGCTGAGGAGCCTGGGAATCCACCAAGGGCTTGCTCCGGTACTGGATGTCGCCCGCGATGCACGTTGGGGAAGGCTGGAGGAGACGTTCGGCGAGGATCCCTATTTGTGCGGCGTCATGGGCATCAAGTACGTGGACGGCCTGCAGGGACCGAATCGCACGCCCTTGGCAACACTGAAGCACTTCGTGGGTCATTCGTTCAGCGAGGGTGCGCGCAATCATGCTCCGGTGCATTGCGGGATGCGCGAGCTCCGCAACACCTTCGCACTTCCATTCGAGATGGTTGTCCGCAACGCCCGGCCGGGGTCTGTAATGCCCGCCTATCATGATATCGACGGCATTCCCTGCACCAGCAATCACAGCCTGGTAACGGACCTGCTCAAAAAGCAGTGGGGTTTCGACGGCCTGATAGTCGCCGACTATGAGGCGATTGTACAGTTGGTCAACGACCACCATGTTGCCAATGACATGGCCGAAGCCGCCGCCTTGGCTTTCAATGCCGGCATGGATATCGAACTGCCGGGCTTCACCGTTTTCAAGGAAGGACTCATTGAGGCCCTCTATCGCGGATTGGTGACCGATGAGGCGCTGGACCGGTCGGTTCTCAAGGTCCTGGAAGAGAAATTTCGTCAAGGCCTGTTCGAAAAACCCTATATCCAGGAGGATGCGATCGAAATTGGTTCTGAAAAGAATCATATACTTGCCAGGGAGGTGGCGGAAAAGTCGCTGGTACTGTTGAAAAATGACGGTACCCTGCCGTTGAAGAGGGGGATGAAAATCGCTCTCATCGGTGCTCTGGCAGACCACCCGTACGCGATGTTTGGAGGCTATGCCCCGCCGGTGCACTTGCAAGGCTCCCATGGTCCGAAGGAGACAGTCCCGGCGCTGGCAAAGACAATCCGCTGTGCCTTGGAAGAGGTGATGGGAAAGGACAACGTGCTGTTCGAGCCCGGCTGCATGCTCTATGAGAGCAAGGTAGAACGTGCAGTCTTCTTCCCCGGTGACGTGCAAACAGAGGAAGGCGGGACCTCTCATGAGCTGAGCAGGGATCTGAGCAGGATCGAGAAGGCTTGCGAGGTTAGCAGCAAGGCTGATGCAACCGTCCTGGTTGTCGGTGACCTGGCAGGCCTGTTCGGGCAGGGAACCGTCGGCGAAGGCTCCGATGCCTCAAGCTTCACGCTTCCAGGGGTGCAGGAGCAGTTGATGAACCAAGTCCTGGAGACCGGCAAGCCTGTGGTCGTTGTTCTTGTCAGCGGCAGACCTTACACCATGCATAAAGCAGTAAGCGATGCCCGTGCGATTCTCGCTGCCTGGCTTCCTGGGGAAGGCGGGGGTGAGGCGATCGCCCGAACCCTTGCCGGATTGAATAATCCAAGCGGCCGTACCCCGCTCTCCTTCCCCAAATCGGTGGGAGCCATGCCGTATGTGTACAACCATCATAAGAAAGCAGGCGGACTGCCGACCCAAAAGCAGTTCGGCTCCCTCTTTCCCTTCGGCCACGGCCTCTCCTACACCCGTTTTGCTTGGTCTGGCTTCCAGGTCGAGCAAAGCCAAATTTCCACAGGCGGCGAATTCAAGGTGAGCCTGCTGGTCGAAAACACCGGTCCTGTCGGCGGGGATGAGGTAGTTGAACTCTACACCCACGACAAGGTAGCTTCGATAGTCCGCCCGGTGAAGGAACTGAAGGCGTTCGCCCGGGTGAGCTTGGAGCCGGGAGAGAAGAAAAAGGTGATGTTCACCCTTCCTGCAGACCTCTTTTCGTTCATCGGGGAACGCATGGAACGGGTGCTTGAGACCGGAAGCTTCGATCTGCTTGTCGGCAAAAGCAGCGATGATATCGTCTTTGCCAGTGAACTCTCAATCCTTGGTGAGAATAAAATACTTCCCAAATCGTGGCGCTGTCTCTCCTCTGTTTCCCTGGTTTCGGTCTCTTGATTCTCCCGTTTGTTGCTTTTTTACCTCCACGTTCGGCAACTTGTCTGATAGGTCACGCAATCAGGCAAGTTGCCTCTTTCCTTTCTTGCGGCCTTGCATTCTCCCATAGGTGGACTATGATGGAAGCAGGTACCAAAGGAGTTGGAAAGGATGATACGGAAAGCACTCTTTGCAGGATCTTGGTATCCTGCCGACCAGCAGGCGCTCAAGCTTCTCATCAGCGAATCGATTGAGACGGTGCTCAAGCATACCACGTACCAGCACTGTCCATACCGGTTTGCCGTGCTTCCCCATGCAGGACTGTTTTATTCGAAGACAGGCATCGCCCCCTTCTTCGCTGCAGACTTATCAAACATCCAGAGACTGGTCGTCCTCGCCCCGAGCCATTATGCGAATCTCAAGCCGGACAGCCTCGTCAGCTCCCCGTTGGATGGTGTGGAGACACCGTTTGGCATGTTGGAAAGCCAAAACCTGGACGACGCCCAAGCCAAGTACTTCTCAGCAATCCAAAGCGAGCATGCCTTGGAGATGGTGCTTCCTTATATTGCGAGCCTTTCCCATCGACCAAAGGTGACACTTGCCCTGATCAGTCACTTCTCCCAACCCCAGGCGGTTGAAGCAGTCGGTGATGCGCTGGTTGCACAAGTGGGAAAAGAGGAGATCGAGGCAGGGAGGACCGCCTTCATCGCCAGCAGCGATTTCACCCATTACGGCCCGCGTTTCGGGTATACCCCGTATCAGAGCGGAGCTCCGATGCGGGTCAGGGAGGATGATCTGGCACTTTCCCACCTGCTGTGCGAAGGGCGCATCGAAGAGGCGTTTGCCTTCTGCTCCTCAAAACGAAGCACGGTATGCGGCTATGCTCCCGCCATGGTGGTCAGCTCCATCGCCAGTCGCATGCAAAGCAGGGGGTGGGTAGCCGATTACTACACTTCCTTGGACATCAGCTCATCGCCTGATGCAAATTTTGTCGCTTATTCGACCATCCTGTGGAGGTAATATGCAGCGCGTTGTGCAGAAGGAACTGTTGGCTCTCGCCCGTGAAGCCATTGCAAGCACTCTCCTACATGGTCCGATGCCGTTGTACGAGAAACTGAAGGCCGCCAACGAAAGGCCGTACAATCTGGAAATGGGATGCTTCGTCACCTTGAAAACCAAGGAGGGGAATTTGCGGGGCTGCATCGGAAACCTGTGGGGCAAAGGCCCCCTCTTTCAGGAGATTCCCTCGCTTGCCCGTCAATCGGCCTTCGGCGACCCGCGGTTTCATCCGGTGAACAAGGATGAATTGGAACACCTGGTCATTGAGCTCTCCCTCTTGAGCAGTATGCAGAGCATCGATGACTGGAAAGCCATACGGACGGGAATCGACGGGGTGCTGCTCACCCACGGCTACCATCGCGCAGTCTTTTTACCCCAGGTTGCAACCGAACAAGGATGGGACCTACCGACCATGCTGTCCAACCTCTCGCTCAAGGCGGGATTGTATCCTCAAGCGTACCTCGATGGAGCCTGCCGTTTTGAAGTGTTCCAAGCGGAGGTGTTCGGTGAAGATTCAGTGTGATTTTTGTTACCACCACTGCACCCTGGACGAAGGCCAAAGCGGCATCTGCTCGGTCAGGACACGCGAGCAGGGCCGGATTGTGACCAAAGCGTATGGGAACCTTGTCGCCTTGGCTGTCGATCCGGTGGAAAAGAAACCACTCTACCATTTCCTTTCGGGAAGCAAGACGCTGTCGCTTGCGATGCCCGGCTGCAATCTGGCTTGCAGCTTCTGCCAGAATTACACCATCAGCCAGAGCTCGTATCATCAGCATCAGGGGGGCGAGTCGGTCGATGCACCGCTTCTGGTCTCCCTGGCTTTCGAGCGAAACTGCCCCTCGATCAGCTTTACCTACAGTGAACCCCTTGTCTGGCAGGACTATATGCTTGAGGTTGCCTCTTTGGCCAAGAGCAAGGGCCTTTCGACCATCATGGTAACCAACGGCACCTTCAGCAGGGAAGCCCTCGAGCGGATTTTTCCCCTGATTGATGCCTACAACATCGACCTCAAGGGTGATGAGAGTTTTTATCGGCGCATGTGCAAGGGCAGTGCAAAGCCGGTTTTGGACGCCATCGAGTACCTTGTCGGCAAGAAAGCACACCTCGAGGTCACCACCATGGTCATGGAAAGCGAACATGATGAGGACCAGATAGTCGCACTGGCAAACCAATTGGCCGCGCGGGGGGTGCAGGTGTGGCATATGAGCCGCTACTTCCCCCGCTACCTTGCAACCGATCCTGCAACTTCAGAGTCCTATCTGCAGCAGATGATCAAAGCCGTATCGTCTCTTGGCATCGACTATGTGTATGCCGGCAACTCTGATCTGAAGCAGGCCACCTTCTGCCCCCGGTGCCACGCCCAGGTGGTGTCCGATAGGCGCCATGCTCCCATCCACTATGACAAAACATTGAAAGAAGGCAGATGCAGCGCCTGCAATCAGGAAATCTACGGCCGTTGGCCATCCTGACATACACAACCATTTTCTGCTACACTCTGCTTTCTGAGGAGCAGCCGGTGGTAAAACTGAGTGGTGTAACTGTTGCTTATGGGGATCGTTTCATCCTCAAGGACGCAGATTTTCTTATAAAAAGTGGTGACAGGATTGGATTGGTGGGCCCGAACGGCGCCGGAAAGACGACGCTACTGCGCGTGCTCGCCGGTGAGGAGCAGCCCGACAGCGGTCAGGTACTTATCGACAACAACACCGTCATAGGCTATTTCAGCCAGAATGTCGGGGAGATGCAAGGGCGAAGTGCATTGATGGAAGTCATTGCCGGCTCGGGCTCGGTCTATGAGATCGGGTTGGAGCTCGAGGCGCTCGAACACCGTATGGCCGATACCAGTCAAATGTTCAGCGATGCGGACATGGAGCGTTACGGGCAGCTTCAGACAGAGTTCCTTGCACGCGACGGGTATGACTTGACCCAGCGCAGCGAGGAAATCCTCACCGGCCTGGGCATTGGTCCCGACCGGTTCCACGAGCCGGTCGAACACTTCAGCGGCGGTTGGAAAATGCGTATCGCCCTGGCAAAGATCCTCGCCCTGAATCCCGATGTCTTGTTGATGGACGAGCCGACCAACCACTTGGACCTTGAGTCGATCATCTATCTTGAAGCCTGGCTCGCATCCTTCAAGGGTGATGTGGTGATGACCAGCCACGACCGCCAGTTCATGACCCGCATCTGCAAGCGCACCGTAGAGGTGGCGAACGCTCAGGTGACCAGTTACAGCGGCGACTACGATTTCTATATCCGTGAGCGGGAGATCAGGCGCGAGCAGCTGATCGCAACCTACAACCGCCAGCAGGCAAGGTTTGCCAAGGATGAGGAGTTCATCGCCAAGTTTGCGGCCCGGGCGAGCCATGCATCCCTGGTGCAGTCCAGGATCAAGGCATTGGAAAAAATCGAGCGGATCACGCTCCCTGTCGAATCGAAGATCATGCAGGTGCAGTTTGCTCCCTGCGTTCGCAGCGGGGACCAGGTGGTGGTCCTCAAGAATCTGACCAAGCGCTGGCCCATGGCCCAAGGCGGGGAGCATACCGTCTTTGAGAATATCAGCGGGACGGTCATGCGGGGTAACAAGATCGCCTTGACCGGTATCAACGGAGCGGGCAAGTCCACCCTGCTGAAGGTCATTGTCGGGCTTGCAGAAGCTTCAAGCGGGGAAGCCTCGCTTGGGGCAAGTGTGAATATGGGCTACTTCAGCCAGTACTCCAGCGATGTGCTTGACCCGAACAAGACCATTTTTGAAGAGGTATTCGACCGGGTCCCCATGTCCACAATCCCGGCCATCCGCTCAATGCTCGGCTCCTTCCTCTTCAGCGGGGATGACGTGGACAAGAAGATCGGGACGCTGAGCGGGGGTGAGAAGAGCAGGGTGATGCTGGCCTGCATGCTGGCGGTTCCCGTGAATTTCTTGGTATTGGACGAACCGACCAACCACTTGGACATCCAAAGTCGTGAAGTGCTGCTTGACGCCCTTTCACGCTTTGAAGGGACCCTGATGATCGTCAGCCACGACCGGTACTTTCTCAAGCACCTGGCCAACCGGGTGTTCGAGTTGGATAAAGGGGTGCTCAACATCTATGAAGGTGACTATGCCTATTACCTGCACAAGTCAGGAAGGGAGTGACAAGGATGAAAGCCATGCAAGAAGAGTATGTGAACAGAGCGATGCAGTTGCGCAAAGAGGGCTATAACTGTGCCCAGGCCGTGGCCTGCGCCTTCAGCGACGAGGTTGGGTTGAGTGAACAAACCCTTTTCTCGGTGATGGAGGGCTTCGGCGGCGGGATGGGGGCCCATCAGGGTACCTGCGGCGCTGTAAGCGGGGCGGTGGCCGTTGTAGGGCTGCTGACCAGCAAGGGCAGTGTCGAGAGCGGGACGAAGAGTCTTTCCTACAGCCGGTCGGCGGCAATCCTGTCTGAGTTCCTGGACAAGAACGGGAGTCTGGTATGCAAGGATCTGCTTGGCGATGAAACCGGCCATGTGTTGCGAACTTGTGACGGATGTGTTGAAGATGCTGTACGAATGGTGCATAATTTGTTGCAAAAAGCGACGATTGAAAACAAATAAGTGCATAACCACAACATACTTGGCCGACGTGTGCAGTTTTTGTTGCAAAACCACTTGTGCAACTATGCGATTTTGGCTATCGTACGCCTATGCAGACAGAGCGAAAACAAGTTGCCCTCCTTTTGGGAAGTGAGAACGACCTGAGCTTGGTACAGCCGGCCATCAAGATGCTTGCAGAACTGGAAATCCCCTATTCTGTCCGAATCCTTTCAGCGCACCGGCTCGGTGAAGAGGCTTGCAACTTCGCATCCAATGCACGAAGCGAGGGTTTCGGGGTTTTGATAGCCGCTGCAGGAAAAGCCGCCCATCTTGCGGGCACGCTGGCAAGCAGAACCCTGCTGCCGGTCATCGGGCTCCCGCTTTCCGCCTCCCTGGGCGGACTGGACGCCTTGCTTTCTACAGTCCAGATGCCCAACGGGTATCCGGTGGCCACGGTTGCCATCGACGGGGCGGTCAATGCAGCCTTGCTTGCCGCCCAAATCCTGGCCTTATCCGACCCCGCGCTGCTCTCGCGGCTCGAAGCGGCAAGACAAGCCGGCCAGGAAGCAGTGCGCGAAGCCGATAGGAGAATTGCGAAGAGCTTTATGTAGATAAGGCTCTTTTTTTATTGCAACAGGGGGAAGCGATGCAAAAGCTGTCCATGCTCTATGAAGGAAAGGCGAAACGGGTGTATGAAACCGACCAGAAAGGTGTGTATATTGTTTCATACAAGGATGATGCAACTGCGTTCAACGGCAAGAAGAAAGGCTCGATCCCCGGAAAGGGGGCGATCAACAACCAGGTTACCAATCACCTGATGCAGGTGCTTGCAAAGCAAGGCATCCCCACTCATTTTGTAGCACAGCTCTCGGATACGGAAACCGCAGTCAAAGCCGTACGGATCATTCCCTTGGAAGTAATCGTTCGCTCGATCGCTGCGGGGTCGCTGTCACAGCGGTTGGGCCTTGCAGAAGGTACCAAACTGGCAAGCACCGTCTTGGAGTTCTGCTACAAGCGCGACGACCTTGGCGATCCCTTGGTCAACTCTAGCCACATCAAGACGCTCGGTCTTGCCACCGAAGAAGAGCTTGAGCTCATCAAGCGCTACAGCCTCGAAGTCAACGACATCCTCAGCACCTACCTTGCAAAGGTCGGCATCGCCTTGATCGACTTCAAGCTGGAGTTCGGTGTAACAGGTGATGGAGTTCTGGTGCTTGCCGATGAGATCAGCCCCGATACCTGTCGGTTCTGGGATATCAAGACCGGCAAAAAGCTGGACAAGGACCGTTTCCGCCGGGATTTGGGGGATGTGGAAGAGGCGTATCACGAAGTGATGCAGCGCCTTTTGGGGAGAGGGTGACTGTGGGTGCCCTGAAGGAAGCCTGCGGCTTGTTCGGCATCAGCTCGGCGCACAAGGAGCCAATCGGCCTTGCCTGCCACTACGGCCTGTATGCCTTGCAGCATCGAGGCCAGGAAGGCTGCGGCATTGCGCTGAACACCAACGGGCAGCTGTCGGTGCACAAGGACATGGGCTTAGTGCATGAAGTGTTTCCCAGCGCCCTGGCCTTTGACGAGGAGCACACCCGGATGGCCATTGTGCATACCCGGTATGGTACAAGCGGGGAGCGGTCTCGTGAGAATGTGCAGCCGCTTTTGGTTCGGCACCATATCGGCAGCATGGCGATCGCCCACAACGGGAACCTGACCAATGACGAGTCGCTGCGTTCACAATTCGAAGGGGAAGGCTGCTTGTTTCACACCACCAGCGACACCGAAGTGATCGCCTACCTGATTTACAAGCATCGCCTGACGACCGCCACCATCGGCGAGGCGATCGAGAAAGCGATGGGGGAGTTGGAAGGGGCTTACTCCTTGTTGATCATGACATCCTCCCAACTCATCGCCGTACGCGATCCCCACGGTTTTCGACCGCTGTGTCTGGGGAAGTTGGATGACGGGTATGTGTTTGCCAGTGAAAGCTGCGCACTCGATGCAGTGGGCGCTGTCTTTGTACGGGACCTGGAGCCCGGCGAAATGTGCATCGTTGATGCCAAGGACCAGAAGATGACCAGCTCGCTGGTGCATGCAAAGAAGGTTGCAAGCAGCCTGTGTGTGTTTGAGTTGATCTACTTCGCCCGCCCCGACAGTGTAATCGATACCATCAGCGTTCATCAGGCTCGCATCAGAAGCGGGTGTTTCCTGGCATTGGAGCACCCCTGCCAGGCCGACGTGGTCATCGGGGTGCCCGACAGCGGCATCGATGCGGCCATCGGCTATGCGCGTCAGTCGGGCATTCCCTACGGCATCGGGTTCATCAAGAACAAGTACATCGGGCGCACCTTCATCCAACCGAAGGCCGGAGACCGGGAGAGCGGGGTCCGCATCAAGCTCAATCCCATTGCTTCCACGGTCCGGGGCAAGCGGGTGGTGCTCATCGATGACTCCATCGTCAGGGGGACCACCAGCAAGCGCATCGTCCGGCTGCTTCGGGAGGCCGGAGCGGTGGAGGTTCACCTCCGCTCCTCGGCACCCCCGTTTCTGCATCCCTGCTATTACGGA
Source organism: Spirochaetales bacterium (assembly GCA_012514185.1). Taxonomy (GTDB): domain Bacteria; phylum Spirochaetota; class Spirochaetia; order Sphaerochaetales; family Sphaerochaetaceae; genus Sphaerochaeta. Next base: position 12,190 of record JAAZAT010000062.1, on the reverse strand, counting down.
ACTGATATTGATTCGCGCAAGGAACTGCTTGCCTGCAAGTATGATTTGCAGCAGATGAAAGCGATCCTTGATGTCGATTCCTTGGGCTTCCTGCTCCCCGAGCAGGTCGTCAAACTCAGCGACCATCCCGGCATCGGGTTTTGTAGTGCATGCTTCACCGGCGTGTATCCAACTGCGGTGGGCAAAGGAGCAACGTATGCATAGTGACAGTTACAGCACCCGGTATGAAGAAGCCGGAGTGGATATCAGGCGGGGCTACCAGGCGGTCGAGTTGATGAAAAAGCATGTCGCCTCCACGTACACCAGCGGGGTGGTTTCGGATTTGGGAGGCTTTGGAGGTCTGTTTGAGCTTGATGTGAAGGATACTCCCAACCCGGTGTTGGTCTGCGGCACCGACGGCGTGGGGACCAAGCTCAAGATTGCTTTCGCCCTCGACCGCCACGATACCATCGGCATCGACTGTGTGGCGATGTGCGTCAACGATGTCATCTGCTGCGGGGCGAAACCGCAGGTTTTCCTGGACTATATCGCCTTGGGGCATCTGGATCCGGCAAAGGTTGAGCAGATCGTCAAGGGAGTGGCTGAAGGCTGCAGGCAGGCTGGATGCGCCCTCATCGGGGGGGAGACCGCCGAGATGCCGGGCATGTACCAAAGCGGGGAGTATGACCTGGCGGGTTTTTGCACCGCATTGGTCGATAAGAGCAAAATCTTTGACAATGCAAGCATAACAGAAGGGGATGTCCTCATCGCTCTTCCCTCAAGCGGAGTGCATTCAAACGGATTTTCCTTGGTCCGTCATATCTTCGGCTTGGACGACAATCCTGACATTCTCCAAGCTGTCTACCCTGAGTTGGGAACCACCCTGGGCGAGTCCTTGCTCACAAGCACGCGCATCTATGTTGATGAGGTGCTTGGTCTTGCACGACAGATCCGCATCAAGGGGGCTTCGCACATCACCGGAGGCGGCTTTTATGAGAACATCCCCCGCTCGCTTCCTTCCGGCCTGGGCGCCAGGATACGAAGAAGCGACGTGCGGGTGCTTCCGATATTCACCCTGTTGCAACGTGCGGGCTCGATCAGCGAGCACGACATGTTCAATACCTTCAACATGGGGGTGGGGATGGTCCTCATCGTCGGCAGGCAGGATGTTCAGACGGCTTTGCATCTGCTTGCAGGTTCCTATGTCCTGGGTGAGGTGGTTGCAAGCGACAAGGCATGTGTTCTGGTATGATTCGCATAGCAGTTCTGGTCAGCGGCACAGGCAGCAATCTACAGGCCCTGCTGGATTACGAGAAGCGCGGCGGCAACCCTGACGGGTGCATTGTCCTGGTGATCGCCGATCGAAGCTGCGGTGCCCTCGATCACGCAGCGGAGCATCGGGTGCCGGCCTTGGTATTGGACAGGCGGACGTTGGGAAAAAACGAGTTCGAACGCTCCTTGCTTGCCAGCCTAAAGCAGCACAGCATCGACCTGGTGGTTCTTGCAGGCTTCCTCACGATCCTCTCAGAGAAGGTGACCGGGCTCTATCGGAGGCGGATCATCAATATCCATCCCTCCCTGATACCCAGCTTTTGTGGAAAAGGGTATTATGGGGAGCGTGTTCATCAGGCAGCCCTCCAGCGGGGGGTGAAAGTCAGCGGGGCCACCGTGCACCTGGTCGATGAGGTTGCCGACGGCGGACCGATTTTGAGCCAACAGGCACTGGATGTGCTCGACGATGACACCCCTGCTTCCTTGGGACGACGAATTTTAGAGCAGGTGGAGTGGAAACTGCTTCCGAAAACGGTTGCCTCCTACTGCCTGTACATGGAGAGAAACATGAACGTATCGCAGAAACTGGCAGAGCGCAGGTACCCCGGCAGGGGAATCGTGTGTGGCATGAACGACAGGGGGAAGGCTGTCATCGCCTACTTCATCACAGCCCGCAGCATTCACAGCAAGAACCGTGCCCTGGTGGCAGAAGGCGATGCGGTGCGGACCAAGGCAGTGGATGAGAGCCTGCTTGTGGACCCCTCCTTGATCATCTACCGTGCCATGGACAGGTTGGGCGATGACATCGTGGTTGCCAACGGGGACCAAAGCGATACCATTCTCGATGGCCTGCGGCAAGGAGTGGATTTGCAGCAGTCATTGCAGAGCCGTACGTTCGAGCCGGATGAGCCCAACTACACCCCGCGCATCAGCGCCCTCTTCCATCTGGGGCCGGACCCGTTCTACGAGCTGTCCATCCTCAGGCGGTCGGCGGATGGAAGCTGCGACCGTTCCTTCCATGCCTATTCGGATCTGCGGTTGGGTGAAGCCCATCTGATACATACCTATGAAGGGGACGGGAACCCCCTTCCGAGTTTCACCGGAGAACCCAGGATGGTGCACCTGAGGGGGGATGCACAATCGATAGCCGACCAGATGTGGGATGCGCTGGACAAGGAGTATCGTGTCGCACTGTGCGTCAAGGAAGTGGATTTGACGGGCAATGAAGCAAAGCTGGAAATCCGGCAAGGAGTGGGCAATGGATCGTATTGAGTTGAAGTATGGCTGCAACCCCAATCAAAAGATGGCAAGCATCAGCATCGAAGAAGGCCGGCTGCCGGTGACCGTCCTCAACGGCAGGGCGGGGTATATCAACTTGCTGGATGCCCTCAACGGCTGGCAATTGGTCAGTTCCCTTGCGAGCGCCACCGGTCTTGCCAGCGCCGCCTCCTTCAAGCATGTCAGCCCTGCAGGTGCTGCAGTCGGTCTGGCTCTCAATGATACCGAGCGGCACATGTACTTCATCAACGAAAAGACCGAGCTCAGCGATCTGGCCTGTGCCTATGTGCGTGCACGCGGCAGCGACCGCATGTCCAGCTTTGGTGATTTCATAAGCCTCAGCTGCGAGTGCGACCTCTCAACCGCCCTGATCATCAAGAGCGAGGTCTCAGATGGGGTGATAGCCCCCTCTTACAGTAAGGAAGCCTTGGAAGTCCTGAAAAAGAAGAAGGGCGGCTCGTATACCATTCTGCAGATCGACGCAGATTATGAGCCGCCGCTGCTCGAACAGCGGTCGGTGTTCGGCATCACGTTCACGCAGATGCGAAATACCCAAATTCTTGACAGAGCGGTTCTCAAGCCCATTGTTACAACCAATACTGCGCTTCCCTCTGAAGCCGAACTGGATTTGCTGGTGGCTCTCAATACCCTGAAATACACCCAGTCGAACTCGGTTTGCTACGCCAAGCACGGCCAGACCATCGGGGTGGGGGCAGGCCAGCAGTCCAGGATTCACTGCACCCGGCTTGCCGGAGACAAGGCTGATATGTGGCAGCTCAGGCAGAGTGAGAGGGTTCTCTCGCTTCCATTCCTGCCGAATCTGAGCCGCAACGACAAGGATAACGCCGTCGAGCTCTTCCTGCGCTCCGAGACAGCGCAGTGCCGACGGTTTCTTTCCACCGATGTTTCTCCCATGGCGGAGGAGGAGAGGCGGTCCTTCCTCGACCAGGTTTCAGGGGTGAGCCTTGCCAGTGATGCATTCTTCCCGTTCCGCGACAATATCGACCGGGCATCCCAAAGCGGTGTCGGCTATATCGTGCAGAGCGGTGGCTCGCTGAGGGACGAGGAAGTGATTCAGGCTTGCAACGAGCACGGTATGGTCATGATCACCAACGGCATCCGTCTGTTCCACCACTAGCATGAGAGTCCTCATCATCGGCAGCGGCGGCCGTGAACACGCCCTGGCAAAGGCACTGCTCAAATCCAGTCAAAGTGTCGAACTGTTTGCTATCGGAAAGAATGCAGGGATGCAGAGCCTGTGCAGCATGGCTGATATCAGCGTGTCCGACCATGCGGCCATTGTGGCATACGCGGTGAGTCAGCAGATCGAGCTTGCAGTCGTCGGACCGGATGAACCCTTGGTCAAGGGATTGGCTGATGCATTCAGATTACACGGCATACCCTGTTTCGGTCCCTCCAAGGAGGCTGCCGCCATTGAGGGCAGCAAGGCCTTTTCCAAAGCATTCATGCAGCGCCATCAGATTCCGACTCCCGCATACCGGGTGTTCAGCGAGTATGACCGGATCCTGGCCTACCTTGCCGATTGTCCGCTTCCGGTTGTGATAAAAGCCGACGGCCTTGCCTTGGGCAAGGGCGTGGTCATCGCCTTCGACCGAGAGACGGCCTGCGAGGCTGCAAAACATATGATGGTCGACAACCAATTCGGCTCAAGCGGTAAAACGGTGGTCGTCGAGGAGTACGCAAGCGGCCCCGAAGTCTCCCTTTTGGTGTTCAGCGACGGGAGTACCGCCAAGGCGATGGTCAGTGCGATGGATCATAAACGCGCCTATGACGATGACAGTGGACCGAATACCGGCGGGATGGGGGTGATCGCCCCGAATCCTTGGTACACCGATGAGATTGCAGCAGTGTGCGAAAGAACCATCATCGAACCAACCTTGCGGGGCCTTCGCCAAGAAGGAAGGCCGTTTACCGGCTGTCTCTTCTTCGGCTTGATGCTCACCCAGACAGGGCCGGTGGTTATAGAGTACAACTGCCGTTTCGGCGACCCGGAAGCCGAGGCTGTACTCAGCCTGCTTGACAGCGACCTTCTGGACATCCTCGTAAGCTGCACCAACCAGACGCTCGATACGGTTCCTGTCCGTTTTACAGGAGGGTATGCCTGCAGTGTTGCCCTGGCAAGCGGTGGTTATCCTCTCACCTATGAGGTGGGAAAGAGCATTGCCATCGGCAAACTGCCTTGCGGGGTTGAGGTGTTGCATGCAGGTACCGCCCTTGACGAGAAGGGCGACCTGGTCACCAACGGAGGCAGGGTGCTGCATGTGGTTGCCCGCTCAAGCACGCTGCGACCAGCCATCGAGCTGGCCTATCGCGCCGTAGACTCGATTTCATTTGCAAACATGCACTATCGCAAGGATATCGGAAAGAAAGCCTTGCTCAAGGAGATTTGTGATGGTTCATCGCTTCTGGGTACGACGCAAACAAGGATTTCGTAATGCCGAGGAGGCATTGTCTGCTTCCCTCACCTCTGTCCTGTCACTTGCCAATGCCGCCCGGACGGCAATCTATCATCGGTACGACATCGAGGGGATGAACGATGAAGAGGCTGTGTATGTCTCTCGCACGATTTTAAGCATGGTCCAACGCGACGAGCTGGTTTCCGAGCTTCCTCCCTGCTCTTGGACATTGGGGGTCGAGATGCTCAGCGGCCAGTTCGACCAGCGCTCCGATTCGACGTCCATGTGCATCCAGCTTGTCTATCCACACCTGCATTGCACCGTTCGTTGTGCAACCTTCTACTGCTTCGACTCAGAGCTGACGGACGAGGAGAAACTGCGCATCAAGGCGTATCTCATCAATCCCGTGGAATCTTGCGAGGCTTCGCTGCACCTGCCCGAGCATCTGGGACAGAGCTTCAGTGCCCCCTCGTTTCCCGCCCGCCTGGATGGGTTCTGCTCCCGCAGCGACCGTTCGAATGTGATCGAAGAGTACTCCCTGGCAATGGACAGGGATGACCTTGCTCTGGTGCAGCGGTATTTTGCACAGAAGGGCAGAGACCCCTCCCTTACCGAGTTGAAGGTTATTGACACCTATTGGTCGGACCATTGCCGCCATACCACATTTTTGACCGAACTCGACCAGGTTGTCATAGACGACCCCGAGATCCTGAGTGTCTTCGCCTCATACCTTGAGGGACGCAGGTCGCTTTCGCTCACCAAGCCGATCTGCCTGATGGATCTTGCAACCCTCGCAGCAAAGCAGCTGCGAAACCAGGGAAAGCTTGATCGCTTGGAGGTGTCCGAGGAGATCAATGCCTGCTCGGTCACCGTCGATGTACAAACCGATGAGGGCCTGGTCCCCTGCCTTCTGCTTTTCAAGAACGAAACCCACAACCATCCAACCGAGATCGAACCGTTCGGCGGGGCAGCCACCTGCATCGGCGGGGCGATCCGCGACCCTCTCTCCTCACGCGCCTATGTCTATCAGGCCATACGCGTCAGCGGCAGCGCCGATCCCCGCACCCCCTTCTCTGAAACAATGGAGGGAAAACTCCCCCAGCGGGTCATCGCCGAACGTTCAGCCTTGGGGTACAGCTCCTACGGGAACCAGATAGGCCTAGCCACCGGCATGGTGGAAGAAATCTACCATCCGAACTTTGTTGCCAAGCACCTGGAGCTGGGATTTGTCATCGGCTGTGCCAAAGCAGAGAATGTAAGAAGAGAGAGGCCTGAGGAAGGCGACCTGGTGATCCTGGTCGGGGGAAGAACCGGCCGGGATGGCTGCGGGGGAGCCACCGGATCCTCCAAAACCCACGACGGGTCCTCGCTCGCACGCTGTGCCGCCGAGGTGCAGAAAGGCAATGCACCCCAGCAGCGCAAGATCCAGCGCTTGCTGCGCCGATCCGAGGTTTCGAGACTGATCAAGCGCTGCAACGACTTTGGAGCCGGCGGGGTCAGCGTAGCCATCGGCGAGCTTGCCCCCGGCCTTGTGATCGACCTCGATGCCATCCCCACCAAGTATGAAGGGCTCGATGGAACCGAGCGGGCGATCAGCGAGAGCCAGGAGCGAATGGCCATGGTGGTCGGTCCTGCCGATGTTCCCGATTTTTTGGCGTATGCACATGAAGAGAATTTGGAGGCTACCGTCGTCGCCCGGGTAACCAGCGAACCGACGCTGAGGATGACCTATCAGGGGCGGACGCTGGTGGAAATCGACCGCTGCCTCTTGGACAGCAACGGGGCCAAGAAGCACGCAGCAGTGCATATACCGCACTATGGCGAGCCGGATGCGAAAGCAGAGTCGTTCGAAGCCATGCTCTCTGATTTGAATGTTGCAAGCAAACAGGCCTTGTCGCAGATGTTCGACAGCACCATAGGGGCGGGGACGCTGCTCCTGCCTTTCGGGGGAACGAGGATGCGCACCCCGATCCAGGCGATGGCCGCCCTGATCGTCGTGCCCGGTTGTAAGAGCTCCACCGCCAGCCTCGCCTCGTGGGCCTGCGATCCCTACCTGATGCAGGCCAATCCATTTGAAGGCGCCTTTCTTGCAGTGGTGCATTCGCTTGCGAAAGTGGTGGCCGCCGGTGGTGATTGGGACCAGACCTATCTTACCTTCCAAGAGTATTTTGGTCGGCCGGGCGACGACAGCCGGCGATGGGGGGTGGTTGCTTCGGCGCTGCTGGGTGCCTACAAGGCCCAGATGCTTTTTGGCAAGGCTGCCATCGGAGGCAAGGATTCGATGAGCGGTTCCTTCAAGCATCTGGATGTTCCCCCTACCTTGGTGAGCTTTGCCGTTTCGGTTGCCTCCAAAGACGATGTGCTCAGCCCTGAATGGAAGAAGGCCGGTTCCAAGCTCTATCTGCTGCAGGCAGAACAGCAAAGACAGATGCCCGCCCTGTTCGAGCAGGTCGGAAGATTGGTAAAAAGCAAACAGGTGCTCTCCTGCTGGGCTTTGGGATACGGGGGCATTGCCGAGGCGCTTGCCAAGATGGCCTTGGGAAACAACATCGGCTGCACCGTTACTGCCGATCTGGACCTCTTATGCAAGAGATACGGAGCGTTTCTGGTGGAGTGCGATCAGGCCCTCCCCCTTGAGGGAACCTATATCGGGTATACAACCCAAAAAGATGAGCTCTGCCTTCCCTTTGCGAGGATGGATCTTGAGCACGTCCATCGGCTGCTTGTAAATCCACTCACTTCGGTGTACGGCGATCTTGAAAAGCGGGATGAGGACATGGCTTTCCCCACCTTGTCGTATACCAGGCGTGCACGAACCCGGTCGCACTATCCTGTCAAGAAACCTACCGTGCTGCTGCCGGTGTTCTTCGGTACCAACTGCGAGTATGATGTCGAGCGTGCCTGGAAGGCCTGCAATATCGATTGCAAGACGCTGGTGATCAACACGCAAACCGAGCAGGATGTGCGCAACAGCATCGTCCGCCTGCGCGACGAGCTGCGTCGATCCCAGATCCTATTTCTCAGCGGAGGCTTTTCTGCAGCCGATGAACCCGATGGGTCGGGCAAGTTCATTGCAGCTTTTTTACGCAATCCACTCATCAAGGAGGAGATTGCCAATCTGCTTGAACAGCGTGATGGCTTGGTCGGCGGCATTTGCAATGGCTTCCAGGCCCTGGTGCAGCTGGGGCTTCTGCCCCACGGCAGTATCACCACGATCAACGAGCATGACCCATTGCTCGACTACAACCGCAGCGGCAGGCATATCTCGACAATGGTCAGGACGCGGGTCAGCTCGACCCTCTCTCCTTGGTTCAGCGAATATGAGGTAGGGCAGGTGCAGCTGCTTCCGATCAGCCATGGTGAAGGCCGCTTTACCGCCGATTCGGATACCTTGAAGGCGTTGGCACAAGCCGGGCAGATTGCAAGCCAATATGTGGATGAACACGCTCAAGCCGCCCCGTTCTCGATCGACAATCCCAATGGGTCGCTCTATGCCGTCGAGGCATTGAGCTCGGCCGATGGAAAGGTCTTCGGCCGGATGGCTCACAGCGAGCGCGCCATCGACAAGCTCTACCGCAATGTACCGGTTGATGCTGATATCGGTCTCTTCATGGGAGCGGCAAACTACGTTCGATGAGTCATATGGGAGCAGAAAACGGGTCTTTTTGATATGGTTGTGTCATTATGATACAACCTATCTGAATTGGTTGCTTGTGTGGAGCAAAAAGAAATGGTATTGGAGCAAACAGGTTTGGAAGGCTGTATGAAAGGAGTTCATAAGTTTATATAATATATAAAGATGAGAAATTAAGTATAACATCGTTTGAAAAGTTGGCACGCCAATTGCATTATACTTGGTGAATGAAAAAACACAGCAAAGTACACATGGAGGTGTCAACATGAAATATTACGTAACCTACAATCAGAATAACGGCCTTTCGAACTTCGATTCCCTGTTCAGCGACATCTTTGCAGACTGGGGTGTCAGCCGCTCCAAGATTCCCCCGGTGGACATCTATGAGACTGAGAAGTCGTATGTGATCGAGGCGGAGCTTGCAGGCTACAAGCAGGACGAGGTCTTGGTCAATGTCGACAAGCATATCCTGAAGATTTCCAGCAACAAGGAAACACTCAAGGATGCCGATGGCAGAAAGAACTTGGTGCGCGAACGATACTTCAAGAAGTTCGAGCGTTCCTTCAGCCTTCCCGAGGGGATTGATGAGGATAAGATTGAAGGCGAGTTCTCCGATGGAGTTTTGACCCTCACCCTTCCCAAGAAGAAGGAAGTCCTTCCGAAGACCATTGAAGTGAAGATCAAATAAGTTCAATCGCCGATAAGCTTGCACACGACAGCCTGCAGAACCCTGCAGGCTGTTTTCAAGTCTCTACTCAAGGATGATGAGAGCCATCAGTTTCAAGGTTTCATCCTCGTCGTTGCGGATGGCATGGCTGGCTCCGCCCCCGGTGATGACCAAGTCGCCTTTGTGTACAACCTTCTCCCCGTCGGCTTCCGTGACAATGCCTTTGCCTTCGGTGATCCAGTAATATTCGGTTTCATTGACATGGTCGTGCGTGCCAATGGAGCAACCCTTCTCGATGGTCAACTCGGCAAACAGCCGGCTGTGCGATACCTTCCCCTCATCCATCAAGGACTTCACCACCACCTGCCCGGTGCCTTCCCGCATCCTCTGCTTGACGACGCTCTTCATCTCCTGTTCTCTTTTGATCATGATTGACCCTCCTCCTGCTAGTTTGCCAGCATGGGCCTTCTTGGGCAAGATGCACTTGACACTCCTGTCTGAGAAAACAATACTGACAATATCATGCACACCTGTCATTATTCGCATGGGTGACCCTTCTGTTGGCCGGCCCGGTGGAACGTGCATACCCAAGATTAGTGTTGAGGAGAGGACATGAATACGATTCTTTCAAAGCAGCGGCTCTCTGCCGAGGTTTTCAGGATGGAGATTGAGGCAAGAGAGATTGCCGAGGCAAGAAAGCCGGGACAGTTCATCATCCTGCAGATGGGTGGGGATTTCGGCGAACGCATTCCCTTGACGATTGCCGATGCAGACCCGGTCAAAGGTTCCATCACCCTGATTTTCCAGGCAGTCGGAGAAACGACACATCGTCTGGCTTTGTTGGAAGTAGGCGACACCATTGAAAACCTGCTTGGGCCTTTGGGCAAGCCGACCGATATCAAGAAGTTCGGCAAGGTAGTCTGTGTCGGTGGAGGAATCGGGGTGGCTCCCCTGTTTCCCATCGTGCAGGGCATGAAGCGTGCCGGCAACGAGGTCAAGGTGATCATGGGAGCCCGCAACAAGGACCTGTTGATTATGGAAGAGGATATGAAGGCCACCGCCGATGAGGTCATTGTCGTAACCGACGACGGATCGTATGGGCGCAAGGCGCTGGTGACCGAGCCGCTCAAAGAGTTGTGCGAGACGTATAAACCCGACTGCGTCGTCATCATCGGTCCTCCGATCATGATGAAGTTTGCCGCCCTTACCACCAAACCATTCGGAATTCACACCATTGTCAGCCTGAACACCATCATGATCGATGGAACGGGCATGTGCGGCGGCTGCAGGGTGACCATCGGGGGCAAGACCAAGTTTGTCTGTGTCGACGGCCCCGAATTTGACGGACATCAGGTTGATTGGGACAATATGTTGCTTCGCCTGGGTACCTACAAGAGCAAGGAACAGGAAGCTCATCACCGCTGCCATATCGGCTTACAGATCAAGGAAGGGGAGGCATGAGCAGTATGCACGCTACGAGAGAAGAGTTGGACACACAAGCGCAAGTCTTACTGGCCCAGTATGCAGACAAGGCTTTGACACCGAAAGACCGCGCCCGAATTCCTTTGCAGGAGATGCCTACCCAAAATCCTGAGGTTCGGGTGACCAACATGCAGGAAGTAGCCCTTGGGTATACGGAAAATCAAGTGAGGATCGAGGCGATGCGCTGTTTGCAGTGCAAGAACAAGCCCTGCATCGCCGGCTGTCCCGTTGCAATCGACATCCCCGCCTTCATCGCCAAGGCGGCCGAAGGCAAGTTTGCCGAGTCGGCGGAAGTGATCAAGCAGAGCAGTCTGCTTCCAGCCATCTGCGGGCGTGTATGTCCGCAGGAGAGCCAGTGCCAGCTCTATTGCACCGTCGGGAAAATGTACAAGGATGTTGACCAGTCGGTTTCCATCGGTCGTATCGAGCGGTTTGTCGCCGACTATGCCCGTGAGCACGGTTTGGAGAAGGTTCCCCAGGTGGGAGAGCCTTCTGGCAAGCGTGTAGCTGTGGTGGGAACAGGTCCTGCCAGCATCTCGGCTGCTGCAGACCTCAGAAGGAACGGCCACGAAGTGGTGATGTTCGAGGCGCTGCACAAGGCCGGTGGTGTGCTTGTCTATGGCATTCCAGAGTTCCGTCTTCCCAAGAAGATTGTCGAGCATGAATTGCACAACCTGGTTTCCATGGGGGTTGAGATCCGCAGGAACTACTTGGTCGGAAAAACCCGCACCATCTCCGACCTGATGGAAAAAGACGGTTTTCATGCCGTGTTTGTCGGATCCGGCGCCGGTCTTCCCAAGTTCATGAACATCGAGGGGGAGAACTACATCGGTGTCTTCTCCGCCAATGAATATCTGACCCGCAGCAACCTGATGAAGGCATATGCCATCGGAGAGGCCTTGACTCCTCTCTTCGACTCCCACAAGGTCGCAGTTTTCGGCGGCGGCAACGTCGCCATGGATGCCGCTCGTACCGCAAAGCGCCTGGGAGCCGAGGAAGTGACGATTGTGTATCGCCGCACCGAAGTTGAGATGCCCGCCCGTAAGGAAGAGGTCGCCCATGCCAAGGAAGAGGGTGTGCAGTTTTTGTACCTTCATGCCCCGCTCAAGATTACAGCCAATGAGAAGGGCCGGGTCAATGGTGTCGAGTTGATCGCCTGCCAGCTGGGAGAACCCGATGCCTCGGGCAGACGCAGTCCGGTCGAGATACCCGGCAGCCAGAAGATGTACGAGTTTGACACCGTCATCGTCGCCATCGGCAATGACAGCAATCCGCTGATCAAGGCAACCACCGAAGGCATAGATGTCAACAGGCGGGGCAACTTCATCGTCAATGAGGAGACCTGCGAGACCACGCTCACAGGCGTGTATGCCGGAGGCGATATTGTCCTTGGTGCTGCAACGGTCATCCTGGCCATGGGCCAGGGACGCAAGGCGGCGAAGGCGATGAATACCTACCTGG
>JAAZAT010000115.1 GCA_012514185.1 Spirochaetales bacterium | reverse complement strand
GCTTGGCAAGATGGTGCCTTCCATAACCATCCTCATCCCCCTGTTCATGCTGATGAACCGCATGCACCTCACCGGTACGTACCTGGCCCCGATATTGACGCTCAGCTGTTTGTCACTGCCCTTCGTAACGTGGTTGATGACCGGCTTCATCGCCGATATCCCCAATGAGCTCATAGAATCGGCAGGACTAGAGGGGTGCAGCAGGATCGGCATCTTCTCCAGGATAATCATCCCCTTGCTCAAACCTGCAATAGCCTCTGCTATCATCCTGGTCATGCAAAGCTCCTGGAATGAGCTGTTGTTCTCCCTGCAATTGACCAACCTCAAGACCTATCCTCTGACCGTGGGAATAGCACGGTATGTGGGAGCTGTGTCGGTGGATTGGGGAAAGTGCAGTGCAGCTGCGACGATTACCATGGTCCCCATCATCATCATTGGATTTTTCATGCAGAAGTATTTGGTCAGTGGCATGACGGCGGGCGCCGTCAAAGGGTAGGGTGTATGCTGTACGGAGCTCAATATTTTCGTCCTCCATTTCCTGTGAGAACGTATTGGGAGCGGGACATCGCTCACATGCAGGCGATGGGTTTCAATTGCATCAAGTTGTGGGCTGTCTGGAATGCCATCGAGAAAGTGCAGGGTGAGTTTGATTTTGCCGATCTTGACGCCTTGGTTGCGCTGTCGCAGAAGTACAACCTTCAGGTGGTGATCAATCTGATCCCCGAAGGAGCCCCCTACTGGACGTACCAAGGAGACACACGCGATTTATATGCAACCGCTGATGGCCAGACTGTCGCCTATGGAGGACCTGCGAATATTCCCACCGCCGGATGGCCCGGCAGGTGCATGGATGACCAGGTTTTCTCTGATATGGTCATGCACTTCATCCGCACAACGGCCGAGCATTTCAGCACCGATGCTACGGTGATCGCTTTTGATGTGTGGAACGAACCGCATCTTGAACCGATGTATGACTATCGCAGCAACATGCTTTGTTATTGCAGGCACTCCCAAGAGGTCTTCATCCGCTTTCTCAAGCACAAGTACCAGGATTTGGAATCCTTGGGCTTGGCATGGTATAGAAGCTATACTGCATGGGATGAGGTGAAGCCTCCGACCCGGTTCGGCACCTACCCTGATATGATTGACTGGCGAGCCTTCTGGCTTGGAAACATCCAGCTTTGGCTGAGAAAAAGAGTTGCCGCATGCAAGGAGGGAGCTCCGGGTAAGCCTGTTCAGACACACGTGGCCTACAGTGGGATCTTGGGTAATAAACTCACCGGAGGCCTGGCCAACGAGCTGGGTGATGAGTTCCTGCTTGCCAGGGAGGTCGAGATCTTCGGTCTTTCCAGCTTCCCGAAATGGTTGATGGGCGAGGAGCACTATTACCGCCATTTTTTGCATAATGAAATGGTGGCTCAGGCTTCCAACGGCAAGATGTTCTATCAGGTGGAGCTGCAGGGAGGGGCGGGAAAGCCCGGCTTGCTCGGCGGCTTGGTCCCGACTGCCGAGGACGTGCGGGTATGGAACTACAACACCATCGCCTGCGGAGGGAAAGGCACCGTGTATTGGCAGTATGCCGTCGAGCCGTCAAGCCTTGAATCCCCCGGTTTCGGTCTTGTCGGTTTCATGGGAGAGGATACACCGAGAAGCCGAAGCGCTTCCCTGTGTGCCCGCCGGCTGAATACGACTGACATCGATGCCGCCCAACGGGTGTGTGAGACAAATGCAGTATTTGTTTCTCGGTCCATCAGTCTTCTTGCCTTTGCAGCCGGTCGAATGGAAGAACTCTATGCAAAAAGCTTGAGTGGTGTTTTCAAGGCCGCCTATCACAGGGGAATCCCGATTCGTTTTATGCATGAGGATCATCTCGACTCATTGCTTTCGAGTCGAATCAGAGTGCTCTATGTCCCGATGCCCTTGGTCCTCGAGCCTCCAACCGTTGCCGTGTTCAAGCAGTTTGTCCAGAACGGTGGGACGCTCATCCTTGAAGCCGGAGCCGGTCTGTACCGGGCAAACGGGGAGATTGAACTGCAGCAGCAAGCCTTGGGTGAATTGATGGATATGAAGCATGTAGAGATTCAGGCTGCCCCCGAGAACCAGGCAATCGATATCAAAACTACCCATGGTACCGTCAAGGGTTCCCTCTACAGGCAGTTGGTTGCATCTGATGATGCAATTGCGTGTGAAGGAACCTTTGAGGATGGCGAACGTGCGATCATCACCCGTCAACTGGG
>JAAZAT010000295.1 GCA_012514185.1 Spirochaetales bacterium | reverse complement strand
CTCGTATCTTCGAACAGTATGCAAAGGCATCATGCAAACCGATAATAGAAACAAGCCCGAATGCTTTTAAAGTAACGCTCCCTAATAGGAACTACTTGGTAGAACATGTTGGAGAGAGTGAGGGTTTGTATGAAGCCTATCAGTACATCAAAAGCAAAGGGAGCATTCAAAAAAAAGACCTGCAAACTTTTCTTGGTATTTCCCAAACCCAAGCAGGACTCCTGCTCAAGCGATTACTCGACAAGAATATGATTTTTGTTCTTGGGAAGGGAAAGCTTACAAAGTATATTGCGCAATAATGTACCATGAGCGATGCATAAAAAGAGAAGCCAGTGATGTTTCCCGCAACACTGGCTTCTGTCTATATGCAAGCTTGTCTGTCCGGACGCGCTTTCTGTAAGCAAATCAGTTGGCAACCACGAACAAGGTCCTGTCCATTCCCTGCTCGAAGACCGAGTAGGTGAAGTTGTAGGCGTTGGAAGCCACCTGGAAGCCGAACTCGTCGGCACTGAAGGTGGTCCTCTCGGGGATGTAGGCATGGAGCTTGAGCACTGCGGTGTCGTTCATGCCTGCAGCGAAGAGAGAGAAAGAGAGCAGGGTCATCAGGATAATGGTTGCTAACTTCTTCATCTGCTCTCTCCTTCTTGTCGTTGTTGTGCTTGAATATTATGTAATATGTAAGAAGAAGTCAAGAGAGAAAATAGTATAATTTATTATAATAAAAGAAGTTAGCGAATGTCATATGTAGGAAGAAGATGCTTATAACATCTACCAATAACATCTCACATATCACAAGTTTTAACCGGTTCAGCAACCGGTCTGCGTCACTTGTGACAGAGAGGAAACCTAGGAATTTGCAGGCATTTGAAGATTTGTTGGAAACGAAGCCTATGGCATACCCCCTGCTGTGACAAGAGACATGAACGAAGAAGAGGTTCGCTTCTGACAGGAGGGCGGTGGAAGAAGTGCTCTGAACTTCTGCCATCGGGGATAAAAAAACCTGCCGAAATGGCAGGCTATCTATTTGGGTGAGACTCTCTCTCAGTCGACGCCGAGCAGCTCTTTGATTTGAAGCTTTGCTTGGGTCAGGATATTGGTGTACTGCTCATCAAGCTGGGAGAGTTGCTTGTCCAACAGCTTCATGAACTCAGGATCCTGTTCAGGCCTGAGCGTGAAATTGGGACCATACTGCTTTCTCAGCTGTGCCTCTTTCTGCTGCAAGGCAGGAGCGAACTGTTGCTTCATCCGCTCGACCAGATCCTCTTGATTTTCCAGATACTGGCTGAAAAAGCCTTCCAGTTGCCCGAGCAATTGTTCCAGCTGCTCGTTGCCCTCACCAAGGATCATGCCCAGGTCGAGGACCTTCGCAAAATTCTCCTTGAATGCAGCACTTCTGGGAAGTGCGAGATTGGACAGCATGGTGAGTGCCATACCCTCCTTGAATGCTGCCTTATCTTCAACAGGAACAGCGTCATACTGTTTCTTGGTGTTTTCCTTTGTTGCATCTATATCGCTGAGGAAAGAGCCGGCCAATTGCCTGCCTTCCTTGACCTTGAGGTCCCGCTTGATTTTTACCGGGTCCACTTGGAGATTTTCAGTCTTTTCCAATGCGAGTTCCCATGCAGATTTTATAATTGCCATACCTCACTCCTCACTACTTTCCTAAAGATAGTGTAGTTCGCTGTCTTGGACAAGTCTTGGTTTGGTGATAGTCTCGAGCCATGGAACTGGAACTAGGCATCATCTATATTTTCGACCTGTTTGGAACATTCATCTTCGCCATCACCGGGGCGGTCAAGGGGGTTCGCTGCAAACTCGACATCCTGGGCGTGGTGGTGTTCGCTTGCACCGTCGGTTGCGGAGGCGGAATGTTTCGGGATATGCTCATCGGAGCAACCCCGGTTGCCGCCTTGACCGATAGTGCTTATATTCTTACGTGTGTAGCAACCGGGCTAGCCGTATTCTTTCTCGCCCCGAAATTTGTTGGTAAATGGAGAGTCATCCTCTTTGCCGACTCTCTGGGTTTGGGCGTATTCACCGCCTTGGGTGTGGCCAAAGGTGCCATGTACGGCATCGGTCCGGTTGGGCAGGTGCTGTGCGGCGTCTTCTCGGCCGTTGGCGGCGGTGTGGTCAGGGACATCATGAGCCGCTCGGTCCCTACCGTTCTGACAAGCGACTTCTACGCCACCGCTTCATTGATCGGCGGTATCGTCTACCTTCTTCTGGAAATGACTGGTTTGGGAATGTTCGAAAAGTTCCTGGCAGCCAGCAGCACGGTGTTCATCATCCGCTTGATTGCGATCAAATACAAGTTCCGCCTGCCGGTGGCCGATACCGCCCTGCCGGTGGATGATTACTTGACCATGCAAAAATGATTTGGAAGGAAGTACATGCATTCATATCCTCTTTATTACGAACAGCCGTATCAAAAAAACCATACAGCCACCATTGTCGACATCATCGATGGGAATCTGATTTTGGACTCCACCATCTGCTACCCCGAAGGGGGCGGGCAGAGTGGTGACATCGGCACAATTTCTGGTGTTCAGCTCTTGAACACGACCAAGGACGATGACCACACCATCCATCACCACGTCAAGCAGCAGGTGTTTCATATCGGACAGCAGGTGCACATCGAACTGGATTGGCAGCATCGCTACCATTTCATGCAGATGCACACGGCCCAGCATGTAGCCAGCGGCCTTCTCTTCACCCGATTCGGCATCCAGACAGTGAGCGTGCACCAGGGCGAGCGCATCCTCACCATCGAAACCGATGCCGCATCAGTCGAACAGGAAATCTGTTTCGAGCTCGAAGATTTAGTGAATGCCGTGGTACGAGGCAATCATACGGTGCACTATGAAGTGCATACCCAAAGCTCGGCACAGAGCCTCGGTCTGAGAAGGTCGATCAAGGTGGAAGGGGACGGAGTACGCCTGGTTGTCGTCGACGATGTCGACACAGTTGCCTGCGGAGGCCTCCATGTTGCCAACACCACCGAGATTGAATTGTTTCACTATAGTGGACAGGAAAAAATCCGCGGACACATCCGCCTCATCTTCACGGTGGGTGCCATAGCCCGGCAAGAGATTCGAAAAGCACAGGATGCCGTCACCGAGCTGGGCATGCTCTTCTCCGCTCCGCTGGATGATCTGGTCGAGGTGGCGAAAGCATCATTAGCTCAGGCTGCACAGACAAAAAGTGAGCTCAGACGAGCTCAAGAGGCCATAGCTTCACTCCATCTCTCCTCATTGGTCGCCCATGCGTCCTTGGTCGGTTCGGTACCGGTGGTATATTGGAACGTCGCTGAACACGTTGACCTGAAGGATGTCGCGCAGGCTTTGGTGGAGCATGAGGATTTGCTGCTCTTTGCAGCCAAGATGGTCGAGGGTAGACTGCTTTGGCTGGTTGGTGTCCAAGGCAAAGCTTCGACCCTGTTTTCTTTCAATGCAAGCAAGAGCACCTTGCTTGCAGCCATCGAAGGAAAGGGAGGGGGCAAAGCCCCTCTCTTCCAAGGGTCTGCACAGGCTGACAGCACTGTCTTTTTTTCTACATGCAAGGATTTGATGCAATGACATTGAAAGAACGAGTGAAAGCACTCTTTTCAAAGGAGACCTATCTGTTGGCGGATGGGTCCCTCGATACCAAGAAGCTGTTCAAGCGCACCTTGGTCCTCATGCTCTTCATATTTTCACTCTACTTCATCGGCTTTCAGTTCT
>JAAZAT010000163.1 GCA_012514185.1 Spirochaetales bacterium | reverse complement strand
TAATGCCCGAAATGTCTTGAATGCAGCTTTGGTAGCCAAAGCAAAAGGTTTGGCGGTGCTTGGCTTGACCGGTAAAGGTGGTGGTGCTTTACAAGCTTATTGTGATGTTTGCCTTAGGGTTCCTGAACATGAAACTTTCAAGGTACAAGAGTTGCATCTCCCTATCTATCACTGGCTCTGCATGGAAATTGAAGCAGCTCTCTGGTAGTACATACCGTGATTTGGAGGAGGGATACCTATGCAATTGCTGCCAGGCTTATATGTAGTCGGGGGGAGCCTTATGGGCTTAACAGGAAGCCAGGTGAAAGGCCCCTTTGATGAGTGTAATGTGTATGCGCTCGATCTTGGATCGGAGATAGTCCTTATTGACGCTGGTGTCGGTGATTCTTGGCCGCAAATCCTGGAAATCATGAATCAATGGGGACTTGGGAGCAGAAAAATATCGACTGTTTTGATCACCCATCCTCATTATGATCATGCCCAGGGAGCACATTTTTTGCAAAAAATAGGAATAAAGTTAATCGCTCATAAATATACTGCTGAAGTAATGGCAAAAGCTGACGAACGTTGTTGTGGATTTCTCTACCATCGGGAATTCACTCCAGTTTCAGTGGATTGTATTTTGGAGGATAATCAGCAATTTTCAGTTGGGCAACTTGCAGTGCAGTCGATATATCTTCCAGGTCATACTCTTGGGTGTACTGGATTTCTTGTTTCGTGGATGGGGCGGCGTTTGCTTTTCTCTGGTGATGTTATTGGTACTCTGGGATATGGTCATTTTGGTTGGAACGGGTCAATCGACTTTGATAAAAAACTCTATCTCCAATCACTTCTTAAGTTATTGAAAATTGATTTTGATGTCATGCTTCCTGGTCATGGTTTAGGAACATATAAAAATCCAAGAGAAAGAGTAGAAGTCAGCGTGAATGAAGCTCTGATGACCTGGCGTTGACATGAGCTCTTTGGAAGCTTATTGCAGCATACCATGTTCGGTAACCGACACGAATTTTTCAATCCTCTTGGAATTGTAACATACCCTGCTCATCTATCAGTAGGTCCGCCGCCTTCACATTCCACGGTTCGAGTTTTTGTCATAATCTGGCTTTATGTCCTTCCAGAGAGTGAAAATCCTTGCTTTCAAACTTCCATCGACAATCTAGCATAGTCTTCTCTAGTAAGACTAATTGTTGCATTGTAAATAAAAGCAGGAACACTCTTGGTGTCTGCAGGGTGCATATTTGTAAAACCAAAGAAAAAGATTGACAGATTATTGATGTGATGGTAACGTTACGTTAAACGATAACGAAAACGTTTCCTTAAACGATAAAAAGGTTTTATAATGAATACTACGCTTACCTATTCTATGAAAATGACCATAGCTCCCTCAAGAAAGGAGATGGGCATCGCCGCAGGTCGCTGCGGTGAAGAGCTCCTTGTCTCGCTGTTGGCTGCAAAGGAAACTGTCAGGGTGATCATGGGTTCAGCACCAAGCCAGGACGATGTTCTTGGGTATCTGAAAGCGAGCAAGAAGATTGACTGGTCACGAATTGAAGTGTTCCACATGGATGAGTACATAGGAATCAGTGCCGATGACAAAGCAGCATTCAGCAACTATCTCGATAGGACCCTGTTCAATACCCTAAAGGTAAAGGCATTCCATAAGATTCTCGCAGAGACAAAGGATCCTCAAGCTGTTTGTGATGAATACTCCAAGCTGTTGCTTGCAGAGCCCATCGACGTAGTCTTTCTAGGAATCGGGGAGAACGGTCATATTGCATTCAACGACCCGGACATGGCAGACCTCAAGGATCCCTTGGCGATGAAAATTGTTTCCCTTGACGACGTCTGTCGGATGCAGCAAGTGCATGATGGATGCTTTAAGACTTTTGACGATGTTCCCAAGCAGGCTCTCTCACTTACTGTCCCGACTCTGATGAGTGGAGCCCATCTTGTTTGTACCGTACCCACAGCAAAGAAGAATAAGGCATGCCTAAGAATGATCATGGGTTCGATCAGTGCAGAATGCCCGGCAACAGCCATGAGGTTGCATCCCGATTGCAACTTCTTCATGGACAACGAATCGGGACGTGGGGTTGCGGAATTTGAGACCGTTGAGACGGTTCTTGGTGCAAAGTAATTCAATTCGAGTATTCGAAGTGAAAAGTATTAGGAGGAAGAAAATGAAGAAACTATCGTTGTGTCTGATTTTCGTATTGATTGCATCGGTTTCACTCTTTGCGGGTGGAAATTCTGAACGTAGTGCTGCTGGTCCCTACCAGGTGAAATTCTCTACTGAGAACGGAGCGGAAGACGTCGAATCCAAAGCATTGTATGAGATCAAGGATATTCTCAACAAGAGCGGGCTTTTCAACGTCGAGGTCTTCATCGGTGGTGCACTTGGCGAAAATGACGACACACTGGAACAGGCCATCCAAGGTGCTGCAATTGTCACAGTCTCGGACCCGGGCAGACTTATGAGTTTTGTCCCTGATTTCGGAATCATCCAGATGCCGTATCTCATCGACGATATTTCCGTCATCAACAAACTGTTGGAGACTGAGATTTATAAAGACTGGGAGAACCAATTTGAATCGCAGGGAATCAAGGTCCTTACTTCCAATTGGTACAGCGGACCGAGAAACTTCGTCTTGAACAAGGCTGTTGACACCCCTGCAGATCTGAAAGGGCAGAAGATCCGTACGATTGCCAGTCCGCTCTTCACGGAGAGCGTCAATGCTATGGGTGCTGTAGCAACACCGATGTCTTGGTCTGAAGTGTATCCCGGCATTGAACAAAAGGTAATTGATGGTTGTGAAGCCCAGACTCCAACCGTATATGCATCCCATATCTATGAGGTCAGCAAATATATCAACAAGACCGAGCACTTCCAGCTCATTGGATGCCCTGTCATCGGAACACTGACTTTTGATTCCTGGAGCAAGGAAGCTCAGGATTTGTTCGTAAAGACATTCAGGGAGATCGGTGTGAAGTATCAGGGTCTCGTTCTCGGTATGATCGAGAGTCAGGAGAAGGAAATGGCTGAGAAGGGTATGGTCATCAGAAACGTTGACAAGACCCCGTTCAAGGCTGCAGTCCAACCGGTATATGAGAAACTCGGTTACACCGACGTCCTGAAAAAGATTTCCAAGGAACTTGGTTTGTAATTTGTTCAGAATGAGCATCTGCCTCATGATCGAGGCAGATGCTTTGGAGTTATGTAATGGAAAAACAATCTTCCAGCCGGTCCCGGCTTCGTAGAGCCTATGATTCGTTGTGTGCCGGAGAACTTTATCTTGCTGCAGCATTATTCATCCTGATTGTCGTTCTTGTTTTCATATCAGCCCTTACAAGAAAGATCGGCCTTCCCATCCAATGGACGATGGATGTCACTAAACTTTGCTTTGCTTGGCTGGCATTCCTCAGTGGCGATATCGCTCTCAGGTTGGGTGTACTCCCCGGCATCGACATGTTCGTAATCAAGCTGCCTCCAAAGGTGCGTATCGTACTTGCATATCTTGTAAAAGTGTTCATGTTCACGTTGCTCGTATTTTTTGTTTATTACGGGTTCAAGCTTGCATCCTCCAATGTGAAGAGAACGTTCCAAACATTGCATATCAGCTATTCATTTGTAACAATGAGCCTTCCGGTTTGCTCGGTACTGATGATGTTCTCTTTGATATCCAATACAGTCGACGATTTCAAAAAGAAATCAGATAGGTAATACACTATGGTCTTATTGTTGATTTTATTTGTGGTATTGTTGCTCATCGGCATGCCGATCGCCTTTGTAATCGGCATATCAGGTATGGGATACTTCATCATCGAGCGGGCAGTCCCTTGGACTGTATTGGTCCAGCGGGTGGTTGCCCAGACGCAGTCATTTACCTTCCTGGCAATCCCATTCTTTATTTTTGCCGGCAACCTGATGAACGAAACAGGTATCACCAAGAACTTGTTATCACTGGCCAAGCTTCTGACAAGGAAGATGTACGGTGGGGTAGCCCAGGTAAACGTCGTGCTTTCAACCCTTATGGGAGGCGTTTCCGGATCAGCGGTAGCTGATGCAAGCATGCAAATTCGGATTCTCGGACCTGAAATGGATAAACAAGGCTACCCCAAAGGGTATACTGCAGCAATTACATGTCTTTCCGGCTTGATTGTCGCAACCATCCCTCCCAGCCTTGGTTTGATCTTGTTCGGCTTTCTAGGCAACGTTTCAATCGGCAAACTCTTCATAGCCGGAATTGTTCCAGGTATTCTTATGGCTGTTTTCTTGATGGTGACGGTAAGTCTTACCTCACGCCATCACCACTACGACAAGCCCGCAGAAGATGCAACATTTCCTACGTTCAAGGAGATTTGGACAAACCTGAAAATGTCCATCTGGGCACTTCTTTTCCCCGTTATTCTCATTGTTGGAATTCGATTTGGTATTTTCACCCCATCGGAAGCTGGTGCATTTGCCGTTGTGTATTCCCTGTTCTGCGGGGTGTTCGTCTATCATGAATTGACATTGGAGAAGTTCTGGAAGGCTTTGAAGAATGCAATCGCCGACTTGGGTTCCATCATCGTAATCATTGCGTTCAGCGGTATTTTTGGATATGCCCTTACGTTCGGCGAGGTTCCCGTGCTGATGAGCAGTTTCCTGCTCTCCATCACGACCAATGGAACCTTGATGATGCTGTTGATGCTGGCATTTCTCTTCTTTGCCGGTATGTTCCTCGACAGTGACGTCAATACGTTGCTGCTCACGCCGATTTTTGTTCCGGTGGTAATGTCGTTGGGCATCGACCCTGTGCATTTCGGTATCTGCATGTCCACCATCATCACCCTAGGGTGTATGACACCTCCTGTTGGAACCGGCATCTATATTGTGTGCGGGATTGAGGGCTGTTCAATCGGGGATTTTGTGAAAGAGTCGACACCTTTCTTCGCCGCAATTTTCCTTGAAATACTCGTGCTGGTATTTTTCCCGCAAATAACGCTATTCCTGCCGAACCTTATTTACGGTTGATATAATGCAAGAGAAGGTAATTGATTCAGAGATGCACGGATTCAGGGATGTCTTCTTCTCGAAAGGTTGGAGAGTTGCCTATGCTGATTACAATCCCCTGGGAAACGATATCGCTGCAATCCATAAGATAGAGAAGCACCTGGAGACTGAAGAGGTGTTCTACCTGCTCAAGGGCAGTGTTTGTTTGGTTACAGCAGGGCAAGGTGAAGCAATCGGGCCTCTTATATGTCATTACCTAAAGGAAGGGACGTTGTATGTTGTTGATAAAGGGGAATGGCATGTAGGGGTATTTCACCCGGGTTCGGCAGTCCTGATTGTAGAAAACGAAGCTGAGTCGCTCTCAAATTCCTATGAGCTTTGTTCGAAGGATAGAGAGTCACTTAAAAAGATTTTTATTTGATCGCCCATTCTTTTGGTATAGTGAGGGTGTGCAATCTCTTAATGGTGGTGGTTTCATGACATTGAAGGATATATCGAAGGCCACAGGGTACTCCCTGACGTCCATTCACCGTGCGATTTACAACAAGGAAGGGCTCAGTCCTGCTACGCGGGAAAAAATCCTGGAAGCAGTGAAAAGCATGGGATATGAGGTCAATTATTTAGCCTCTTCCTTAAAACGTAAAACAATGAATATTGCCTTTGTCGGCAAGAAGCCTCGTGTGAGCCATGACTATCATCACATGATTGCGTCGGGGGTGAAGTCGGCGTTCTCACAGGACATGGGAATGAACATCGCTCTTCACGAGTACTATTTTGATGGGAAAGCTTCAGAGCTTGAGGATAAGGAGTGTGCGATTCTCTCCGATCTCTATCATCAGGACGACTTGGATGGGATTGTAATCATGCCGATCAATACCGGTATCAAGTTGCAGCTTGCTGTACAGAAACTCATCGGGAAAGGCTATCCCGTGGTATTGGTGGACGACTCCTTCGAGCACATGGATTTCCTTTGTGCAGTTGAGCCATTCAACGACCTCATTGGACAGACCGGTGCTGAATTCATGAGTCAAATATGCAAGGCAGGGAAAGTTCTTGTAGCGTTGGGAAATGCATCAAGTAAAGGCCAGATGGATAACTATGAGAGCTTTGTTGCGTATCTTAAGCAAAACAACGTCCCTATTACCTGCGTTCCGGTGAAGGATACCTATGACAAGGAACAACTGGTCGCTGAGCTCGGTTCCCTCATTGATGATGACGTAGTGGGCCTCTATACCGTCTGTGAGTCCAATACCCCGGCCATTTGTGAGGCAGCACTTGCTTCTGGAAGAAAAGACTTGAAGGTTCTTGGTTGTGATCTCAGTCCCGCCAACAAGGCTTACCTTGTTGACGGGGTGCTCTCGGGTATTCTGGACATGAACTCCTATCTTCAGGGTTTCTTGGCGATGCGCGTGCTGTTGGAGTATATCCTGAAGAACATCTCTCCGAAGGCATCAGTACTCTCAGTACCGGTAAGGCTGGTTCTCCGAAGCAGCTTGGCGTTCTTTGAAGAGGAGTATAGTGCAGGTATTTCAATTGCTACTCGTTCTCATTGAGGCCAACTTTTTGTAATTATCCCAGAGTAGATTCAACGCACCTCAAACGACATAACTGTACAAACCTCCTCCCCCCAGGTAGAGAGGGGAGTGAGCGTCACCTCTCTGATCGACTCTCTTTGTATGGGGATGCTTATGTACCTTTTAAGGTTTTTTGTGAAGGTCAGGGTTTCTGTCTTGCCGGATTCCTCTCTCAGTGTCAGCTCAAAACTCTTGATCAAAGTCTTTGGTACGTAGTGAGGCTGGTAGGAAAGCAGATAGTTGCTCCCCATATTCCTACAGAGACCATCTTGAGGCAGTGTGGTTCTCTCCAAGTCGCTATCAAAAATGAGTCGGACATCATGGATTGGTTTCGGCTCCTTCAGCGTGTAGGTGATACGATCCCCTGCCTTGCCCTTCCATCCCCCCTGTCGGTCATCACCACTGCGAAGGTTCTCTCTATCAATGGGTTGCGTGGAAGAAAGCGTTGCTTCCTTTGTAAGGAGGCTGACTCTTCTTTTGCAATTCGGCAAATAGCAGTCCTGATCAAGCAACCGTTGCTGCAACTCATCTATGTCAATGCTTCTTGGGGTGTTACGGCAGAGAGCAGCAGCAGTTCCCACAGCCTGCCCCAAGAGTGCACACGTAGCCATCACCCGTGTTGCACTGAACGCAGCATGGCTGACTGAAATATTCCTTCCCGCACAAAACAAGTTTTCAACATTTACGGAGTACAAACAACGGTAGGGAATCTCAAAGGGGGACGGAGCAGGATGAAACACATTGGGCTCCTCTCCGCTGGCACGAAAACCACCACTTTGATGATCGTCCATCGGCCACCCTCCATAGGCGACAACATCATCGAAGTGTCTCTGGTTGGTGATATCACACTCGGTAAGGGTATAGTCCCCTATATACCGGCGCGACTCACGCTTGCCCGGCAGAAACCCTATCCAGTCCAAGTCAAAATGCTTGTTCTTCTCTTTTTGGGTTTGACTACCTCCGAGGCATTCACGATTTTTGCAACCAAAGTAGCAAGGGAGAGACGCATTCCCTTCGAGATTGCGGTCGATCCATTCTATAGCAAACAGAATATTGCTCGGCTTAAGAAAT
>JAAZAT010000157.1 GCA_012514185.1 Spirochaetales bacterium | reverse complement strand
CACGATCGAGTTTGTTCATCCTCTCTCCGAACACTTCGCTCAGCCACGTGTACTTAAGCGGTTCACGGTTGAGTAAAATATTCTCTGTGGCGGTAAAATCAGGCAACAGGGAAAACTCCTGATGCACCATGCCGATTCCTTTTGCCAAAGCATCGATGGGGGATGCGAATTCCACGTTCTGTCCATTCATCAGGATTTCCCCACCAAACCCGCCGGTTTGATGGATCTCATCCATGCCAAAGAGGATTTTCATCAAGGTGGACTTTCCTGCACCATTCTCACCGACAAGTCCCAAGATCTCTCCTTTTTTCAGAGAGAAATTGATGTCGCTGAGTACTTGGTTGCCGAAAAAGTCCTTGCTGATGTGTCTCATCTCCAGCAAGGGAGCTTCATTCTCATTCATCTGTTCTATCCTTCCAAACTTGGTTGTGACTCTTGTCTGGGTACAGACAACAGTCACGACCACGTTCAAACAATTGTTTCAATAAGCGGTACAAAGGGGGAGAGTACCACTCTCCCCCCCATGATTACAACTGGCAAACCTTATTTGATGGAGAAATACTTCTCGGGAACAACGAGATCTGCGTTGCCCATGTAGCCCTTGCCCATCATGTAGGTGTCCTGGTAAATGAGGACGTGGTTGCGAGCCCTTACACCAGTGTTGACATCGGTGTAGAAGGAACCATTCCACTTTGCACCAGCGGTGTACTTGCCATAAGCCTTCATCAGGTCGGCAAGCTTGAGCAATTCGCTCTCGCCCTTGAGCACGTTGATGGCATGCTGGCCAAGGCCGGCAGTGGTGGTGTAACCATAGGAATAAGCCCAGGTGCCGAAGCGGCCTGCGCCACCCTTGGCGACAACAGAAGCCTCAACCTTCTTGAGAATGGCACTGAAGTTGCCAGCCTCTGCAGAGAGGTCGATGCCCAGAGCTCCAGGATATCCCATCAGCGGGCTGGGGAGGTCGGCTTCGATGAAGAAACCACCATAGGCCAGAAGCTGCTTGAGCAAAGGCTCGGTGTGAGCGTCGTTTGTGCAGAAGAATGCTGCATTCTTGCCATAGGTCTCGATCCATGCGGGGACCTTCTCGAGAATGTACTGCTGAGCACCGGCGACACCAACGTCGGAGGTCGGATCAGGAGCGGTCTCAAGCACGAACTTCATACCGAGTTCCTGGCAGGTTGCACGCATGATGGCAACACGGCGGCTCATGGTCTCATAGCTCATGTGTCTGGGGAACGAAATGTGTACGAAGGTATCGCAGCCGAGTTCATGAGCAGTGCGGATGATCAGATAGCCGCGGGCGACGAAGTCATTGTTGACAGCGAGGTCTGCAGAAGTCTGGATTACAGGAGGATCCTCGTGAGCTTCACCGGCGATGGTGATGATGTCGGGTCTTCTCTCCTTGACGCGGCGGAAAGCCTCAGTGGTTCCAGGGACAGCCTGGTTGACAATGATTGCCTTCATTTTCGGATCATCGGCAAGGCCGCTGATCACACTGATGGTGGTCTCGGCTTCGTCCATGAAGTTGTCAGGATAGGTGACGTGCTGAATGATGCCACCGGTGGAAACGGAACCATACTCCTGGATCAGGCGTTCAGCACCACGAAGATCGTCTTCAGACTGGGAGACTGTACCGGTGACGATACCGACATGGAAGTCACTGGCAGCGGGCTTGGCTGCAGCTTCTTGTGCACCTTGTGCAAACAGGAAACTGGAGGCCAGCAGGATGCAAAGAACAAGAGCTAAGGTCTTTTTCATTTCTACTTTTCTCCTTGAATGGGAAATATCCCACGAGTCATGATACGAAAAAGATAGCCAGAACACAAGAAAAGATTGTTTTATTTATGCAACTCGGTGCAAATTGTCTGCATTTTTATAGAAGAGAGGCGTGGAATGCCTCCACGCCCCTGTACATTCGACACAATTCGTCTACGTTACTTGGTTGCTTGCTGCCTTCTCACTTCATACAGAAGGATGCCGGTTGCCACCGAAACGTTCAAGGAATCGATATGCCCGGTCATTGGGATTGTGACCAGATGATCGCAAAGCTTCAGTGTCAATTGCCCGATCCCCTTGCCTTCGTTGCCCATTACCAGGACAGTCCGCTTGGGGAATACAGTCTTGTACACTGCCTGCCCGTTCATGGCGGCGCCATAGACCCAGAAGCCTTCCTTCTTCAAGTATTCAATCTCCCGATTCATGTTGGTGACCGTCGCCAGCGGAACATAGTGGGCGGCACCCGAGGAGACCTTCACCACCGTGGTATTGGCCTGGGCGCTTCTCCTCTCGGGAATGATGACCAAAGAGACGGAGAACTGGTCGGCGGAGCGCAGGATCGCCCCAAGGTTCTGGGGGTCGGTAATCTCATCAAGCACCAGAACTAGTGCAGAATCGTCTTCCTTCAGACTCGCGCAGAACTCCTTTACCGACATGGCAGGAATCCTGGCCCCGGACCCTTTCACAGGAACCATAAGGTCCAGAACCGCTCCCCGGTGGTCGGCTTGGTCGACCATGCGATCCATCTCGACCTTCGCAATCTTCTTGACGATTACCTTGCCGCTCAGCTGTGCTTGGCGCTCCAGCGCCTGGGTGTTGCTCCCCATGCCACGTACAAGATAGAGAACAGACCCTGAGGCTGCTCGTTTTAGTCCTTCTTCAATGGCATGGAAGCCAATAATTTTCTCACCCATGTGGTGCTCCTCGTACTGTGGGCAACAGGGCTACCGAATCCGGTAGCCCTGGCCATGTTATTCTTCATCAAATGGAACTGGATTCGGTGAAGTCTCTTCACCCAATGCATCCGAGAGTTCCTGCATCAGCTTTTTCGCCTTCATACCCAGACGCTTGGGGACTTGGACCATGAGCTTGATGTACATATCGCCCCGGTCGGCCGAGTTGAGCTTGGTTACTCCCCTCTCTCTCACCCTGAGCATTTTCCCGTGCTGGATGCCGGAGGGTATGCTCACCTTGATCGACTGCCCATCAATGGTAGGAACCTGTATCTCGGCGCCCAAGGAGGCCTGGGTGATTGAGATGGGTATCTGACAGTACAAATCATAGTCCTGCCTTACAAAATACTTGTGAGGCTTCACGTTTATGTATACATACAAATCACCGGCGGGACCGCCGTTGGGCCCTGCATCGCCCATGCCTCGCAGGACAACCCGGCTTCCTGTATCGACTCCGGCAGGAATGGTCACCTTGACTTTCTGCTGCTTGCGCTTCAAGCCGGTGCCATGGCAGGAGGAACAGGGGTTGTCGATCACCTGGCCGCTGCCGTTGCACGTGGGACACGTACTGGCAATGGCAAAGAAGCCGCTGTTGCGCCGTACTTGACCGCTGCCGTTGCAGGTCGGACAAGCCTTCGTCCCGCTGCTTCCTTGTGAGCCTGATCCATGGCACTCTTCACAAGCCACCTGATGCGAGTAGGCCACCTCGACCTTGGTTCCGAATACAGCATCCTTGAAATCGATATCGACATCATAGCGCAAGGAAGACCCGGCCTCCGGACCACGCTGGCCACCCCGGCCTTGTGTTCGTCCACCTCCGCCAAAGAAGGAGCTGAAAATATCCTCAAATCCACCGCCACCGAACCCACCACCAAAGATATCGCTGAAATCACGATATACATTGGAGTAGTCGTGAGGACCGCCATTTGCACCATCAACGCCCGCAAAGCCGTATTGATCATACATTTTGCGCTTCTTCTCATCGCCGAGGACATCATATGCTTCAGTTGCTTCCTTAAAGCGTTCCTCAGCAGCCTTATCCCCCGGGTTCTTGTCGGGATGGTTGGCAATAGCCAGTTTTCGGTATGCTTTCTTAATCTCTTCAAGTGTTGCAGTCTTGCCGACCCCAAGCACTTCATAGTAATCACGTTTCGCCACGATGCGACTTCCTTAGAACAGATTGGCCTCAGAAACATCATGTCGGCCGAAGCCGACATGATGGTAAGCCGTTATGCCATAGTACCCTGTTACCGACTCCTTAGTCTACGACTTCGAAGTCTGCGTCCTCAACTCCATCCTTCTTATGCTTCGGCTGTGAAGCCTGAGAAGGTTCTTCCTGGGCTTGGGAGGCATCGGCACCCTGAGAGGCGGTGTGCTTGTACACTTCTTCGGCAAGCTTGTATGCCGCCTGTTGCAGGGCTTCATTCTTTGCCTTGATTTCCTCGGCACTCGCCCCTTGGTTCTCCATCACCCGCTTCAGGTCGGCAATGGAACTTTCAATCTTCGCCTTATCATCACCGCTGATCTTGTCCCCATACTCCTTGAGAGACTTCTCCGTGGAGTAGATCAAGCTGTCAGCCTCGTTGCGGGCGTCGATACGTGCACGTTCTCTCTTATCCTCTTCAGCGTGAGCTTCCGCTTCCTTGACCATCTTGTCAATTTCGGCGTCGCTGAGGCCGCTGGAGGACTCGATGCGGATCTTCTGTTCCTTGCCGGTGCCGAGATCCTTTGCAGAAACGTGGACAATGCCGTTGGCGTCAATATCGAAGGTGACTTCGATCTGGGGAACGCCACGGGGGGCGGCAGGAATACCGATCAAATCGAACTTGCCGAGGGTCCTGTTCTGGGAAGCCATCTCGCGCTCACCCTGCAGAACATGGATGCTCACAGCAGTCTGCCCGTCGGCAGCAGTAGAGAATATCTGGCTCTTGCGGGTAGGAATGGTCGTGTTGCGCTCGATCAAGCGGGTGCAGACACCACCGAGGGTCTCAATACCCAAGGAGAGCGGGGTAACATCAAGCAACAGGACGTCCTTGACGTTTCCACCAAGGATTCCTCCCTGGATTGCAGCGCCCATGGCTACAACTTCATCGGGGTTCACGCCCTTGTGGGGTTCCTTGCCGAACAGCTCGCGGACCATCGCCTGGACAGCGGGGATTCTGGTCGAACCACCAACGAGGATGACCTCATCTACATCGGCTGCAGTCAGACCGGCGTCACGGAGTGCATTCTTGACCGGGAGCTTGGAGCGCTCGATCAAGTCAGCTACCAGCTGCTCGAACTTTGCACGGGAAAGGGTCATCTGCAGATGCTTCGGACCGGTGCTGTCAGCGGTGATGAAGGGCAGGTTGATGTCGGTGCTGGTCGAGTTGGAGAGCTCGATCTTCGCCTTCTCAGCTGCTTCACGCAGTCTCTGCAAGGCCATCTTGTCAGTGCTGAGATCGATTGCGTTGGACTTCTTGAACTCGCTGATCATCCATTCGATGATTCTCTGGTCAAAGTCGTCACCACCAAGGTGGGTGTCGCCATTGGTTGACTTGACTTCAAAAACACCATCGCCCAGCTCGAGAATGGAGATATCGAAGGTACCGCCACCAAGGTCGTACACTGCAATCTTCTCTTCCCGTGAAGCATCCTTGCCCAGGCCATAAGCCAAGGCGGCTGCGGTCGGTTCGTTTACGATGCGCTTGACATCAAGGCCGGCGATCTTGCCTGCATCCTTGGTTGCCTGCCTCTGGGCATCGTTGAAGTATGCGGGAACCGTGATGACAGCTTCGGTGACAGGCTCACCGAGGTAGTCTTCTGCAGTCTTCTTCATCTTCTGCAGAACGGCAGCAGAAATTTCCTGAGGGGAGTACGACTCTCCACGGATGTCAATCTTTATGTCATCACCATTCTTTGCGGTCACCTTGTACGGAATCTTTCCAAGTTCGGAGGGTACTTCGTGATACTTGCGACCCATGAAGCGCTTGATCGACCATACAGTGTTCTCGGCGTTTGTAACCATCTGGTTCTTTGCAGGCTGACCTACCAAGCGATCTCCCTTGGAGGTAAATGCAACAATACTGGGAGTCGTCCTCTGGCCTTCGCTGTTTGAGATGACCACTGGATCGTTACCTTCCATAACTGCAACACAGCTATTGGTGGTACCCAAGTCAATTCCTATAATTCTTCCCATTTTATATTTCTCCTCTCCAATTAACTATCAAATTCATGGTTCAGGGAACTTTCTCCCTGCACCTAAGGTACTCATACCGTAGCTAAACGTCAAACGTTTGGCTTACCTACTTTTACCTTTGAAGGCCGAAGTACTCTGCCATGAAGTTTGTAACCAACGATGAACTCTTCCAGTACCGTTTCGGTTTTCAAGGAATCGTCGGCAACCACCATATAGGCTTCATGCTCTTCGGGATTGAACTCCTTCCCGACTGATTCAATTCGCTGAAGACCCCAGTTCTTCTCCAATGTAGAGTACAGCTGGGAGTTGACCATCACCACCCCGTCATGGACCTTGGTATAATCCTTGGCGGACTCAGCAGCTTCCAAAGCACGGTTGAAATCGTCAAGCGGCTGTAGAAGGTCGCGGATCAAGCTCTCGTTGGCAAACTTGATGGATTCTTCCTTGTCACGGATGAGACGCTTTCTATAATTCTCAAGATCTGCACGATCGCGAAGCATTTGCTCCTTCAAGGAGGCAACCTCACTCTGAGATGCTGCAAGCTGTTCTTTCAATTGCACGATTTCCAACTCCTTCTGTTCAAGTTCAGACGGGACATTGCTTTCCTGTCCTGCTGCTTCCGAAGAAGCAGGAGCTTCCTGCTGGGTATCAAATGCCTGATCGGTTGCAGTTTTCACCTCATCTTGTGCATCAGACTTGCTTTTCTTATTTTTTTTATCCATACCATCCCTCGATTTCCCATACACCAAAACAAGATATTGGCACATGTCTATTTGTAAACCCGGCATACAGAAACTTGCCATGTGCCGGGCTCAGAATCATAACCATTCATATCATAGAGAGTAACCCGACCTCGGGCATGTAGATAACATACTCACACACAAGAGGAAGCGTCAAGTATTTTTATCCTCTTCCTCGTCCAGTGAAATCTCTTCTTCTTCACCCTCAGGAATATACTCAACCCATGCTTTTTCTTTCTTGGCTGAGTCCTCTTCTTCAAAGGGTTTCTCTAGTTCAACAGGTTCCTCTAGTTCAACAGGTTCCTCTATCTCAACAGGTTCCTCTATCTCAACAGGTTCCTCTATCTCAACAGGTTCCTCTATCTCAACAGGTTCCTCTATCTCAACAGGTTCCTCTATCTCAACAGGTTCCTCTGGTTCAACAGGTTCCTCTGGTTCAACAGGTTCCTCTGGTTCAACAGGTTCCTCTGGTTCTACGGGTTCCTCTGTCTCAGGTTCGGAAAGTTGGGCTTGGGCCTCTTGTTGCTGGATTGCTTCTGTGATTGTTTGCAACTCATCCTGTTTTTGGGTCAATTGCAGGGCAAGAGCAGCAAGTGACGCTGCAAGAGCCGCAGCGGTGTTGCTTTCCTGGGTGTTCGATGTAATGAGATGCTCTTTCTCACCGTTCAAACGGATGAGATCTGCATGCAGGGTTGTCGCCTCATCCTTGAGACGCGCTATTACCTGAGCAAGCTCTTCCTGCTTACGGCCGCCACGTCGCAGTCTCTCCTGCACGTCATCATTTCGCTGTACCAGTTGCTGAATCTGGGCGGCATACGTTTCCAGATTCACATGTTCCTGTTCCTTGAGCTTTTCGCTCATCTGTTGGGCTTGCAGCACGCGTTCCTGCAACTCCTGGATGAAGGTCGTGACAGTATGGACCATGGTATGGAAAGCCTGGTCCATCCTGGTTATGGCATGGGTTAGCAGGGCATCCATCTCACTGTTGCATTGCTGTGAGAAATCCTTCAAGGATTGTAGCGTTTGCTCGTTCACCTCCACCAACAATTGGTGCACTGTCTGCTTCTGCTGAACGAGGGTTTTCTCGATGTCGGTCTTAAGCTGTTCGTACTGTTTCTTCTGCTCGTTCAGGTCTTGGAAAGCCTGTTCGCGGGCCAGCTCCAACGCATGTCCGTTTGAAGCGATGATTTGATCACTTTCGTCTCCGAGCTGGCGGATTTTTGCAAGTTGGCCGGAAAGGACAGCCAAGGAAGCAGCCTCATGGCTCTTGAGCATCTCTGAATGGGATGCAACTCTCGCTTGGTTTGCTCGTTCCACTTCCTGGACTTCGCTCTCATACTCCCCAAGCTTTGCATACGAGGTTTCCAACAACTGCTTGACTCGAAGCTGCTGATTGGAAATTGCATCTGTACCTTCCTCTACGATGGCTTCCAACGAGTTCCTGAACGCCTCGATTCTTGCGTCGAATCCGTCAATGATGGCCTGAACAGCTTCAATGCGCGGCACTTCTTCCTTGACCTGATCGATTCGCGCCTCAACCTGAGCCGTGGTTGAGCCAAGCTTGGTCAGGGAGTCGCGATATGTATTGAGCACTCCTTGAAGCTTGGCAAGGTCGTCACTGCGAACCTCGAGCTCGGAAAGTTGGTTGTCAAGCCTCATCAACATCTGCTGTGAAGCTTCAATCTTATGATTGACCCGCTCTTCCACCTGTTGTGCGGTATCCTTGAACTGCGATCGTGCCGATTCCACTTCCCGGGAGAAGAGACTCACCTTCTGCTTCATCAAATCCAGGCGTCGGTCACGCTTATCCTCCACCCGCAATAAGTAGATGATAACCAACGTGATCAGAAACAGGATGACAGGAAGCAAGAGTTCAAGTCCCATACCGCACCTCCATGCATTCAGAGTACCAAAGAAGCAAACTCCTTCCAAGAGCCGACTACAAGATCGGCATCAGGGTAGACAGGTTTGTGCTTTGAGGTAATCAGGCAGGAGTACATTCCTGCCTTCTTGGCACCTTGGCAATCCTTGGAGTAGCTGTCTCCCATGAAAAGCACCTGAGCCGACGGCACCTCCAAACGTTCAAGCAAAAACGAGAATGCCCGGCTGCTCGGTTTCAGATAACCGCTCTCTTCAGAGCTGTATGCATGGTCAACGAGGTCTGCAATCTCCAAAGTCTCCAGTTTGCGGGCAAGCGGGAAATCACTGAAAACCGCAATGGAAAGGCCATGCCGTTTCGCCTCAATGAGAGCAGAGCGCATCCCATCATATGCCTTGATTGAACGAAATGAACGTTCCCAAGCCTGATAAAACTGTCGTTCGATGGAGGCTCGAGTTTTTTGCAGACTGTGCTCATCAAGAGGACGACCGAGTCGACCGGCGACCAAACGAGCCTGAAAGTCCAACAAGCCTTCACGATTCGGCTTCAGACCCGGCTCCTCATCTTGAACCCTGCGATACTCTTTACGGGCCCAGTTGAAAGCCAAAGCCAACCGAATCGAGGGAAATGAGGAACGAAGCATTCTGCTGTTGAGCATCCGCTTGGGATAGAGGGTCCCATCAATATCGAGGCACAGCACCCTGATGCCTTGGCCTACCAAGAACCCCATTACTACCCCCGCCTCCGGCCGCTCTGCTTCTCGTTGCGCTTGCGCTCTTTGTCTACTGCCGCCTTATTGCCGGGTTTGACAGCCTTCGGCTTTGCCACCGCCTTGCCACCAGTGTTCCGCTTCGCCTCTTTCTTGGGTGCAGGATTGTCTGCAGCTTTCGGTCCGCGTTCATGCAGTGAGGGATTCCGCCTCCGCTCGCGAAGATCAATCTCGATGGGGATGAGGGTAAAACCCAAGTCCTTTCGGATGTTGTTCTTCAGATATTGGATGTAAATCTGAGGGAATTCCTTTACACGGTTCACAAAAAACAGGAATTTCACCGGATTGGCGCTGATTTGGGTTCCATAATACACCTTGTAGTGGCCGCTGCCGCCGCGCGGTGGTTGATAAGCCTCGCTCCAGACCTTGATCGCCTCGTTGAGGCGTGCGGTGTCGATGCGCTTGTTCAGCTGCTTCCACACCATCCAGACCATATCGAGCAGCTTCCCGATATCCTGGCCTTTCAAGGCGCTGATGGAAGTAATCGGTGCAAAATTAAGAATCGGGAACAAGAATCTGACACGGTCCTTGATCGCCTCCAACTCATTGCCGATTCCTGCAAGCAGATCGATCTTATTCAATACCAGAATGATTCCCTTTCCACGGCGTACTATGAGATTGGCAATCTTCTTGTCCTGATCGGAAAGTCCTTCGACGCTGTCGATCATCAACAAAACAACATCGGCTTCATCAATTGTCTTGATGGCTCGGTTCACCGAGTAATACTCGACATCCTCCTCAACCTTGCTCTTGCGCCGGATGCCAGCGGTATCAAGTACGGTAAAGTCGGTTCCCTTGTAGTTGAAGGCTCCCATCACCACATCACGGGTGGTGCCGGCAATGTCACTGACGATTGATATATCCTTGCCGACCAACAGGTTGGTCAAGGTGGATTTACCGGTATTGGGTTTACCGAGAATGGCAATCTTCACCCTCTCTGCTTCCTCGGGAGCCTCTTCGAGGCTTACCAGATCGAGCATTCCCAGCAGGGTTTCCTCCAACTCCTCGATACCCAGGCCGTGGGCGGCTGAAACACCCAAGATCCGCTGATACCCATACTCGTAATACTCCCACAGAAGGTCTTCCCGTTTGGGGTCGTCTATCTTGTTGACCACCAGGACAATCTTGTCGGTGTAGGGGCGCAGATACTCCAAGAGCTCCCGATCCTCGGCAGTTACCTGGGTGCAGTCCATCATAAAAATGATGGCATCGCTGATGGCCAGCAGGCTCAGGCTTTTTTGGGCCACCAAGTCATCCATGCTGTCCCGGTCGACTTTAACTCCGCCGGAATCAATGAGCGTGACCGGATGGTTGCCCAGCAGCCAGCGCTCGGGAATCGGATCACGGGTAACCCCGGGCGTGGGGTCGGTGATGGCTCGTCGTTTTCCAATGAGGCGATTGAAGAGGGTGGACTTGCCCACATTGGGCCGTCCTATGATGGATACCACAGGAATCTTTACCTGGGTATCAACGGTTTCAGATGGTGGTGAAATGATCGAATCGGTCATGCATCCACTCCCTTATATAGGTGGTAATGGTCAGGTAGGAGTCCATGCCAAGCACATGTTCGGCAAGCTTCCTTGCTTCCTCGTAGGAGACGGAACGAAGGATTTTACGAACCTGAAGCAGGCTTTGGGACCCCATGCTCAATTCATCCAGTCCCATTCCTGCCAACAGCACAGAACAGAACGGATCGGAAGCCATCTCCCCGCAGAGGCTTACCGGTATGTTGTTTTGGTGCGCCATTTCGATAATCATCCTGATCGATCTGAGCACCCCGGGGTGGAATGGCTGATACAGGTAGGCAATCTTCTCATTTCCCCGATCAACGGCGATGGTGTATTGGATCAGGTCGTTGGTTCCAATAGAGAAGAAGTCCACCTTCTTGGCCAGAATATCTGCACACAAGGCTGCAGAAGGCACCTCGATCATCGTCCCCACCTTGATATCGGGATCAAAGGGAATGTGTTCACTTCGACACTCCCCCTTGACATGCTCGAGGAGGTGCAACACAGCGTTCAACTCCTCCACCCCGCTGATCATGGGGAACATGATCTGCAATTTTCCGTAGACACTGGCGCGGAGCAACGCCCTGAGCTGAACGGTAAAGATATCCTTGCGAGAGAGACAGAACCTGACAGCCCTCCAACCGAGGATGGGGTTCTTCTCATCGATACCCAAACCGCTGACCACCTTGTCCCCACCGATGTCGATGGTGCGGATGGTTACCGGTTTGGGAGCCATAGCCTCGATGACCTGTCTATAGGCTTGGAACTGCCGCTCTTCCGAGGGGGTCTCCAAGGATTCCATATACAGGAACTCAGAGCGGAACAACCCGATTCCTGAAGCACCGCAGGCCTTGGCGGCATCCACTTCATTGGCAGTCTGGATATTGGTCTTCAAGAGAATCTCGCGCCCGTCGGTCGTGGTGGTGGACAAGCCTGCCATCTGGTGCAGCTCAAGTTCGTGTTGCTGCCAGAGAGCATACCGCTCATCGAGCATCTGTGAAACCGTATGGTCGGGCCGGATGAAGGCCTCACCATAGGTGCCGTCGACGATGATTTCGTCCCCGTCGTTGACCGTCTTCGACGCCCCGCCTGCAGCAAGCACGGTGGGGATGTTGAAAGCCCGAACCAGGATTGCCACATGGCTTGCCCTGCCTCCACCATCGAGGCAGATGCCCAGGATGTGCGTCTTGTCCATCGCAAAAAGCTCGCTGGGCATCAAAATGTCGGCAACCAGAATCACGCCTTCGCTCAGGTGTTCCATCCGTCGCTGGCCCTTGCCCTTGATTGCATCGATCAAGTACAACGACACATCCTTGAAATCCACAGCACGCTCACGAAGCAACTCATCATCCGTCTGCTCAAGAAGCGCCACCATGCTCGAGGTAACTGAATCGATGGCCCATTGGGCGCAGACCAGATTGGTGGTGATATAGGCTTCAATCTGCTGGATATATTCAGGGTCTTCGAGCATAAGCAGGTGCGTTTCCAGAATGTCCTTCGACTCCCTGGAAATATTGCTTGCGTCATGCTCTTGCAGTGTTTGTTTCGCAGTCTGCAGGGCGCTGCGGAACTTTGCCAATTCACCAGGCACCCCATCAGCCAGGATATGCTGCTTCTCTGCAGCCATAGAAGCGTGGCGGTGTACCAACGCCTTTCCCTTCGCCAACCCTTCGGAGGCTGCTATACCCTTGAATATCCTCATATGTAATGTACTATACGGACTTTATCTACTGATGTAAAGCTGGAAACACAACCGTCGATTCGCTAGAATGATTGCGATGGAAGATCCAATCCTCGATGTAAAACCAAAAAAACACCGCCCTGGAGTGCTGTTTCTTATATGGCTGCTCTTCACCCTTGCAGTCGCAGCACTCGGATATCCGCGTGTGCGCACCTCCATTGAGGAAAGCGGTGTGCTTGAGGTATTGAGAAACAGTACGGCCGGCCGGCAAACCCAAACCAACCTGCGTACGGTAGAGGTGGTCTTCATCCAGTATCCTTTGACATACCAAACATTTTCAGTCCAGCAGCCACGGTTGGGGGGAAGTGTCTATCACGATACATTTGAAGCATTGCTCGCCGGACCATCGCCTGAGATTCTCAAGACTGGAGCGGTCAGCTACCTGCATCCCGACACAAAGCTCAGAGGAGTCACCTTCTCCTCAAGCATCTTGTATGTGGACATCTCCAAGGAGTATTTGCTCTCGCCCGATCTTGAAGCAGCACGCCAGCAGATACGACGCACCGGCCTCTCCTTCTCCCGCGTAAAGGATGTAGTGCTCCTTATCGAAGGAAAACCGCTTAGCTGACCAGACTTTCCACCTGTTCAGTCATCCGGTCCTTGCTCAAGCCGGGTTCCATTTTCAACAACGCAAGAAATTCACTATTTCCCTTGTGTCCGGTGATCGGGCTCATCGCCAATTGGTGCATCCCAACCCCATCTTCGGCAAGCAGGTCATACACCTTTCGCATGACCTGGATCAGGATGGCACGGTCCTGCACCACCCCGTTGAAGTTGGCCATCCCCTTGGGAACCTCGAACTGGGGTTTGATCAAGCTGACCAACCAACCGTCCTTGCACAAGGATAGAATATGGCTTGCCGCCCCCGCGATTGAACGGAACGAGAGGTCGCAGACGGCGGCATTGCATACCGGATCCAAAGACTCGAGGGTCATGATGTTCTGTTTTTCATGCACAATGACCTGGTCGTTTGTTCTCAACCGCCAGTCAAGTTGGTTGTACCCGACATCCACACTATGGACAAACCTGGCTCCCCGCTTGAGCAGGCAGTCGGTAAACCCCCCGGTGGAAGCACCCGCATCGAGCATGACAAGATCCTGCACATCCAGAGCAAACCGATCCAGTGCATGTTCAAGCTTATAGCCGCCGCGGGATACATAGGCATCGAAGGTGAAGGAGAACGAGGATTCGGGATTGACGAGAAGACGAGGATCGGTTGCGAGCACACCATCGACCAACACATTGCGGCAGACAATGAAGGCTGTGAGCTGGTCCTTGGTATACTCGTCAAACTGCCGGCCGAGAGCCTGTAGCAGTGCAACCTTCCGAACTTTCATCAAATATCGTACAACCTTGAGAAACGCTCGATAGAAAGAGCCTGTCCACTTTGCACGTCGATCGTTACGCAAACCCCCTGCAACAAGGGTGCAGTATTTGCGATTTCCGTACGCAACGGCATCTGCGTCAGCTGCTTTGCAATCGAGACGGAGGGATCTGAACCGATGACACTCTCAGACGGGCCGCAGAGGCCCAAGTCGGTGATGTAGGCGGTTTTTCCAGGGAGAATCTTCTCGTCGGCGGTCTGAACATGGGTGTGAGTCCCCACGACTGCCGATACCTTGCCATCCAGATGGAAGGCCATCGCTTCTTTTTCCTCGGAATTTTCTGCATGAAAATCAACAAGAATGATGGGGGTCTGCTTTTTCAGGCGCTGCACCTGATCCATACCCACCCTGAACGGGCAGTCAATGCTGGGCATCGATTGACGACCCTGGAGATTCAACACAGCAACCTTGAAATTCTTGATATCAAGTACCACCGAACCATGTCCGGGGGCTTGAGGCGGGTAGTTTGCAGGCCTGAGCAGACGCTTCTCACTGTCAAGAAGAGCCCTCAGATCATCCTGCTGCCAGATATGGTTCCCGCTGGTTATCACCTGAATTCCCAAGGCAAAGAACTGGTCCATCAACGATGCCGAAAGGCCGAAGCCATTGGCGGCATTTTCGCCGTTGACTACGACCACGTCAGAGCGGTAGTCCTTCACCAGAGTGTGCAATCCGATAAAAAGAGCCCTGCTTCCGGGCTGTCCGCAGACATCCCCAAGCAGCAGGGCGACACATGTTTTTGCATCAGCCACGAACAACCTACCTAGCGTACTCGACGACCCTCATCTCGCGGATGATGGTCACCTTGATGCGTCCCGGGTATCTCAATTCAGCCTCGATACGGCCGGCGATGCCCTTGGCAATCTCCTTGGCACCGTCATCGGTGACCTGATCGTTGTTCACCAGAATCCTCAGTTCTCTGCCTGCTTGGATGGCGTAGGCCTTGTCGACACCGGTGAAGCTCTCAGCGATCTGTTCAAGAGACTCAAGACGCTTGATGTAATTATCCAACGTTTCACGGCGGGCGCCGGGGCGTGCTGCACTGATCGCATCGGCAATCTGTACAATGACAGCCTCGATGGTTTGAGGTTCCGTATCGTTGTGGTGGGCCAAAATGGCATTGACAACCCTTGGATCCTCTCCAAGACGCTTTGCCATATCAGCACCAAGTTCAGCGTGGTTCGCATCGCTCTCGGTCTCGATACCCTTTCCGATATCATGCAACAAGCCCGAGCGCATCGCAAGCTCACTGTTGGCACCAATCTCGCTGGCGATCATGCCGGAAAGAATGGCGACTTCCTTGGAATGGCTGAGCACATTCTGACCATAGCTGGTTCTGAAATGCAACCTTCCCAAAGCCCGGATGGTTTCCGGACCAACGTTGTGGATGCCGAGATCAAAAATGACCTTCTCACCCTCATCGGCGATGATTCTTCCAATTTCCTTGGTAACCTTGTTGACTACTTCCTCGATGCGTGCCGGATGAATGCGCCCATCCTGTACCAAGCGCTCAAGGGCAACCCTTGCAATCTCCTTGCGAACCGGGTCGAAGCACGAAATGACCACAGCCTCAGGAGTATCATCGATGATGACATCCACCCCGGTAAGGGTCTCAAGGGTACGGATGTTTCTTCCTTCCCGACCAATAATCCTGCCTTTCATTTCGTCGCTGGGCAGACTCACCGAACTGACCGTCACATCACTGACGACCTCCGTGGCAAGTCTCTGGATTGAGGTCACAACGATATCACGAGCCTTTTTGTCAGCGGAAAGCTGCGCTTCCTGCTCGATCTTATTGATCATGAGCTGCGCATCTCTCCTCGCATCGTTGTACATTGTCTCCATGATGATGTTCTTTGCCTCATCAGCGGACAATCCAGCAATGCGTTCAAGTTCAAGTATCAGGCTGCCTTCTTTTTCGGCAACCTCGTGTTCTTTCCGGGAAAGTCCAGCTTCCCGGTCTCCTAATTGCTTCCTGATAGCATCCAATTCAGCCTGCTTGTGCTCGAGATTCTCTTCCTTCTGAAGAATTCGTCTCTCGACGCGCTGCAGCTCACTCCGTCTTTCCCTAGCCTCTCGTTCCTGCTGTTGTTGTTCTTTCAACAACTGATCCCGAGTCTCAAGCAAGAGCTCTTTGCTCTTCGCTTCCGCTTCCTTTATCGCTTCCTCGTTCAGCCTGATCGCTCTCTGTTCGACCGAGGTAAGCTTAAATTTCGCATACAGCCAACGGCTCAACCAACCTAAGATGATACCAATAAGACAACTAAGGAGGATGATAAGTATACGTTCCATATACTACCCCCTATTGTAATGGTACAATGATACGTACGCTTGTCCGAATTGTCAAGGCTCGAAAGTAGCACTATCATGTCTGTAAGTACAGATTGTTCAGTTAATTACGGAGAATCGTACGTCTTACAGAACAAATAAAAAACCGCCGTCATAACAACAGCGGCTTCACCCAAACGGGTTTCTGATTCATTGAAGAGGCCCTTCGGAGGCTTAGTTTTCCTCTTTGTCACTCTTCTCAGCCTTCTTGGCTGGCTTGTCGGCCTTCTTGGCAGCTTTTTCAGCCTTCTTTTCGGCCTTCTTCTCGGGCTTTGCGGTCTTCTCAACCAGCTCGAGGATTACCATCTCGGCAGCGTCACCGAGGCGGTTGCCGGTCTTCAGGATGCGGGTATACCCACCCTTCCGCTCGACAAACAAGGGAGCGATCTCTGTAAAAAGCTTTGCAGCAATAGCTTCGTCGGTGATGTCCCGGGCGATCAGACGGCGGTTTGCAACACTGTCGATCTTGGCACGGGTAATCATCTTCTCTGCCATTCTGCGAACTTCCAGAGCCTTTGCCTTGGTGGTCTCGATCCGTTCATATCTGAACAGTGAGGTCACCATGTTGCGCTTGAGGGCCTT
>JAAZAT010000143.1 GCA_012514185.1 Spirochaetales bacterium | reverse complement strand
TATTTAGCAGGGGTAGGACTCGGACCTACGACCTTCGGGTTATGAGCCCGACGAGCTGCCAACTGCTCCACCCTGCGCCGAATTTCCTACCAACTATAGGGGAAATGGAAAATCTTGTCAACTAGAAATGGGAAAATCATCATCTTCAAACCATATTATTTATTATTTGTATATTTTATATATATTTAATAATTCCACATGCCTAGGTTATCCTAGAACAGATACCAATGAAGGTATCATCAAACAGGCTCTGCCCAGCCACTCCGCAACGCATAGAATTGATACTTTTTTCTCATTAACAGGTTGTTTTAAGAATTTATTGACATGCATTAATACATATCGTATATTTATGCAAAAGTTTGAATATAGAGAAAGAGGACTCAATGTATACGCAAGCCGAAGCGCTCTTCAGCCACGAATCAATTAATGTTTCTGCCTTGAAATCAAAAGCGTACAATTTCCGCTGGGCTGAAGTCGAGGAGGGAGTCATTCCCATGACCGCCGCCGATCCCGACTTTCCCGTTGCCTCGGAAATAGTCCAGTCAATCCAACAGTACATCCAAGACGGCTACTTCTCCTATACTCCGCATACAGGATTCCCACGTTTCAAGCAAGCGATGGCGAACTACGTGAATGAACGAAAAAATGAGGGTATAGATCCCGAATTGGTCTTGCCGATCGACAGTGCCGCCCGCGGCATGTACATCATCGCCCAGACGGTATTGAACAGCGGTGATGAGGTTATCGTATTCGACCCCGTCGATTATCTCTTCCGTGAGTCGTCCCTGGCAGCCAAGGGCAAGGTGGTACTCTTTCCTGCAGTGGTCACCAATGATGACCGAATCGATCTGAGTTCTCTCGAATCCTATGTGACCGAAAAAACAAGAATGATCTGCCTATGCAATCCGCACAACCCTCTTGGGTTGGTCTATACGAAGGAAGACCTCGCCCACATCCTGGCAATAGCAAACAAGTATGACCTATGGATCATGAATGATGAAATCTGGTCTGACATCGTTTATCCTGAGAAGCCGTTCATAAGCATTCTCTCGCTTGGAAAGGAGTTGAACCGCAAGACACTCAGTGTATTCGGTTTCTCCAAGAGCTACGGCATTGCATCGCTTCGCAGCGGCGCCCTCTACGCCACCGAGCCTGTCATTTTTCAAGAACTGGTGAAAAACTCGGGTGTGCTTACCACCGCCGGAGGCATCACCGCCATCTCCCAGGTTGCCGCAATCGCCTGTCTCGAACAGTGCTCATACTGGTTGGAAGCATTTTTGAAGCACCTGCAGTCCAACCGAGACCATGCTGTTGAACGACTAGGAAAGATGCCGTATGTCACAGTACGCAAACCTCAGGCGACCTATCTGCTGTTCATCAACATCTCCAAGACCGGGCTCTCATCGGAAACCTTCGCCACGAGGCTGAGAACGGAAGGCCGCCTGGCCCTCGTTCCTGGAACCGCCCGATTCTTCGGTCCCGGCTCCGAGGGGTATGTGCGCATGTGCTTCGCCACCTCACGCACACTGCTCGATGAAGGACTCGACCGGCTTGAGGCTTTTCTGAAGAGCTTGCAGTAAGAATCTTATTGTTGGGCTTTCAGCCAACATGAGATATAGATACTTCCATGGAGGAAAAAGGTACATGAAGAGATCCACCGTACTTCTACTTGCAATCGTGTTGCTCATCACCCCTGCCCTTGTCTTTGCTGGTGGAGCAGCAGAAAAACCAGCTGCCGCCCCGGTAAGCAAGGGTCCGATCATCATCGGAAGCAACAGTGCTCCCAGGACATTGAATCCTCTCT
Organism: Spirochaetales bacterium; assembly: GCA_012514185.1. Lineage (GTDB taxonomy): Bacteria > Spirochaetota > Spirochaetia > Sphaerochaetales > Sphaerochaetaceae > Sphaerochaeta. The sequence goes on along the minus strand of JAAZAT010000143.1, from coordinate 16,977 downwards.
ACTTTCCCAGTAGGCAAGATTCCATTGTCACCAATTTGATCTTCGACAACTTTGTGCAGCCAAACAAGGAAGGGATGATTGTCGGAGGTCTGGCCCAGTCTTTCTCAGTTGCTGCCGACGGCATCACCTACACCTTCAACCTTGCCAAGAATGTAACCTGGCATGATGGGCAGAAGTTCGATGGTGACGACGTTGTAGCCACCCTTCACATGCTCGCCCATCCCGACTATGCCGGCGGTGTAGATCGTGTGAACCAGATTGTCGGAGTCGAGGAGTTCAAAGCAGATCCTTCCAAGGGGATTTCGGGAGTAAGCCTGAGTGCGGACAAGATGACGGTGACCATCAAGATCAAAAAGCCTTCGGCCACCTTCCTGCCCGGCTTGTACTTCCAAATCCTGCCCGAACACCACATCAGTGCAATCAACCTCAAGGAACTGGAAAAGGCTCCTTTCAATACGAATCCTGTCGGAACCGGTCCTTTCAAGTTCAAGGAATGGAAAGTGGGCAACTCAATAACCGTTGAGAAGAACAGCTCCTACTGGCAGGGTGAACCGAAGGTTGATACGATCATCATCAAGTTCGGCGAACTCGTTGCCCTGACAACCCAGCTGCAGTCCGGTGAGATCGACATGCTCGAAGTCGAGGAAGAAGGCTACAATACCTTCAAAGGCGACAAGAACTTCAACATCTACACCTATCCGATGCAAAGCGTCGACTATGTCGGGTTCTTGACCGGACCCGGAAGGGCTGCCGACACCCGTGAGAATCGCGCAGTATTCAGCAAGAACATCCGCCAGGCACTGGCCTATGCAACCAACAAGGAAGCACTGGTAAACGGAGCCTATGGCGTTATGGGCTATGCTCATGACTCGATTTTCCCGAAAAACTCTCTTGGAGACAGCGCCAACGACAATCCGTACACCTTCAATCTTGCAAAGGCCAAGTCCTTGATTGAAGCAGACGGGTATGTTTTCAACAGTGCCACCAAGTTCTATGAGAAAAACGGCAAGCCGCTGCGCATCGAAATGTACTATGCAGAGTCCAGTTCCGCCCAGGCTGCAATTTTCAAGGAACAGTGGAAAGCCGCAGGAGTGGACCTGAACCTCAAGCTGGTGGATTTTGGAGCCCTCATCGGAGTGCTGCTCAGAAAGAGCGATGCAAACGGCCGCCTGGCTAATGAGACCGGCTACGACCAGACTACCGCAGCCACCGATGCAAACTTCGACACCTACCTGCTCGGGTTCGCCCAGGAATCCGATCCCCAGGAGTACGCCCAGTACTTCGTCGACGATCAATTCTGGAACTTCTATCACTACGACAACGCACAGGTTCGTACGTGGTTTGCAGAACAGGAAGTCGCCGTAGACCAGGCAAAACGTTCAGCCATCCTGCACAAGATTTCCGAACAAATCACGGAGGACCTGCCTTGGTTCACCTACGCAGGAAAGAACGAAACCATCGTTGCAGGCAAGAACATCGGAGGGCTGTCTCCCGACACCCGTGGTTACACCCTCGATGCTCACCTCTGGTACCTCCAGTAACCATACAAATCACTCTGTGGCAGCATCTGCTGCCACAGTAGTTTGGAATGCGGCATGTCAGACCATCGAACGACACTTCAGATTCTCACCGACCTCATACGAATCGACTCCCAAAACCCTCCCGGAAATGAACAGGCCATGGTTGCCTATATCGCTGCCTACTGCGATTCATTGGGCATACCCTACCAAACGTTCACCTACCAGCCCAACAGGGCAAACATCTTCATCTCCCTGGGATCGGGAACCAAACGCCCTCTCACCCTGCTCGGTCATTTGGACACTGTCCGCGCCGATGCCTCCGCTTGGACTTTCGACCCCTTTGCTGCGCAGATTCACAACGGCCATCTCTACGGCAGGGGTGCCTTGGACATGAAGTACATGATCGCCGCCGCACTGACTGTCCTTTCGCATGCAAAGCGAAAAGAACCTCTTTTGCAGGGTCGGATGAACCTGCTCTTCACCGCTGATGAAGAGACCGGAAGCAGCCAAGGCATCCGGGCCGTCTTGCAAGAGCGGGAAGTCTATGAAGCGATTGCAGATTCACTGGTCCTCAACGAAGGCGGCGGATTTGCCATGCATCACGGAGACCGGCTTACCTATCTGTTTGAGACCGGTCAGAAATCTGTGGCACGACTACGACTGACGATTCCTGAAATACCCGGAACAAATCCCTATTTCCCAACCCTCGCCCATGAAGCGATCCTGGTCGAAGCTGTAAAGCGACTGCAGGCATTGCAGCTTGATACCGAACTGCCGGCAGCCGTTGTTGCATTAAGAAGTCTCTTCAGCTCACCGACCGACAAGCTTGCTGCCGCCGACCGACAACTTTTGGAAACCATGAGTGAATCAATGGTCACCCCGACCATCATCTGCGGAGGTTCGAGGAACAAGAACCTGCCCAAAGGAGTGAAGGCAACCGCCGATTTCGATTGCCGCCTGCTGCCGAACATCACCAAGACTGCATTCTTGTGTGCGGTTGAAACAGCGCTGGGCGATCTGCCGGTCACAACCGAGCTTACCTCCTTTTCCCAAGGGTACGAAGCAGAAATCAGTTCCGACTTGGTTGCGTTGTTGCATACATCGTTGAAACGGCACAATGCCTCAATAGAAGCGCTGATCCCCTTCATAACCCCAGGTTCCAACGACGGAAAGCACCTCAGACCCCTTGGTTGTGATGTCATAGGTTTTGCACCGCTTGCCAGTTCGCAAAGCTTTGGAGCAATCATGCCGCTGATTCATGGCGTTGATGAGCGAATTTCGCTTTCTTCGATAGCCTTTTGCGAAGACGTGCTGCTGGATGTATGCCTGCAGTACCTTACAGGAGATATCTCACGTGAGTAATGTGGAAAAAATCAAACAATTGGAACGTGAACTTGCAACCGAAGGGATTGATACGCTGCTCATATTGTCCCGCGAGGATTCAGACAAGGTATTACCCCTGCTGCTCCCTGTGCATGTAGTTGCCCAGACCGCCTTTTTCTTCAATCGCAACGGCAGGCACATCGTGCTCACCGGCAGCACTGATGCAAATATGTACAAGCCGTTCGGGCTGTTCGAAATCATCGAGGTTGTGGAGGATTTCGAAACTGATTTTCTTGCAACCTTCAATCGCATCAATCCTCGCAGTGTCGCACTCAATATCAGCGAGACCGATTACCTTGCAGACGGCTTGACCTTGGGCCAGTACCGGTTGCTTGAGAGCATCATCGGAGGCGAACGCCTTGCAGCACTGGAAAAAAGCAGCGAACCGATTGTCCGCACGTTGCGGGCCATCAAGAGTGAACAGGAGCTCACATGCATCAGGCATGCAGTGGACGTGACCTGCACCATCTATGAGGAGATTGCTCCCAACATCCGTATCGGCATGAGCGAAACCGATATCGGAGCCTTGTTCGTAGAGGGTATGAAGCGCCACAATGTTATCAATGCTTTTGCAGAACCATACAGCTATCCCTTGGTCTGCATCAACCGATGCGGACTTGCCCATAGACAGCCAAGCAGCCGAAACATCCTGATGGAAGGAGACATCCTGATTTGCGACTTCAGCGTTTCACATCAAGGGTACTGCTCAGATATCGCCCGAAGTTTTTATGCTTTGGGCAAGGGGGAAAGCCAAGCGCCGCAACCGATACTGCGAGCTTTTCAAACCACTGTCAACGCTGTGAGTGCAGTCATTGAAGGACTCAAGCCGGGGCTTATGGGGTATGAAGCGGACCTGCTCGGCCGCTCGCTCATCGAGCAGGCAGGTTATCCGACCATACGCCATTCGGTCGGTCATCAGGTGGGCATGCGGGTGCATGACGGGGGCACAAGCCTCAGCCCCTCCTCCAATCCCAACAGCCATTACGCCATCCAGAAAGGTGAAGTGTATGCCATTGAGCCGACCGTCATACAAGATGACGGAAAGCCTTCGTTCATTGTCGAGGAGGATGTGCTGATCACCGACGACGGGGTGCAGATTCTCAGTAAACGCCAGATGGATCTCTGGTACATAGCGAGGTAGGCAGTGGATTGCGTTGAACTATTCAAACAAATGATACGTCTGGATACCACCAATCCTCCGGGCAATGAAGTATTGATGACCGACTTGATCGCCGAAATTTTCGAAAAGGAAGGCATATGGCACCGTGTTCAGAAGACCGGTGAAGGAAGAGCCAACCTTATCGCCCGCATCGGGGTCGATTCCGATCTTCCTCCCATCCTTCTAATCAGCCATACCGATGTGGTTGGCTGTGAAAATCAGTCATGGACTCACCCACCGTTCGCCGCTGTTGAAAAAGAGGGCATCATTTATGGAAGAGGGACGGTGGACACCAAGCACCTTACCGCCATGCAGCTTTGTGCAATGATCGCCCTCAAGGACGAACAGCTTGACCGTGCCGTGTACCTGCTCGCCACCTCAGATGAGGAGCAGGGCAGCGCACTTGGCATGCCAAAGCTGGTCGAGGAGTATGGATGCCTGCTCGAACGCGGCTTGGTCATCAACGAGGGCGGTGGTTTTTGCATCACCCACAACGAAAAGCCGTATTGGCTGTGCACGGTCGGTGAGAAAGGACGCATCGAATTACGGGTTATCATAGAAGGGGCAAGCGGACCGGCTTCATTCAAGTGTGAAAACAAGGCTGTCGATACATTCTCAGCCCTGCTTGAACACCTTGCCTCCTACCCTTTCCCCTTGATTGAGACCGACGTGCATCGGCGGTTCTGCGATGTGCTCGGAGACGATATCACACATCCCTTCCTCAAGCATTTTTACACCTACAACAGCCATGATGCCATCATTCTGCAACGGTATGATATTGGGACGCAAGTAAATGTCCTGCCGTACCGGATCGAATTCGAACTCTCGTTGCAACTGCTCCCGGGTAGAAGTGAAGCTGAGGCAAGGGCCATGGTTGATGCCTTGTTCGCCGATATGCCGGTCACCTATGAGGTCCTTCGATTCGACCCGGGTTTCGCAAGCGACTGCAACAATACCTTTTACCGGACGATGGAAGAACTTGCCCGCAGGCAGTACGGCGCCCAGGCTATTATCCCAGTCTATGCATTGGGAAGAACCGACGGAAGGTTTCTCGGAAACCTGAGTTGCGATGTCTATGGATTCTCCCCGGTGACGAAAGCCATTCCTTTCGAAACCATCCTCACGCTGGTACATCAGGTCGATGAGCACATCGACCGGGATTCTATTGAACAAGGAACAAGGTTCCTGACTGACTTGGTCGGAATCATAGGAAAGAGTTGAATATGGAAGATGCATATTGTTTGAATCGAGAGAAAATCGCCCAGGCAAAAGCGTTCTTAGCTGAATCCGGCATTGACTGCTGGATCGTCAAGACCAAGGAAGGCAGCGACCCCTGCATGCCCTTGATGTTCGGCCTTTCCATCAGTGGTGATGCCGTCCTGGCAATAACGCCTACTGCTGCGCTTGCCATCACCAGCTCAATCGATGCTCAGGAAGTACAGCAGAGTCAACTGTTCGACCAAGTCATCACCTACTCGCGTACCGGGTTCGCCGATTTGGTCTATTCCACCATCGACCGGCTCAAACCCAAGCGGATTGCCATCAACTACAGCATCGAGAACCATCTCAGCGACGGCTTGACTGTAGGTTCCTACCGGGCTTTGAGGAAGATGCTCGGTTCCTATGCCGAATGCCTGGAATCGAGTGAACACTTTTTGCAAAGGTTGCGGAGCATCAAGAGTCCTTTGGAAGTCCAGTACATCCAGAAGGCGATTGAAATCACCTTGGACATTTACGATGAGGTCTTTGGAAGCGTGAAAAAAGGAATGACGGAGATTGAGATCGGCCAGCTCTTTGTCGAGGGCATGATCAAGCGTGGGGTGGTCAACGGAATCACCCGAAAGCTCACTCCCCCGATTGTCATGAACCACAATATCGCGCACCGTGGTCCAAGTGATTCGGTTCTCAAGGAAGGCGATTATCTGATCTTTGATTTTTCGGTCGATTACAACGGCTACTGCTCGGATATCGCAAGGACATGTTATGTACTGCGCGAGGGAGAAAGCGAGGCCTCAGCGTCCATGCAGAGGGCCTTTGAGACCATCTACGAGGCAATCAATCGTGCCCTGGGAGCCCTCAAACCGGGAGCCATCGGCACTGATGTCGATCGTGCAGCACGCCAGCATATCCTTGATTGCGGCTACAAGGACATTTTTCATGCTGTCGGCCATCAGGTAGGACGGGATGTGCATGATGGAGGGACGTTGCTCGGACCGATCAAGAAGCGGTACAAGAACGCCTCGCTGGGGAAGGTGGAGGAAGGCATGGTATTCGCCATCGAACCGACCATCCTCTATGAGGAAGGCCCGGCGATCATCAGCGAGGAGAACGCCTTGGTCACCAAGAACGGGTCTGTTCTCTTGAGCAAACGACAAGAAGCTCTTGTCTTGATTCACTAAGGGAGTTATGAACGCATGGTAAAGTACATTTCCAAACGGTTGCTGGTTTCGATTCCGGTGATCATCGGCATCACGATTCTTTCCTTCATCATCATGAAATTGTCACCGGGCGATCCCTTGGCCAATTTCATCAATCCTTCCATCAACATGGAGGACCTTGAGAAGTCACGGCAAGCACTCGGACTCAATGATCCCCTGCATATTCAATATGTCAAGTGGATCGGGCAGGTGATACGGGGGAATTTCGGTTATACCTACAGCGGCAATCACTCAATCGGCAATCTGATATTGGAACGCCTGCCGAATACCGTAATCCTCACCCTCAGCGCCTTCATCTTGAGTTTTGTAGTAGGCATCCCCTTGGGTGTAATAGGGGCGGTAAGGAAAAACACCCGGATCGACTACGGCATCACGCTGATGAGTCTGGTAGGAGTTGCAATCCCATCCTTCTTCTTCGGCCTGCTGGTCATCTACGTTTTCGCTCTCTTGCTGGGCATCTTCCCCTCGGGAGGCATGGAAAACATCCGTGCCGGGTTCACGGGCTTTGCCTATTATATGGACATCCTGCACCATCTGGTCCTTCCTGCACTGGTGTTGAGCCTTGGCAACATCGCAAGCGTCTCCCGCTTCACCCGCTCCAATATGCTGGACATCCTGAAGGAAGATTATATCAGGACTGCCAAGGCAAAAGGATTGCGCAACAAAGCCATCATTTACCGCCATGCCCTGCGTAACGCCCTCATTCCTGTAGTCACCATCTTCGGCCTCTCCATTCCCTTTCTCTTCAGTGGTGCATACATCACTGAAAGCATCTTCAACTGGCCGGGGATGGGCCAGCTGGGCATCCGGGCGATCCAGGATCGTGAATATGGCATCATCATGGCGTTGAACCTCATCACGGCTACTCTCGTGCTTGCAGGAAACCTCGTCAGCGATATTCTCTATGCAATTGTCGACCCAAGAATCAGGCATTAAGGATGATCAGCATGCTTATCAAGAAAAACAGCTTCTACGACTATGCGTATCGCCGGTTCCGGCGGAACAAACTCGCCGTAATCGGAACGTTCATCACCCTCGCCTTTGTGTTGGTGGCCCTCGTTGCACCGGTTCTCGCCCCCTATGAACCCAGTGAGTTCTTTTTCATTGAAGGACAGAATGTATACAACAAGTACGCATCCCCCTCGATGGAGCATCTGCTTGGAACCGATTCCTTGGGAAGGGATGTATTCTCCAGGCTACTGTACGGCGCACGGGTAACCATGTTGGTAGCTCTCTCGGCCGTGATCATATCGACGGTCATCGGTACCATTATCGGCTTGGTCAGCGGCTATTTCGGCAAGTTCCTCGATGCCTTCTTCATGCGCATCGTCGATATCGTAATCTCCTTTCCCGTTCTTTTCCTGCTGATCTCCATATCGACCATCATGGACCCATCCATCTGGATTGTCATACTAGCCATCGGACTGGTCAGCTGGACCAGCACGGCACGCTTGGTGCGTGGCGAAGTCCTCAGGGTAAAGGAACTTGATTACATCGTAGCGGCAAACGCCTGCGGCTCTTCTTCACTGAAAATCATCGTCAAGCATATTCTCCCCAACATTCTCGCTCCCATCATGGTGCAGGTGACCATCGGTACGGCGCAGGCGATTCTTATGGAGGCTTCCTTGAGTTTTTTGGGCGTCGGAGTGCAGCAACCGACCCCGAGCTGGGGCAACATGCTCATGGATGCCCAGAAACTGCTGGTATTGCGCGATATGCCTTGGATTTGGATTCCGCCGGGAATGGTCACGCTGCTGCTGGTGCTTGCCATCTACTTCGTTGGGGATGGTCTGCGTGACGCCTTCGACCCGAAACAATGAGAAGCAGGAGTACGATGATGAACACCATATTGGAAGTGAAGGACCTGAGTGTACAATTCCGCACCGAAGAAGGATCGTTTCATGCCATCGAGCATGTCAGCTTCTCTGTGCAAGAGCAGAAGACCCTTGCCATCGTAGGAGAGTCCGGCAGTGGCAAGAGCGTGACCAGCTTGGCCATCATGCAGCTCATTGCCGAAAACGGGAATATAACCGGCGGCGAGATTTTCATCGATGGGCAGGATATTCTCAAGCTCTCACGCAAACAAGTTCAACACTCAATCTTGGGCAAGAAGATTTCCATGATTTTCCAGGAACCCATGACCGCCCTGAATCCTGTAATCAGAATCGGGGAACAAATCACCGAGAGCATTCTCGAGCATCAGCAGGTGAGCAAGCAGGAAGCCCGCAAAATCGCCTTGGACACCCTGAAACAAGTCGGTATACCCTCACCTGAGCAGCGAATGAAACAATACCCCCACCAGCTCAGCGGCGGCATGCGCCAGCGGGTGATGATCGCCATGGGATTGGTAACAAAACCAAAAATCATGATCGCCGATGAACCGACAACCGCTTTGGATGTCACCATAGAAGCCCAGATCTTGAACCTGCTCGAGGAGCTCAAGAGAACGTACAAGACGTCCATTCTTTTTGTAACCCACGATTTGAACATCGTTGCCGACATTGCCGACGATGTGCTGGTCATGTACTGCGGCGAGGTGATCGAGAAAGGACCGGTTGTCGATATTTTCGAGCATCCCAGACATCCCTATACCAAGGGATTGCTGGCAACCATGCCTTCACTCGATCAGGATGAGAAGGTGCTTCCGACAATCAAGGGATCGGTTCCGAATATTTCCAAGCGGCCGCAGGGTTGTCACTTCCATCCCCGCTGCGAGCATGCCACCGATCAATGTCGGACAACAAAACCGCAGACCTATCAGGTAGGGCTGCAAACCGTACAGTGCTTTTTATACGCCCCAAAGAAGGAATCCAGCAATGCATGACACACCACTGCTCGTCGTAGAGAATCTAAACAAGCATTTTCTCCTCCACAAGGCCTTGAAACAAGAGAATGCAGTCTACGTAAAGGCCGTGAACAATGTCTCCTTCAGCGTCAAGGAAGGAGAAACCCTTGGAATCGTCGGAGAGTCGGGATGCGGCAAGAGCACCCTCGGCAGGACACTCATCAAGCTTTTGGAGCCCACCAGCGGTACGGTTTTCTTTGAAGGTAAGAATATCAGCACCTACGGTAAGCATGAATTGAGAATCCTGCGAGAACGGATGCAATACATCTTCCAGGACCCTTATAGCTCCATGAATCCCAAGATGACGATTCGTGACATCGTCAGCGAACCATTGGAGAATTTTCGCAAAGATATGAGCAGCAGTGAGAGAGAAGAGCGGGTTGCGGAGCTTTTGCAGCTGGTAGGACTCTCCCGCGAAGCCATGACGCGATACCCGCATGAATTCAGCGGTGGACAACGCCAAAGAATCGTCATCGCCCGGGGAATCGCCCTCAACCCCCGCCTCTTGATTTGTGATGAATCAGTCAGCGCCCTTGATGTCTCGGTTCAAGCGCAAATCATAAATCTGCTTCAGGAACTGAAACAAAAGCTCTCGCTCACCTACCTGTTCATCAGCCATGACCTGCGGGTGGTGAAGTTCATCAGCGACCGCATCATGGTGCTCTATCTTGGGGAGGTCATGGAAATCGCCCCTTCCTCTGCGTTGTTCGAAAATCCCCGCCATCCCTACACCCAGAGTTTGATTGGTTCGATCAGCAAAGGCGATCCGCGCAGCCGCGCTGAGCGGCATATTCTGGAAGGAGAGATTCCCAATCCGATGAACGCTCCCAAGGGTTGTCCCTTCTCCTCGCGTTGCCCAGTTGTCATGGAACGCTGCCATAGTGAAAAACCACAACTTCAGAGTGTCGGCAACGACCATGTAGCCGCTTGCCTCAGACTCACTCAAACCATATCCCAAAGAACAGGAGATACTGTATGAAACGAACTATTTCAACAATCCACGCACCGAAGGCAGTCGGTCCCTATGCCCAAGCCTACCAAATCAATGACACGCTGTTCGTCTCCGGTCAGATTCCCTTCATCCCCGAGACGATGACGTTGGTCTCCGAGGACATCGGCCTGCAAGCCGAGCAGTCATTGAAAAATATCCAAGCGATTGTGGAGGCTGCAGATTTCTCTATCACTGATATCGTCAAGTGCCAGGTATTTCTCAAGAACATGAACGACTTTACCACGGTAAATGACGTGTACGCCAAGTTTTTCAACGGGCATACTCCGGCAAGGGTTGCGGTTGAAGTATCCCGGTTGCCCAAGAATGCAGGTGTGGAAATCGACGCAATCTGTGTCAAAGGATGACCGGAATGGGTACGAGGGTAGAACTGCAGCGATATATCCCTATTGCAGATTATATCGCTGCCATCAATGGCAGGAACTGCGAAGTACTCATTCACGATCTCAGTGATTTGAATCACTCCATCTGCCATATCGTCAACGGGCACATCACCAATCGTACCGTGGGAGGTTCGATCACCAACTATGCGTTGGAACTTATCCAGAACAAGGTGTATGAGAATAGGGAGAGTGTCACCAATTATACAGGAACGACGCGCGAAGGCCGCAGGATCTTGCGTAGCTCCACCTACTTTATAAAGGACGACAAGAGCACGGTAATCGGGCTCCTGTGCGTTAATATCGATATTACCGACTTGCTCAGGGCGCACGAACTGCTGGGGGACATCGTTCAGATCAATGTTTCTGCAAAGCAGGAATCGACAGAGGTTGAGAAGAGTTTTGAACGGTTCGATGGTTCGGTTGATTCCATCGTCGGGGAAATCATCGATACGGTCATTCTGGAATCGGGACTAAAACTCGTAGATAGCACAACCACGGAAAAGCAGGCACTTATCGGCAGGATGGAAGCCAAGGGTGTATTCAAATTCAAGGGAGCTGTCAGCCGTGTGGCGGATGTGCTGGGGGTCTCCAATCAGACCATTTACCGGTATCTGCAGAATATGAACAAGGAATAGGGGTAAAGGAGACACAACATGGATGCCAGGACTCTGATGAAGGATGAGTGGAGAACTATAAAAGGTGGCTTGTTTGATGCCGTGGCAAAAGCGGATGTCGGTGACAACGTAGGCCGGTTGCTAGAAAAAGGCGTTGACATCCTTGCTTGGGCCGACCCATTCTTTCCTGATCCCGCCATACCGGCGCCTGTACAGAAATCAATGATTGAAGCATTGGAGACTGGTCTGCCCGCCCACTACAGCATGCCGATCGGTATGCAGGAGCTGCGCAAAACCATTACATCGAAGGTAGTGCGGCAGACCGGTCTCCCTCTTGACCCTTCACGGAACGTACTGGTCACCCCGGGTTCCGACTCGGGCCTTCTCTTCGCCATGATGCCCTTTCTTGACCGGATGGATGAAGTACTGGTCCCCGACCCCAGTTATCCGAGCAACTTCCTCAATCCAAAGCTGCTGGGTGCCATAGCGGTGGCCGTACCGTTGGATGTGAAGAACAACTACGCATTGGACATCCAAGCATTTGAACGGGCTTGTACACCTAAAACCAAAATGGTGGTACTCACCCATCCCAACAATCCCACCACTACGGTCTTCACCAAAGAAAACTTGATTGAGCTGTGCAAATTCATCATCCGTCGCAACTTGATTCTTGTCTGCGACCAAGCCTTCGAGGACCACATCTTCGATGGCCATTCGTTTGTTGCCCCTGCCACCTTGGAAGGCATGTGGGAGCGGACGGTAACCGTCTGCTCGATCTCAAAGGGATTAGGCTTGAGCGGACTGCGCATCGGTTACATCTATGCCCATGAGCATATCATGGATGTACTTTATGGGGCGGCAGTCAACATCATAGGCGCCAGTTCCACCGTCTCTTCCATCGGTGCCATCAGCGCGTTGGGCCAACACGACTATTTGACAGCCCTCACTGAAAGACATGAGAAGCGCAGGAGCCTCGCTTACGAGATATTCTCCTCGATCCCTGGAGTCCGGATGCACAAGAGCGAAAGCGGGATCCTCAGCTGGCTCGATGTCTCAAGACTCGGCAGTGACAGCGAGGTGGTCGCGTACCTGCTTGAACACGCCAATGTGCTGGTCAACGCTGGCTCAGCCTATGGTGCACAGGGCAAAGGGCACATCAGAATCGTTACGTCATGCATTGACGACGATCTGAGAGCTGAAGCGATCTTTCACAAGATAGCTCATGCTCTGCGAGCACTGGGAGAACAAAAAAAGCTTATATGATGGTAAGCTGCTCCTGCCGGCCTGCATAGAACTTCACCTCTGAGTCCACGAAAAGTATGTCGATTTCCTGGCCGTACATGATTGTCATATGATCCCAGGAGGGAACCTCTTCCATGACATTGAGCTCCATGGCATAACAGGTTGCGTCATGCAGGATCCGTTCACCGGAACCTGGAACGAAGACCTGGTTACCGAAACTGCCGATCGTCGGCCCCGGGCCATGCCCGAAGAAACCGATGGGGTGTGAATAGATCATGGGCTTTTTCATTCCCTCAGAGCGTGCTTGCTCCAGCGAGAGATGCAATACCTCGTTTCCGGTGCGGCCTTGGACGAAATTATCGGCAAGAATATCCTGCAGGCGCATGGCTTTTGCATGAATGCTTTGAAGTTCTGCAATCAGAAGCTCATCATCCGATGCCTTCACATAGGCCATCTCTTGAACATCCGAACAGAGCTTGCCATAACGCACGCCAAAATCACAGTGCAGCAAATCGCCTTCGTTGATGACTGCAGCATCCTCATCGATGTGTGAACATCCCTTGCGCCTGATCCAAACCGTTGCATCGAACCAAGGAATCATACCCAGCTTGATGGCGCTCTCCATGAGGAAAAAGCGAGCTTCGCCGATGGTAGTTTTTCCAGGAATAATGACTGCACGAGAATACAATTGCGCTATGATTTGCCGGGTGACCAAGGTTATGTGCTGCATTACTTCGATTTCCTTCGGCCTCCTGGTCTCAAGCCACCTGACCGCCACATCCTCCGAGGATTGCAGACGGGAATGGTAGAGTGGATCCAGGCAAGCAACAAGCTTGTCATGGTTGCTCTTTGAGAGCCCGTCTGCAAACGCTACTTGGCCGGAAACATCGATGGCAATGTTGGCTGGATTGTATTGACGCACCATACGGGAGATGCAACTGAATACATCCTCTTCAGGGAGATGCCTGATGGCTTCGATATCATAGCGGGAGGCAAACGACCGATAGAAGGTCTCCCAATCGAATCCTTTGGGTTTGAGCAGGACAGGTTCATAGAAACGGTCGATAGAAAAGTCTGGTTTGGAGACGACCATGCGTACAACCTTGGTGTTTTGCCGGACGAAAAGAAACGCTGCGGTTCGCCGTGCATGAAAGAAACTGCTGGGCAGCAGAGATTCTACAACCGGTCCTTCATTGTACTCATCTCCGATGACAATCCACATGTCAATTCCGGTTTCTTCCATGACTGCAGGCAGCAGATGGCAGAGACGGTCGAGCAATATTTCGTCCTGAAGAAAGAAAAGCGACTGAAGAGGCAATTGGTTGTATGCTTGCATGAAGGACTCCTTTGTTTGCAGATGCATCATAGCAGAAACAGGTGCATTGTTGGATGAATTTTCCAGAAAAAAGGCGCTGATCAAAGCCCTTTTGCTTTTCGGAAGGTTCTGCTATCATCGGAGGGTAGCATCACAATTTCCTGGATATGGAAAGGAAGGAGCTTGATACGAGCAAGAAGGTAATCATCCTGGGAGCAGGACGACGCGGATTGGGATTGGCCAAGCAGCTGATCGTCGACGGCAAGGATGTGGTGATGATCGACAACTCCCATGAACGCATCGAAATCGCTGTTACGAAACTCGATTGTTTGGGAATACTGGGCAATGGAACCGATATTGCAAAGCTTATGGAAGCCGACATCGAGCATGCACAGGCTTTCATTGCCGTAACCAACAGCGACGAGATCAACCTCGTCTCCTGTGGTCTGGTGTCGGCTTCTTATCCCCAGGTCAAAACAGTCGCTGCCATACGTTCGTTGATTTATACCGGTGTCGACGGACTGAAGGAAGGCCTGCTCGGCATCGATTACATCGTCAACCCCAATGCCGAAACAGCCAAATCCATTTACAACATCATCGAGCAGGGGGTCAACGGGAATGTCCTGGGGTTCACCAACTCCAAGCTGTTGCTCTACAACTTCTTCATCGAGCCGTTCAGCTCCTATGTCGGTTCAACCGTCATGGAGATGAGAAGCAAGCTGCAAGCGGAATTTGTCATCGCTTCCATCAACCGCAGGGGCCTGGTCATAGTCCCCTCGGGCAACACGACCATCCAGGCACGGGACACCCTCTCCATCGTTGCTGAATCCGAAGAGGTCACCGACATCCTCAAGACGGTGGGACAGTTGCAGAAACGGCCGAACAACATGGTGCTCGTAGGAGCAAGCAGGATAACAAGAGCGTTGCTGAACCGCATGAGCCCGGCCATGCGGTCCAAGGTGGCTGTCGTGGACCAGGATGAGGAAGTCTGCCGTACTTTCAGCGAACGCTTCCGTGAGATTTTGGTCATCAAGGCGGACATCACCGACGAGGACATCATGGCCGAAGAACAACTCGGCTCGTACGACCTGCTCATCGCCCTCACCGACAACGATGAATTGAACATCATTACAGCCAGCTATGCCAAACGCATCGGGGTCGATCGTTCGATCGCCTTGATCAAGCAGAACAACAACTATACGCGCATGGCCAGCTACCTTGATATCGATGTCGTCATCTCCACCACCGACACCACCGTCGAATCGTTGCTCCGCTATCTGAGGGGAACCAACGTAACCAGCATCCACACCTTGTTCAACGACCAGTTGGAAATCTATGAATTCATCGTCAGCAAGGATAGCTTGGTGTGCAACAAGCAACTGAAGGATATCAATATGAGGAAAAAAGCCATTGTTGCAGGAGTGACCGACAAAGAGGGCAATAGTTCCATTCCAACCGGCATTACCTCCTTGAAGGAAGGGGACACGGTTCTGGTGGCCGTCATGCGTGATTCGTCTGAATTCATCCAAAAGCTTTTCGGGTAACCGCTTATGATCAACTGGAGACTGGATCTTCGACTCCTTGCGTTCATTGAGCTTTTCATCGGTTTCTTGATGCTCATCCCCACCGGCCTGGCCTTCCGCTATCAAGAAGCAGACGCACTCCAAGGATTTTTCATCGCCTACCTAGCCATTGCTGTTTTTTGTTCAACCAGCCTGATAGTGACAGGAAAGCCCAAAACCAAAACAATGTATGCCCGTGATGGGTACCTGGTCGTCACCCTTACCTGGATAATCGCAACAGCTTTTTCTGCAATCCCCTTGGTGGCAAGCGGTGCCTATGTCGACTACAGCAGTGCCTATTTTGAAATCATGAGCGGCTTTACCACCACCGGTGCAACTGTTTTGCCAGAAATTGAAAGCCTTCCGAAATCCATACTGTTTTGGAGATCGCAGACCAACTGGCTCGGTGGCATGGGAATCGTCGTACTCTTTGTCGCCCTCCTCCCGGCTCTGGGCGTAAGCGGGACGCTGCTTGTCGGAGCTGAATCGGTGGGCCCCACCAAAGACAAGCTTACCCCGAAAATCAAGAACACAGCCCTCATCCTCTGGTCGATTTATATTGGGTTTTCCGTTCTCCAGACAATCCTGCTCCTGCTGGGAGGACTTAATCTCTACGATGCCGTGACCATTACGTTTTCCACCATGGCTGCAGCAGGTTTCTGTGTCAAGAACTCCTCGATTGGAACCTTCGGTAGCGCCTACGTCGACATCGTAGTCACGTTGTTCATGCTGGTCAGCGGTGCCAACTTCGCCCTGTACTATAAGGCTCTGAGCGGAAAAATCTCTTCGGTATTGAAGGATGGGGAGCTGAGGGTCTACCTGGGTATTTGGGCGGTGGTATCGCTTCTGGCTGCATTGAAGCTTTTTTCCTCCAACACCTACGATTCATTTGCCCAATCGCTGCGGTACAGCGCATTTCAGACTGCATCCATTCTTACCACCACAGGCTTTGCAACCGCCAATTACATCAACTGGCCCGCTTTCTCCCAAGTTTTGCTCCTCTTGTTGTTCTTCGTAGGAGGATCGGCTGGATCGGCAGGCGGTGGGGTGAAAGTGATCCGCATCGTAGCCCTTTTCAAGATGGGAAGGGCTCAGATAAAACACAGGATTCACCCAAGAGGCGTCTTTCAGGTCAGGGTCGGACAGACCACCTTCCGTGAAGACCTGTTGGTATCCATCGCAACCTTCTTCGGTGTGTACATCCTCACCGGCGTGGTGGGCGCAGTGGTGATTTCGCTCAGTGGTGCCGATCCGCTCACCAGCTTTTCTGCTTCTTTCCTCTGCCTGGGCAACATCGGCATCGGGTTCGGAGAGGTCGGGCCGACCGGTAATTTTGCCTTCCTCCCCGCTTCGATCAAGTGGTTCTGCTCATTTCTCATGCTCGTCGGCCGATTGGAGCTCTTCACTGTCTACGTCCTGTTCTCAAAACACTTCTGGAAGCATTGACACCAACCGGGCACTTAAATAAGACGAATGATGCACCAATGTGATTGACAAGGTTGCATTT
>JAAZAT010000045.1 GCA_012514185.1 Spirochaetales bacterium | reverse complement strand
TGTATAGACGTAATGAGTAAGGAGTTTTCCCTATGAAAATCATTCTCAATCAGGATGTCGTCAACCTCGGTGAAGAGGGAGACGTTGTAGTTGTAAAGGACGGGTATGCCCGTAACTATCTGCTTCCCACCGGTATGGCTGTGATGTTCAACAAGACCAACCAGGCCATTTTTACTTCCCGCGCCGCTGCCATCGAGAAGCGCAAGATCGAGAAGCGCAGCGCCAGTGCAAGCATGAAGGAGAAACTGAACAAGGTTGTCCTCACCATGGTTGTCACTGCCGGCGAGAGCGGCAAGCTTTTCGGTTCGGTCACTTCCTCCATGGTCCAGGAGGCCCTTGCAAAGCAGGGTATCGAGGTTGATCGCAAGAAGATCGAGGTTCCCACCCATGCAATCAAGATGGTCGGCACCTACTCAATCCGCGTCCGCCTCTATGAGGACGAGAGTGCAGAACTGAAGTTGGTGGTTGAAAGCGAAGCTACGGTCAAGGCCCGCCAGGCGGCTGAGGCAAAGGCTGCTGCAGAAGCTGCAAAGGCTGCCGCAAAGGCTGAGGCTGAAGCTGCCAAGGCTGCTGCTCAAGAGGCACAAGCCCAGGCCAACGAGTAAGTGCATGGCGTCGAATAGCATGCTAGGGCGCGTCCCACCTCAGAACGAAGAGGCGGAACGCGCAGTATTGGGAGCTATCCTGCTCAATGAGAAGGTCCTTGTTGAAGTGACCGATTTTTTGGGCAAGGATGACTTCTACAAGGTAGCCCATCAGCAACTGTTCGGTGCCATCGTTGCTTTCAGACAGGAGAGTTCTGAAACCCTCGACTTGATTACGCTCAGCTCGTATCTGAAGCGAAAAAGTTTGGTCGAGCAGTGCGGGGGGCTCTCCTATATTTCCACCCTCACCAGCGACGTTCCCACTACGACGAACGCCGCGTATTATGCAAAGATCCTGAAAGCCCTCAGCCAGAGACGCAAGCTTCTGCTTTTCGCCTCAAAGCTCAAGGACAACGCTTTTGACGAGTCTCAGGATATCCAGAAAGTCATCGATGAAGGAGAGCAGGCACTCTCGACATTGAGCAATGAGACTGCAGGCAGCGACAATTACTACTCGATCAAGGATCTTATCACCAACACCATCAGTGATATCGAGATGCGCAGCACCAGCGGGATTAAGAACGGCTTTGAAACCGGGTATATTCCGTTGGACTCCATCACCGGTGGTTTCAAGAAGCAGGAGTTCATCATCGTCGGTGCGCGGCCTTCAATCGGAAAGACCGCCTTTGCTCTCTCCATGACCTTGAACATGATCGTCAAGAAAAAGTATCGGGTTGGATTCTTCTCGCTCGAAATGAGCGCATCAAGCCTCATGGAACGACTTTTGACCGGTCACAGCCGTGTTGACTTCTCCCACATCCGCAAAGCCACCCTGAAGAACAGCGAGATGAGCGCCATCATCGATGCCTCGGGGGCCTTGTATGAAGCCGAGCTCTACATACAGGATACTCCCAACATGAAGCTGATGGAGCTCAGGGCCCAAGCCCGCAGGATGAAGCTCGAACACGACATCCAAGTGATTTTCATCGACTATATCGGCCTGATCGATGCCGAGGCCGATGCCCGTATTCCCAGGCATGAACAGATTTCCATCATCAGCCGCTCGCTGAAGCAGCTCGCCCGTGAACTCGATTTGCCGGTGGTCTGCCTCTGTCAGGTCGGTCGACAGGCGGACGGGGTTGAACCCAAGCTCAGTGATTTACGCGACAGCGGTTCGATCGAGCAGGATGCAGACGTTGTCATTCTCCTGCATCGCGATGTCGGAAAGAACCGCACCGATGATGAAGCCGAACGGGAGAAGAACAATATCCAGGAGACGAAGATCATCATGGCCAAGAACCGCAACGGTGAGACCGGGGTGTTCTCTCTTGCCTTTGTAAGCAATATAGTCCGGTTTGAGGAGATGGAGTTCAGCCGCAAGTATGTTGCGGGCAACAATCCTAACGCCTGATCGCCAACAGGTGGCGGACGTCAACCAACGTCAAGAGCAAGAAAATCCCGATGATGCAGACAACACCCAGCAGCTGAAGTACATAATAGGTCTTGGGCCGGATTTGCTTTTTTCTCACCCATTCGCCCAAGGCGATCATGACCTGCCCCCCGTCGAAGGCGGGCAGGGGAATGAGGTTTGCTATGGCGAGCGATATGGAAACCCCTCCCATCAGATAGAAGAGTGCATAGAGCCCGCTGGGTGTATTCTGTTCGAGTCCGAGCGTCGTGATGTCGCCTATGAGCAGGGCGGAACGCGCCATGCCGGTGACCGAGCTGCGCAGGTTCTCCTCATCCCGGGAAAACAAGCCTGCAAGCATCGTAAAGGTTTGGTCCACAATCTGTTTGGTGCGTTGATAGCCCTCGATGATGCTGAACGGCAGGCCTTCCCGCTTTACGGTCCCGGCAGCTAGGGAGAATTGCAGGTCCAAGGCACCGCTTTCATCGAGCTTGGGGGTGAAACAAATGAGAACCTCACTCCCGTCACGAAGGACGGTCAATTGAATTGGGTCCTTATCTGCATTGAGCAAAAGCAGCAGGTCGAGATGGTTGGCAACCGGTTTCCCGTCCACGGCAATGATGAAATCCCCGCCCCGCAGGCCAGCGTGGTACTCAGCCGAGTTGGGTCGTACGCTGCCAACCATTGGCTGCTGGAGAACGGTCAGTCCAAATCGATAGCTTCCATCCTCATTTTTTTCGCCTGAAACCGTAAATACCAGCTCCGAGTTGTTGCGCTTTACCGTGAAGGTTTCGGTGCCTTTGGAATGGGTAAGCCTGCTCTCCAGATCCTCCCAATCGGTGATATGCTCGCCATTGAGTTTGAGAATTTCATCTCCGCTTTGCATGCCGGCTTCAGATGCAGGGCTGGTCGCACCACCGAAGAGTGCAGGATAGTCGTCGACGACCGCTGCTACGGGGCTCCTCGACACTACCTGCATCGGCAGGGTTGCCAGCACTGCATAGAGCAGGATGGCGAAGATGAAGTTGGCCAAGGGTCCTGCCAGGTAGGTGATCATCCGTTTGGATGGATGGACCGAGAACAAAGATCCCTCTTCGGTATGGGTGAAGGTTCGCTGGCCCCCGATGAGGGCTTGGCTGAGATCATCTGATCCCTTGAGCCTGCAGTAGCCGCCCATGGGAAACAAGCTGATGCGGTATTCTGTCCCTTTATAGAGTTTCCCCAATACCTTCGGCCCGAGCCCGAAGGAGAAAATCTCAACCTCGATTCCATGGATTTTTGCAGCAACCAGATGGCCGATTTCATGAATGACCACCACGATGGTGATGCCTGCCAACCCGATGAGATATTTCACCAAGAGGGAGGCGATCTCACTCATAGAAAACTTCTTGCCAGCTGTCTGGCTTTTTCATCCAAGGCCAGGATCTGGGAAAAGGATGCAATCTCTTCATCCCACCTCTGCTGGAGTGTCCGCTGTACGACTTCTATCAATTTCAGGTACGAAATTTTTCCTTGCAGAAAGGCATGCACCGCAATTTCATCGGCGGCATTGAAGGCAAGGGCGCTTGAGCCTTTGCGGTTGAGGATCTCAAAGGAGAGCGCGAGCAGCGGAAAGCGTGTGAAGTCTGGTTTCTCAAAGGTCAGCGACAACGAGGCAAAGTCGAGCGGTCTGACCAATGAAGTACCTCCCTCACCCAAGGCGTTGATGATCGGAAGGGTCATATCGGGGGTACCGAGTTGGGCATAGACAGCACCATCGAAGGTGCGAATCATCGAATGGACTATTGACTGTGGATGAATCACCACTTCAATCCGATCGGCGTCAAAACCGAACAAGTAGGAGGCTTCGATCACCTCCAAAGCCTTGTTTGCCATGGTTGCGCTGTCGATGCTGATTTTCTTTCCCATGTTCCAGGTGGGATGGGCGAGTGCCTGCTCGACCGTGATGGTTGAGAACTGCGAGGCTTCGAGTGTTCTGAACGGCCCGCCGCTCGCAGTAATGACCAAGGATTGCACCTGGTTTCGATCATGGCCCTTGAGCAGTTCAGCCAAGGCTGAGTGTTCGCTGTCGACCGGTATGATGCGGCAGTGATTTTCTTTCGCTACCTCAAAGAGGTATGATCCTGCGCACACAATGCTTTCCTTGTTGGCAAGGGCAAGATCAAAACCACACGAGAGCGCTTCAAGAGAAGCCTGCAACCCTTCAAAGCCGGCGATGGCATTGAGCACGATATCTGCTTCGAGCGAGTGAAGCATCTGCTTGAGACCAGAAAAGTATGAATACGTCTGAAGGTTGGGAAGCGGCTGAAGTTCAGAGCCGGTGAGGCACACGGACTTGACGGAAAATTCCCGGGCCAAGGCAACCAACTGGGAGGCATTGGTATGCGCCGAAAGCCCGACGATCGAGAGATCGAGATGCTTGGTTCGAATGGCCTTGAGTGCGGTGGTTCCGATGCTTCCCGTGCACCCCAGAATGATGACCCGTTTCATACAACTCCTAGAAGAGCGAGAGCAAGATCCAGAAAATGGGGGCGCTCGCCAACATCGAATCGATGGAGTCCAAAAGGCCGCCTCGGCCGGGAATCAGGATTCCGCTGTCCTTCATATGAGCAGAACGTTTGAAGGCGCTTTCGATCAA
Organism: Spirochaetales bacterium; assembly: GCA_012514185.1. Taxonomy (GTDB): domain Bacteria; phylum Spirochaetota; class Spirochaetia; order Sphaerochaetales; family Sphaerochaetaceae; genus Sphaerochaeta. The sequence continues at coordinate 27,825 of JAAZAT010000045.1, read as the reverse complement.
ATCACCGATATTGGCAGCCGTACTGGTTGCCAAGCCAAGGATGATCGCCTGGATCAGGGTAACCTGTTCCTTGATGCCTGGAACAAAGAGGCAGAAAAGAACGGAAAGCAGGATTGTGGTTGCTGTCCCGCCGACGAATCCTGCAATGCTCTTATTGGGGCTTACCTTGACAAAGCCCTTGTTCGTCCTGCCCAATGACATGCCGAAGACGAAGGCAAAAATGTCATTGCCGAAGACAAGCAGGAAAAAGAGCAAAAATGATTGGGTGGGGTAGGCGAGCGTGGAAATCCGTTGGATGAAGGTAATTAGAAGACCGGGGTAGAGCAAAAGCAGGCTCTGTCCTGCAATGCGGGAGAGGGATTTTGCAAATGCATCCTTGACCCCATAAAATAATTCGTTGGAGAAAAAGCCCAAAGCCATGAGTACGACAGCCAAATCGACCAATGGAAGGTTTGGGTAATATGCAATCTCAAGCCATTGGGCGAACGGCAGCAGCCCGATTACATAGGAAGGGAGATGAACCTTTACGTTCTCACTTTTTTGATACAGTTCTTTCAGCTCTTTCGCCCCCCAGCCAGCAGTGGCCATGGCAAGGATCGAGAGAGCGAGATAGGAGTTGTGCGGGAGGAATAAAATGATGCAGAACAAGGTAGGAATCGTAACTACGGTGGTAAGAACCCTCTTTGCCATTGATGTCATTCTACTCCCCCAAATTTCCTTACCCGCTGGCTATAATCGTGGCAGACTTTACGAATATCATCTTCGTTCCAGTCAGGCCAATATTTTTCATAGAAAGCAAGCTCAGCATATGCGCTGTCCCACAAGAGAAAATTACTCAGTCTCTTCTCATTCGCGCTTCTCACTATCATATCGACAGGCGGTACCTGAGGCAAGTCCAAATTGTCAGCTATGGCGGCCTCGGTAATGCTTTGTCCCGGGTTCTGCTTGAGGAATTTGTTCACGGCCCTGCAAATTTCATCCCTTCCTCCATAGTTTATCGCAACGATTGCTGTAATGGTGGAGTTGTTTCTTGTTTCCAGGACGGTTTTTTCAATTGCTGTCTGCACTTCATCCGGCAATGCCTTGAGATCACCCCTGGCAAGGATGCGAATCCCGTGTTTGTTGTAGAATGCCAGTTCCACGTGAATCTTGGAAACGAAGAGATGCATCAGGTACTGTACTTCCTGCTCGCTTCGTTTCCAATTTTCAGTAGAGAAGGTATAGAAGGTGACATACCCGATGCCCTGTCGTGCTGCCTCGCATATCACTCGTTTGAGGGCTTTCAAGCCTTCAGCATGTCCGGCGGTGCGAGGAAGCGATCGCTTCTTCGCCCATCGGCCGTTTCCATCCATGATAATGCCAAGGTGGACAGGGACAACGGGTTTCTCTTCCATCCTAAATCTCCATGATTTCCTTCTCCTTCTCATCGGAGAGGGAGTTGATCTGGGCGATGTAGGAATCGGTCATCTTCTGAATCTTGCCCTCGGCGTCCTTGAGCTCGTCTTCGCTGATGTCCCCGCTTTTCTGCAGTTTCTTCAGCTCATCCATGGCCTCCCGCCTGATGTTGCGCATCGCAACCCTGCTCTGTTCTGCAGTGGCTTTTGCGCTCTTTACCAGTTGCTTGCGTCTCTCCTCATTCAAAGGGGGGAAGTTGAGACGAATCAGCTTGCCATCGTTGTTCGGGGGAAGTCCCAGGTCGCTTTTCAGGATTGCCTTTTCGATAGCGCTCAATACGCTCTTGTCCCAAGGTTGGATGACAATCATCCTGGCCTCCGGAACGCTGACTGTCGCGACTTGGTTGATGGGTGTCTCTGATCCATAGTAGTCGACACGAATCTTGTCCAGAAGGGATGCCGAAGCTCTTCCGGTTCTCAGGCCGGAAAAATCCTTGGAAAGATTCTCGAGACTTTTAAGCATCTTGTTTTCGCACGTATCAAGTACCTGTTGCATAGATATCTCCAATAAAACTACCGCTCACAGGGGTGAGCGGTGGGCATAAAACGATTGCAGTCAGTTGCTGCAGGAAGCGACGCCGGCGCGAAGGAAGGAGAAGTTGACAATTTCGAGCTTTCCGCCCGCACTCTTTGCAACTTCAGCAGCTTTCTTCTCAACGCTCATGGAATCGTCCTTTACGAACGGCTGTTGGAGGAAGCAGATTTCTGCGAGATGCTTGCTCAGCTTGCCCTTGACGATGCCTTCCAATACCTTGGCAGGCTTGTCGAGTTTTGCGGCCTGAACAGAGAAAATCTCAGTCTGCTCCTTGATATATGATTCATCAACGGTGGAGGTGTTGAGATACGCAGGGGTGAAGGCAGCGACGTGCAGGGCACAATCGTTGGTGAATTCCTTGACCAACTCGTTTTCGAACAACTCAGCCTTGTCCGCCTTGAACATGACCAATACTCCCAAGGATCCATTTCCATGGATGTAGCTGGAAGCATACTCGTTCGGGCCAAGGTCGAAGGTGCACAGGTTCTTCAGAGCCATGTTCTCCTTGATGATGGTGATAAGGTCATTGACCATGCCGGTCAACTCGTCGTTGATCTGCTTATATCCCTTGGCGAGTGCGACATCACAAATCTTGTTGCCAAGGTCGGCGAACTGCTCGTTGGTGGCAACAAAGTCGGTTTCACAGGAAAGTTCAACAATGATAGCCTTGTCTTTCTGCACCTTTACGAATATACGTCCGTTGTCGGTTGCACGGTCCTGGCGCTTTGCAATTGCAGCAAGCCCCATTTCCTTGAGCAGTCTCTCGGCAACAGCGAAATCACCGTTGGCCTGGGTCAATGCCTTCTTGCAATCCATCATACCTGCGCCGGTAAGGTCGCGCAGTCTCTTTACTTCATCAGCGGTAATTGCCATGCTTGTTCTCCTTAGTCTTTGTACAAGGTCTCTTCATCAACGAGAAGGTCCTCATCTTCTCCCTCTTCCTCATCCTTCTTCTCTGCATCCTTCTCCTCGAACTTGGAGAAGTCTGCACCTTCATCGGTGGAGAAGACGATGGCTTCTTCTTCCTCGTCCTTGTTGACGACTTCTTCACCTTCGTCTTCGTTGCCCAGGGTCTCGATGATCTGGATGCTGGCTTCATTGTCGGCGTCAACTACTGCGTTGGCGATGATCTCAACAAAGAGGCTGATGGCACGAATGGCATCATCATTGCCGGGGATGGGGTAGGTGATATCGGTGGGGTCGCAGTTGGTGTCGACGACGGCAATGACAGGAATTCCCAAACGTTTTGCCTCGGCTACAGCGATGGCTTCTTTCTTTGTGTCGATGATGAAGAGGGCGCCGGGCAGATCCTTCATGTCCTTGATGCCGCCAAGGTTCTTCTCCAATTTGATCTTCTGCTTGGTAAGCAGGGAGACTTCTTTCTTGGTAAGGGAATCGAAGGTCCCGTCGATTTCCATCTTCTCAATCTTCTTCAGTGTTGCAATGGATTTCTTGATGGTGCTGAAGTTGGTCAGCATGCCGCCGAGCCAGCGGTTGTTGATGTACGGCATACCGCATCTCTTGGCCTCTGTTTCCATCGCCTGCTGGGCCTGCTTCTTGGTCCCAACGAACAGGACCGTCTTGCCCTGCTTTACGACTGCACGAACGGCATCGTATGCTTCAACGATGCAGGCAGAGGTCTTCTGCAGGTCGATGATGTGGATTCCATTTCTCTGACTGAAAATGAAACGGGCCATCTTGGGGTTCCACCGCTTGGTTTGGTGGCCGAAATGTACGCCTGACTCGAGCAGGCTCTTCATGGTAACTACGGACATAATCCTCCTGTCTGACGACACACCTCTCCCAACGGGACAGGTCTTGACTGTGCGTCACCCTTCTACTCTTACTCACCCCTGGGGGCGGAGATTCCGTTTTGCATACACAAACCGGTACTGCATAGTATTTCAGAAAACAAAAAGTATGGCAAGTATGGAAGGCTTCAGAGACCCAGGATGGAAGGCAAAAAGAGCGAAAAAGACGGAACGTAGGTAATGATCATCAAACAGATGATCATGACTGCATACATTCCCAACATGGCCTTGCTGGTCTTTTCAATGCTGGTTTTTCCTACTGCACACCCGACAAAGAGCGCACTTCCTACGGGAGGGGTGCAAAGCCCTACGGCAAGGTTGAAAATCAACATGATGCCGAAGTGAATTGGATTCATACCAATCACCTCATTGGTTACAACCGGCAGCAGGATTGGGGTCATGATCATGATCAGGGGAGCCATGTCCATGAAGCAGCCCAGTACCAGGAGCAACACATTGATGATCAACAACAACAGGTACTTGTTGTCGGTGATGGATACCAAGGTCCGCGTGATGAGTGCGGGAATCCTGAGATCGGTCATCATGTAACTGAAGGCTTTTGCCGTTGCTATCAAGGTGAGCACGATGGCCAATGTCTTGAGCGCATTCTTCAGTATGTGACCGAAATCGCGCAACCGTGCACTCCTGAAGACAAAATACGTCAGGATGAAGGTGTACAGGCAGGCCACCGCAGCACTCTCGGTTGCCGTGAATACACCGGTTGCAACACCACCCATGATGATGACGATTGTCATCATCGGCAAGATTGCATTGAGCAGAATCTGGATGCATTTGCCCATCTCCACCGAGAAAAAGGGGGTTGAGATGACTGCAAAGGTATCTGCTTTTTTGGTGTACTTCCACTTCTTCTCCCCTTTCACGGAGAATTTCATCCAACGGACACTGTCTCCCATGCCGATTCTGATGCCTGAGGGGAATCGATAATGATTGCGGAACAGGAAGCAGTACAGCAACAACGAGAGACCAAGAAAAATACCAGGAATGGCTCCTCCGATGAACATGCGTGCGATGGAGACCCCTCCACCTGCAGCAAGGGCATAAATCACCATGTTGTGGCTTGGGGGAATGAGTACTCCTTGACATGAGGTGACAACGGTAAGCCCGACCGAGAATTCTGGGCTGTAGCCCTGCTTTACCATGAGCGGGACAACCACTGAACCCAGCGAGGATACATCGGCGACCGCCGATCCGCTGATTCCTCCGAAGAACATCGAGTCGACGCAGTTCACATAGGCGAGACCTCCCTTGAAGCGGCCGACTACAAGATTTGCCAAGTCGATGATTTTATCGGAGACCTTTCCGGCAGCCATGATCTCTCCCATCAGGATGAAGAAAGGAATTGCGAGCAAGGTGAAATTGTTCACCCCGTCAATCATCATCCGTATCATCACGGTGAAGTTGGTTCCGTTGATGAAGGCCGAGGCAAGCGTGGAGAGCAGCAATGCGAATGTTACGGGAACCTTCAAAAGCATCAGCAGGAAAAAGCCTGCAAGCAGGACAATGGTTGAAAGCAAGGCGGTATCCATTACAGTTTCTCCTCCTGAGGATCTTGGTTTTGGTGCTTGACAAGCTGGGTGTAGTCGACTTCCTTCTCAGAATAGAGCAGGTCGTCCCGCTTGAGAATGCCTGTAAGGAACAGAGCCGAGTCGAATGTCATGACAAATCCAGCCAATGGTGCCGGTATATATTGGATGAAGGTGGGCCACCCGGTCATCGGAAGTGTTCCGGGAAGCCGCATCAAGCGCTGGGTGTACTGCCAACCGTAGATCAGCAGGAACAAGCCGCACAAGAGGATGCAGAAGTCGGTAAAGACTACCAAGGCCTTGCGCATGAACGAGTCCTCTGCAAATGCGTTGTACAGGATGTCCACAGAGATATGCATATGGTCGCGGACTCCGATTGCGCATGCGAGGAACGCAAAAAGCGTAACCAAAAGACGGGGAACTTCCTCCGCCCAGCCGATGCCTGTATTGAATACATACCGAAGAATGACCGTTATGATCACCAACACCACCATCAAGGCCAACGCCGCTTGTGCGATGTACAGAATGAGCTTATGGACCCAATGGTTGAGGGTGCGAAGCAGTTCAGCAATCAAATGCAGGCCTTTTCGGTCTGCAACAACGGGAACCAAGTGATTCGAAACCAAATAGGAATGAATCTTTGATGAGTGAGGACGTGATTTTTTCTTCATGCGTCTGCCCTCGCGCTGTGATGGAGGGGGATTCTCCATCCCCCTCTGATGAAACGGGCCATGCCTACTTGAATTGCTTGCCGATCTCCCGGATCTTGTTGATGGTATCGGTGTATGCAGAACCGAACTCGGAGTACAGAGGAGCCATCCTGCTCTGGAATTCAGCAAACGCTTCCGGGGTGAGCGAAATGACCGTGGTTCCTGCTGCGCGGACTATCTGTTCCGAGGAAGCTTCTTTCTTCGCCCATGCAGCAATTTCAAACTCCTGGGTCTCCTTGGCAACCTGTTTGATGATCGCCAAATCTTCCTTGCTGATTTTTTTCAGGGCTTCCACCGAGCCGAGCAGGATTTCCGGAACACGGGTGTGTTGGTCAAGGATGTAGTACTTTGCAGCTTCGTAGTCGCCCATGTTCTGGTAGGTCGGCCAGTTGTTCTCAGCACCATCGATGACACCCTGGGTGATGGCGGAGTACACATCGTTCGGCCCGATTCCTGTTACTCCGGTGGCGCCGAGCAGTTCAACCATGCGAACCATCATCTGGTTGTTTTGCATGCGGATTTTCAAACCCTTCATGTCGGCAACACGATGAACCGGTTTTGTCAGGTAGAACGAGCGGGAACCTGCATCGTAGTAGCACAATCCGATCAAGCCGGAACCTGATGCCTCGATGTCGCTGAGCATTTTCTGCCCGACCTCCCCGTTCAGGACGGCCCACATGTGGGCGCTGTTGTTGTACAGGTAGGGCATCTGGATGGCATTGAGTGCCGGTACATAGCTGGCAACCGGAGAGGCTGAGACACGGGCAAACGCCAGGTCGCCGATTTGCAGGGCTTCAATGGCTGCGGTTTCCTGCCCATAGAGCGTGCCTCCGGTATAGACTTCAATCTTCACCCTTCCGTTTGTCTTCTCTTCGACCAACCGGGAAAATTCGTGGTCGGCAAGGGAGGTGGGATACCCTTCGGCATGGACTTCAGAGAGTTTGAGCACCACCGGTTTGACTGCTGCCGCTTCAGGGGCAGCCTGGGCGAACACAAATGCAGAGGCAACAAACAAGAGCACGATCAAAATTGTCAAGCGTTTTCTCATAGCGAACCTCCATGTGTGATTATGAATATGCATTCACATACATAGTAGGTTTGACTTGCGTAAACTGCAACAAAAATGCGAAGGTAAACAAGGATAAAAACGACAAAAAATTGCAATTTTCAGTTCTTGTGTTGCATCGAATGAAGCATCGCAAAAAGTCGCAACACTTTTGTGCTTTCTAAGAACATCCGTGTTACGCTCGGTACTCGCCAAGCACTCGTGTCAACTGTTCCACCGGCAAACCGATGACCGTTCCCTTGTCTCCCTCGATTCGGTCGACCAGATGGTGTCCCAGCCCCTGGATGCGGTAGGAACCTGCAGCTCCTTCCCACTCCCGCGTCGCCAGGTATGCTTCAATAGCCGGTTCATCAAGGTCCTTGAACCATACCAAAGCCTGATCAGCATCCCAGAAAACCTGGTTCTCATACCACAACGCCCACCCTGAGTAAACCTGCTGGGCTTTCCCGCTGAAACTTTGAAGCTGGTTCCTTGCATCAGATCGGTCGGCTGGCTTGCCGATGAGCCTGCCCTCGAACCATATGAGGGTGTCGCAGCAAAGCACCGGAAGGGTATACGATGGGTGCTCTATCTGATACGAATGCAGCTTGCGTCGGGCAAGGGTGCCCACCACGTCAGCCGGATCAGACATGTCGAATGTCTCATCGCTATGGGTGGGACAGGTTGCAACCTCGATTCCCAGCTCCTGGAGCAGTGCCTTTCGCGCCACCGATTGGCTGGCAAGGATGAGGCGGGGCAGCATATGGCTCAATTCAGGCAAGTTCTTCCTCCAATTCCTCAATTTCCATCGTCAAGGAGAGCCAGGATTCCTCTTCTTCTTCCAACGAACGTTGCAATTGCTCTTTTTGCTGGACCAAAGCGGTAATCTTCTCAGCATTGCTGTAGTTTTCAATGAGAGCCATCTCCTGCTCGGTCTGCTGGATTTTTTCCAAGAGAATCTCATGAGTCTTCAACTTCTCATCGCTCTGTCGCCGCAGGGTGGTCAGCCGATTCTTTTTTCGGTTTGCTTCCTTGAAGGTGAGGGCGGCTTTTGCTGGAACCGGAGTGGATGGTGATTTTTTCTTGCGATCTTCAACCCGCTCCTTCTGCTCAAGCTTGTAGATGAAATATTCATAGTCACCATCGAATACTTCGGGCGGCCTGTCTTCGGTCAGATACAGGATTTTGGTGGCTATATGCTCGATGAAATAGGAGTCATGGCTGACAAACACCATCGTCCCATCATACATCTTGAGAGCCTTGAGCAACATCTCCTTGGCATTGATGTCCAAGTGGTTGGTAGGCTCGTCGAGAATGAGCAGGTTCACCGGGTGCAGCAGGATCTTGAGCAAAGCGAGCCGGCTCCGCTCCCCGCCGCTGAGCACAGACACCGGCTTGAACACATCATCCCCGCTGAAAAGAAACGAGCCCAGATAGTTGCGCAGTTTTGGCAGGTCTGCGGTTGCAGCTATGCTGGAGACCTCCTGGAGAACGGAGTTATTCGGATTGAGCGTTTTCTCGGTATCCTGGGCGAAGTAGCCGATCGTTACGTTGCTTCCAAGCCGAACGACCCCGCTATAATCGGAATCCTGTCCGCTGATGATCCTCAGCAGCGTAGATTTGCCACTGCCGTTCTTCCCCGTGACGGCGAGCCTCTCTCCTTTGTTGACCATCAGGGAGAAGTCGGAAAAGACTTCAAGGCCGGGGTAGCGCTTGCCGAGGTGCTCGATGATCAACACATCGTTGCCGCTGTGAGGAGCCGGGGGGAAGCTGAAGGAGAGCTGCTTCAGGTGAGACGGCACTTCGACAATATCGAGTTTTTCGAGCATTTTAATGCGGCTCTGCACCTGCTTGCTCTTGGTCGCCTTGTACCGGAACTTTTCTATGAACTGCTCGGTTTTCTCAAGCTGTTCCTGCTGCACCTTGTAGGCGGCTTCGAGTTGGGCGATTTCCAGCTCCCTTAGCTTGACATACTGGGAGTAATTGCCGCTGTAGCGGTGCAGCCTTCCTTGGAAGAGCTCGTAGACTTCTGTAACCGTCTCATCGAGAAAACCCTGGTCGTGGCTGACTATCATCACCCCGCCGTCGAAGACTTTCAGATAGTTCTTCAGCCAATACCGAGCCTCGATATCGAGATAGTTCGTCGGCTCGTCCAACAGCATGATGGTGGGATTCTCGACCAAGATCTTTGCCAGGGCGATTCTCATCTGCCACCCTCCGGAGAACTCCTTGGTGGGACGGTCCATATCCTTGTTCGAAAACCCCAGCCCGAACAGGACCTGCTGGATGAACTCCTTGCGGCTGTAGTATCCCTCATTGAGCAGGGTTTCCTGAATCTCATGCAACCGCAGCAGATGCGATTCAGTCTTGTCTTCCTCGCCCGCCCGGGCAAGTTTTGTTTCCAGCTCATGCAATTCGCCCAGCATCTCATCAAAACGGGCGAAGGCTTTCTCGACTTCCTCGTACACGGTACCGTCTTCAAAGACGATGTCGCTTTGCGGAAGATAGCTGATCCTCATACCCTTGGTAGCCGAATATGCAAAGTCATCCGCACTCATGTGTCCGCTGATCACCTTCAGCAGGGTGGACTTGCCGCTCCCATTGCCTCCTGCAAGTGCACTGCGGCTTGTATCCGATAATGTGAAGGAGATATCATTGAGGATATCCCGGTCGGCAAAAGCCAATTGGACCCGTTGTACCTGCAAGGTTGCCACGCTCGTTCCCCTTTCTCCAAACGGGTGTTGAAAAGCCCGTTGAATGACGTTATGATTACCTTAACACAAGCGTGTATTCGGTGACAATCCACCCCAAGTCAGGAGGTCTTCAGTGCTTTGCCTTACACTTACCGGCTCAACCTTGGAGGAGAACCGGGCATTAGTTGAACGCAACCGCAAATGGATCTCCCTCGCAGAGCTCCGTCTCGATTACCTGCACCCGGATGAACAAAAAATCGCCTCTTCTTTTCCTTCCACCGTAGACCTGCCGGTGATCCTGACGCTCAGGCGCAGCTGTGACGGGGGTGCCTGCACCCTGGCTGAGAAACAGCGGCTGCAACTGCTGTACGAGGCGGCAAAAGGCGATTTTGCCTATGTCGATATTGAAGAAGACGTCAAGAAAGCCGATTTGAAGTTCAAGGACCCGCTCTTCGAGCAGAAAGTGGACCTCGAGCAGAGCCTGAGGCAGCGCTCGATAAAAATCATCCGATCGTATCATAACTTTGAGTGCGTTCCTGCCGATATCTATGCAAGGATCAGCAAGTTGGCGGCAAAAGGCGACATCCCCAAGGTTGCTGTCACCCCGCAGAGCATGATGGATGTCATCACCCTGTTCAGGGTGGAACAGGAACTGGCAAGTGTACAGGAAAAAATAGTGATCGGCATGGGCGATTACGGCATCTGCACCCGCATATTGTACAAAAAGTGCGGATCCTTGCTCAGCTTCTGTTCCGACAGCCAGGCAGCTTTAGGCCACCTCGGCGCCCGGGCGATGAGTGAACTCTATCGTGCAGACAAACTTGACGACAAGACTCACATTTTCGGCATCATCGGCAACCCTGTTTACCATACGGCAAGCCCGAAAATCCATAATCCCGGCTTTGAAGCCATCCGGTACAACGCCGTCTATGTCCCCTTCCTGGTCGATTCAGTCCGGGCGTTCTTCAAGCTGGCAGAGCTGTTGCAAATCCATGGGTTCTCCGTGACGGTGCCGCACAAGCGCAGCGTACAGCCGTATTTGGGAAGAATCACCCGCGAGGTGAAACAGATCGGTTCCTGCAACACAGTGGTACGCATCCAGAACATGTGGAAAGGCATCAATACCGATTACTACGGATTCTTGGCCCCGATTTCCGAACCGCTTGGCAAGGGTGAGATCAAGAACGCCTTGGTCGTAGGGGCAGGAGGAGCCGCCCGGGCGGTGGTCTGGGCGCTTCACAATCATGGGGTGAAGGTCACCATCCTGAACCGCAGCCTCGAGCATGCCAAAACGCTTGCATCAGAGACGATGAGCTCATTCGATACCTTGGAAAACGCCCATCTGTACAACGGGAGCGTTGAGCTGGTTGTGCAGACCACCTCTGTCGGCATGGGGTCTCTCAGCGGTGAGGAGAGTATTCCATCCTTCAGCTTCACAGGAAAGGAAATCGCCTACGATCTGGTATACGATCCCAAACTGACTCGGTTCTTGAACCGTGCCATGGAAGCTGGATGCACCATCATCGGAGGCTCACAGATGCTGATGGAGCAGGGCAAACTGCAGTTCGAAGCCTTCACCGGTTATCACTATCCCCACTGGATCCAGGCGGACATCTGATTTACGAGACATGAAATCGAACCAGCCGTATGAGGAAAATCTTGCTGATGGGCAGGATTTTCACTTCCATGGTAGGCATGACCGCTGCTTTCAGCAGGGCTTCCCGTTGGACCGTATAGGCCACCTCGAGGGCTTGGACTACCAATTCCTGGTCGGTTAGCTGCAATTGCAAAGCTACATCCTTGCGCCCGACAGCCTGCCGGGCCAGGCTGACCTTGCCCTGGTAGTCAAAGCCTCCAGCTTCAATTGTGGTATTGATCACCTGGGCCACAATTTGGCTTGACGAAAGAATCATTTTTGCGTGGAAGCGGTGCAGCAAATCCTGTTTTTGTGCTTGGGAGAACGAAGATGACTCGATTTCCCTCTGCAAGGACTCATCGATCATCGGCCGGACCGTATCGCCTTCCACCTTGGCTGTCGTACAACGACGGCATCGCAGCGCCTGTTGCAAAAGCAGGGAGAGCGAGAGTGCTTCTTTTTGTTTTTGCACCTCGATTTTCTCGTACGACCTGGTAGCACCGGCAAGCAGGCCGGCTGAGGCCAGGATCTGCCGCCATATCTCCTCGGTATCGCGCCGCATCAGAAACAGGGTGGGGCTGATGCTCTTGTATCGGTGCTCGGCCAGGGTCGGAAGGTTTTGGACGACATGGGCTGTCCTTTCATCACAGCTTAGCAACAGTGCGTCATACACGGTGATGGCTTGGTACCGTTCATTGAGCATGCCGAGCTGCTTGAGCAGCAAGGAGTGCATTGCCGTACTGCTGTTGTCTTGCAGATACCGCTCGATTTCCTGGTAGCTGAGACCCGAGTCCAAACCCCAAAGAAAACTTTCCTTGGTCAGGCGGTACCGTTTTTGGCGGTCGAGCACCTCGATGAAGGTGAATCGATAGAGGATGTCATCCTTGGGCCGGCTTCCCAGATAGCTGATCGTCTGGTCGCTGTCGATCAACAAGGCATTGGTTTGCTGTCCAGTCTGGATATCGGCGACCTTCCACACCCCGTCGAGGGTGATGACACCCCAAGTCGACAGATGAGTCAGCACCTCACTGTCATAGGCTATGCCGTGCTTTAGGGAAAGCGAGCGGATTAAAAGCTTGAGCGATGCTGTGTCGATCTGCATGAGCGCGTCGAGGTAAGAGAGCAGGTCGGAGCAAAAAGCGAAACTGCTTTCTCCCCTGAACGTGCTCATCTGCGAGCACAGCAACAAACATACGAGCTGATGATCGTCCAATTCCAGCAACATCCCAGCCCTGTCGTAGTCGATTGATACTTTCTTATCTCCTGTGAGAACCAAATTCTGCATCAGCACCTGGGTGAGGGCGTTGAACAGCTGTTGAAGCCGCGGCGGTTCGAAGCTTGGGAACACGCGCAGGTACTCTTCACGAAATGCAACCTTGGACTCTTTGGCGACCAACGACAGGTAGGCCCGCACAAATTCGGTACTACAATACGGGGCGGAGGAAACCTGTTGTGCGTGTTCACCGAACAGGGGCCTGAGGCTGCACCGCAGCGCCAGTTCTTCAGCAAGCAGGGGATTGAAGACAAGCCTGCCCTCATCGGTCATAAGCACCAGGCGCTCCTGCAAATTGGCCACCCGCCTGAGAATCGTGCCATAACTGTAGGAGCCTTTGAGCAAATCCATCACAACTTCCGATGGAAGGGGGCCGGTGACTGCGAGCAGGCTGAGGATGACCAAGTCGAGCTCGTCCAGCAGTTCCAACATGCGGTCCTGGTGTGTCTTCTGGCTGAAAAATTGGCAGAGTCTTGCCGTCAGCTGGGGTTTATGGAACGGCGTGGTCACCACTCCGAGGTAATTGCGCACCAGATAGAAGTACGAGTCCTCGCTGTAGCGGCCCAGGAGTTTCATGAATTGCTGTTGTGCATGATCGGTCAATTGGTCCATACCTCTATCTCATAAGAATAACCCTGCTCGGCAAGGAATTTTTGGCGGTTGGAGGCAAACTCCTCCTCATTGGAGTAACGGGTCACCACCGAGTAGAAGAAACTCGATCGGTTTTTCGGCCTGAGAATTCTTCCCAGGCGCTGTGCTTCCTCGCTCCGGCTCCCGAAGGTGCCGGAGACCTGGATGGCCACCGATGCATCGGGCAGGTCGATGGCGAAATTGGCCACCTTGCTGACTACCAGGATCCTGCAATCGCCTTCCTTGAATGCCTTGTACAGCTCCTCCCGCTTGGCATTCGGGGTGCTGCCGGTGATGATGGGAAGTCCGAATGCATCAGCAATCTGTTTCAGCTGGTCCAGGTACTGGCCGATGATCAGGATGAAATCATCCGGGTGCCGGCTGACCAAATCCTTCACAACCTCCAGCTTCAGGGGATTCTCGCTGGCCATGCGATACTTTTCCCGCTTGGTTGCCAGTGCATAGGGAATCTCCAGCTCCTTGGGTAGGTCGATGCGGATTTCGTGGCAGTATGCTTCGGCGATGAAGCCCTGCTGTTGCAGTTCGTTCCAGGGTACATCGAAGCGTTTTGGACCGACGAGGCTGAACACCTCGTCCTCCCTGCCGTCCTCCCGCACCAAGGTCGCGGTCAGCCCGACGCGGTAGACTGCCTGCAGCTCTGCGGTGACCTTGAATACAGGAGCGGGCAGCATATGCACTTCATCATAGATGATCAGGCCCCAACGGCCCTTGGTCAGCAATTCCAGATGAGGGAACGGTCCTTCCTTGTCAGGACGGTAGGTGAGCACCTGATAAGTGCAGACCGTCACATCCCTTGGATCCTTGCGCTCGCCGGTGTATTCACCGATCTGGCTGCTGTCAAGCGTGGTCTTGTCCTGAATTTCCTGCATCCACTGGTGCACCGCCGCCACATTGGTGGTCACCACCAAGGTACGGGTGCACAGCCGTTGCATGATGTGCATGCCCACCACGGTCTTGCCCGAACCGCAGGGCAGTACAATGGTGCCGAAGCCGCAACCGGGTCCCAGATCCCCAAGCAGGGCATCGGAGGCCATCTGCTGATAAGGTCTGACGGAAAACGGTTTGCCGCCGAGGGTTTCACTCCTCAGGGCGATCGGTACATCCGGTCCTTTGACGAGCGGCACCCTGTCCTCGACCGGGTAACCGATTTTGATCAGTTGCAGTTTCACCTCGCCTCGTGCGTACGTTTCCAACAGGAAGGAGTGCTCATCCTTGACCACCAGCAGCTTGGACAGCGCCTTGCGCTGCATCAACTCGGTCTTGATCCGCTGACTGTCCACGAACAGCCGATAATAGCGGGGGTCGTCGCTTTCGCTCAGGCGGACTTTCCCCCATCTCGATGCAATGTCCTTGACGTAGAACAGGATGCTTTCGGGAACGGGAAATCTCGACCATGCCTTGAGCCTCTCTACAACCGAATCCACATCGAATCCCGAGGAGGCAGCATTCCACAAGGAGATGGGGGAGAGTGCATAGGTGTGCATGTGTTCCGGGCTTTTGATCAACTCACAAAAGCGGACCAAATCGGCACGGCAGGCTTCACTGTCCTTGTGATGGACATCCAAGAGCAGGGTCTTGTCGCTTTGTACGATCAGGGGGGTGTCTTGCATCATGTTCTTCCAAACGCGGTGTAATAGAGGTCGAGCAGCGTGATGGCCACCATCGCCTCAACCACCACGACAGCGCGTGGGCAGATGCAGGGGTCGTGTCTGCCCTCCACCACCAAGCTTGTCGTCTCATTGTTCTTGTTGACCGTCTGCTGGACCCTGGAGATCGAGGAAGTGGGTTTGATGGCTGCCTGCAGGACGATTTCCTGCCCGCTGGAGATGCCGCCCAAAATCCCTCCTGCATGGTTCGAGAGAAACCCTTCGCTGGTTCTCTGGTCGTTGCACTCGCTGCCCCTCATGGCAGCACAGGCGAAACCCGAACCGAATTGGATTCCTTTCACCGCCCCGATGCTCATCACCGCATGGCTGAGCAGGGCCTGCAGCTTGCCGAATACCGGCTCTCCGAGCCCGGCGGGGACTCCGTTGACCCTGCACTCGATAATGCCGCCGATGCTGTCGTTCTCTGCTCGTACTTGTTCGATCAAGTCCACCATTTGCTGTGCAGCAACCGCGTCGGGGCAGCTCAGAACATTGTCCGTCTCATCCCAATTCCGTGCCTGGGCGACTATCGAGCCTACTTGCACCGTGCCGGCTTGGATCGTTATTCCCCGTTTTGCAAGCAGCTGCATGGCCAAAGCCCCTGCAGCGACCCGTGCGCTGGTTTCTCTCCCGCTGGACCTGCCGCCGCCGCGGATGTCTCGGATCCCATACTTCTTGTAAAAGGTCCAGTCAGCGTGCCCTGGACGGAAGACATCCTTCAGGTGGTCGTAATCGGATGATTTTTGGTTGGTGCTGTACAGTATCATGGCAATCGGGGTGCCGGTGGTATACCCTTCGTACACCCCTGAAAGAATGGAGAGTTCATCGATTTCATTGCGCTTGGTCCCGGTGGGATTGCCCCCCGGACGACGACGGTTCATCTGATTTTGCAGCGCCTGCATGTCAATCTTGAAATTGCTTTCCACCCCGTCGATGATGACACCGAGGGCGGGGCCGTGGGACTCGCCGAAGGTGGTGACGGTAAATGCATTTCCAAAGCTGTTGTGACCCATTTCATACCTCGCTCTTGAGAGTTTGCACAAGGAAGTCGGCTGTATCGCGGATATCGGGATAATTTGGTAATTGTACCAAAACATCACAGATGTTTCCATAGATTGCATGTCTTCTTGCATACAGGGTGTGGAATGAGCCTTTCGGGTCCGTCTCGTCCAAGAAGGGAGGAACCCCGCCGTTGAGAATCCTTGCAAGCAGCACCGATTCCTCAACCATCAGGTAGATGAGCTTTCCATGGGTTTTTGCAAGGCTGAGCAACTCGTTGTTGTCCGAGGCTCCGCCTCCAAGGCTTATCACGGTGCGCTGTGTTTGCGAAAAGAGAAAGTTCTTCAGCGAACTGACTTCCTGGTTCTGGAAGGCTGCTTGGCCCTCCTGCTTGTAATAGGCTCGTATGCTCAGGCAGGGTGCAATGGACTTCAGTATCAGGTCGTCCAAATCCACCCAGGCCAGATTGTTTGCTTTTGCATACAAGCGTCCGAGCGTGGATTTCCCGCTGTGCTTGATCCCGCAGAAAAAAAGATGGCCTTCCATACTCATCGCTGGTCGAACAGGTCGGTCCACTGCTCGTCATAGGCATCGATGGAAGGAACCGCAGCCGCCTGCTTGGTATAGTACTGTTTCCTGCGTCGTTCCTTCTGCTGATGCACCAAGGTATCCACAGCCATCTGGTACCGGGCCTCATGCAGGTTCTTGCGCACCTGCTCCTCATAGTGATTGATGCGCACCGTCTTCTTCAGGGCGAAGTGGAAGGTGACGATCATTGCATACCAGAAAAGGGAGAGCAAAAGCGGTTGCAGGTCGGAGTAGGTGTAGGGCAGTGGTATAGACCCTGGATCGCTTGCGACCCGGTAGAGATTGAGAGCGTTCGGCCACAGGATGAACAAGGTCAACAGGAGAGGGACGATCCAGTACAAGCCTTGGCGTGAGAACAGGAAACGCAGGCAGGCGGCGAAGGCGAGAAAGTTCAAGAGCAGGCAAACCAAGGGCAGTGCATATAATTCAGCCATGGAACCTCCGCTATCCAAAGAGTCTTTTCCTATGATACCATAGGCCAACAATTTGGGGAATAACTATGAAATTGCAGAATCAAATCTCCGAGCAGTTGCTGAAACAACGGAAGACCGAGAAACAGGAGGATGTTCGTGGTCCATATTACCGCGATACCACCGCCATCATCCATTCATCGGCCTTCAGGCGGTTGAAGCATAAGACCCAGGTCTTCTTCGCCCCAAGCAACGACCACATCTGCACCCGCATGGAGCATTGCCTGCATGTGGCCTCCATCGCATCCACCATCTGCCGGGGCCTGGGTCTCGATACCGAGCTGGCCTGGGCGATCGGGATGGGCCACGACCTAGGGCACACCCCCTTCGGCCATACCGGTGAAAAGATCCTCTCAACCAAAATGCAGCAGGCGGGTTTCGGTCCGTTCGAACATGAGATAAACAGCCTCAGGGTCGTCGATTTTCTCTCCAACCAGGGCAAAGGTCTCAATTTGACGTATGCGGTGCGCGATGGGATTGCCTGCCACAACGGTGAAAAACTGGTGAAATCCATCAAGCCGACTTTTGAAGTCAGGGACTTGGATGCTCTCTCTGAGCGCAAGGGATTGCTGCCGGCAACCTATGAGGCCGCCGTCGTCAGGCTCTGTGACACCATTGCGTACCTGGGCCGGGATTTTGAGGATGCCTGCAGGCTCGGACTCATATCCAAGAGAGATCTTCCCCAGGATGTGGAGAAACACCTTGGAAACCGAAATGCCCAGATCATCGATACCTTGGTATTCGATGTCATTGAGCATTCAAATAGTGAGGATGGCATCAGTTTCAGCGATGAGTTGTTCCCCGCAGTCCAGAAGATGATTGCATTCAACTATCAATACATCTATAAAAGCCCCATGCTGGAGGGGTATGAGCGATATTTCAGCCGGCTTTTCACCCTGATACTGGATTACCTGGGGTATTTGCTTGCCAACTATGAGTTTGAAGAGCAGCTGTACACCCAGGAAAAGAATATGCTTGCAATGGGGTTCTATCATCATTTGATGGATATGAAGGATGCCTACCTGCAAAAGGACGGCAACCTTGACCGCCTGGTCTATGACTACATCGGAGGCATGAGCGACAACTTCTGTCTCGATTGCGCCAACGAGATCCTCAAGCCGGAGCATTTGAACGACAGCATCGAGCAATCGCTTACCGGAAAATGGTTCGACGTGCGCTAAGCGAGCTCTTTGCCCAGCTTTTGGATTTCGGCTATGAACTGCCCAAGGTCGTTGAAGGCCTTGTAGACGGCGGCAAAACGGACATATGCTACCAGATCCACTTCCCTCAGCTGCTTCAGCGCTTCATCCCCGATATCTGAAGAGGCGATTTCCCGTTTGCTTCCCACCTTGAGCATGATGGCATCCTCGATGTTTTGCAGCAGGGTGTCGATTTGATTCTCACTGATTTTCAGTTTTTCGGTGCAAGAGCGTATGCCTCTTCCCAATTTGTTCAAATCGAAGGGCTCCCGTCTGCCGTCACGCTTGATGACCATCAGCGGCTTGTCCTCGATTCTCTCATAACTGGTGAAGCGGTAACCGCACGAATTGCACTGGCGCCTGCGCCGGATTGTTGAACCGCTGGAATTCTGCCTCGATTCCAAGACCTTGTCATCCATCTGAGAGCAGTGGGGACATCGCATGCAGGTTCCTCCTCATGCATCCAGTATACACACTGTGTATGGGCTTCTCAACATAATAGTGTTTTCATAAGGCTGTTTTCGATACAAATATCAAGGCTTTACGCTAGATGTAGGTTTTCCAGTGTTTCTCAGCGGGGTACTGGGGGTGTGCAATTTTCCAACAATTGACACTATATTTGTTGTAAAAAGTTGTTTCTTGTGATAATAATAACATAACGGAGGCAGTATGGCTGATTCAGTAAGCAGTTGTGTAAAACGGATTGTGGACAAATCCCCCTTTATCCATGAGATGTTGATCAATGGGATTCTCTCGTTCAGCAATTACGCATCCTCGATCCAGGACGAGGTTCAGAAAGCTTACGGCAAGGAAGTCAAAGCCAGTGCCATCGTGATGGCCCTCAGGCGCTATGCAGAAGAGCTTCGCAAGGGCAGCCACAAGAAAAGTGTGGGCAATGTTGAGTACGGCATTGTCATGAAGACAAATATCTTCGACCTCAATCTGGTGCGCCGTGACAGTTTCATCAGCAAGTTGGGTGTCCTGTATGGACAGATTTCCACCGAGAAAGGTGATTTTTTGAATATCACCCTGGGCAGCCATGAAGTATCGTTGGCTGTCAGTGAGAAGTATCGATCGCTGGTCGGAGAGCTTGCCAAAGACGAGGAAGTGTTGCATCAGATGGACGACTTGGTTGCCCTCTCCTTGGTGTTCACCGGTGATTTCCTCCAAACACCGGGTATTGTCTATGAGGCGGTGAGGCATTTGGCCTGGGAGCAAATCAATGTGATTGAAATCGTCTCTACGATGAATGAGCTCACCTTCGTCATCAAGCGGGAGGACTCAATGAAAGCGTTTGATGTACTGCAGGGCTTTTTGAGTGCAAACTAGGCTGACCTTGGTGGTCGCTCCCCGGAACGGGGGAAAGACCACGCACTTGGTGCACTTGATAGAAACACTGAAGCAGGACGGGCTTGATGTAGCCGGGGTGCTCGCCCTTGCAAATCCTGAAAAAACTTGGTATAGACTCAAAGACCTGTCAAGTACAGAGTCCAGGCTTGTCCTCTGTGAAACCCAGTTGCTTGGAATGCAACGCATAGGCCGCTTCAGCATCAATGCTGAAGGTTTTGCCTGGGCGAACGCACTCATTGAGAAATCATTGGGAGCCGCCGATGTGGTGGTCTTCGATGAGATCGGGAAGTTGGAGTTGGGCGAGGGAGGCTTGGCCCCTTCCTTTCGCAAGGCTCTTGCCCTGAATGCGGTGAGCATCCTTGCATCTGTCAGGGATGAGCATGTCCAGGAAGTGGTGAAGCACTTCAGCCTGGATGCATCCGAACTGACGCTTGTACCGGTGAAGAAGGATGATATCGAAAATGAATGAACTCTTTTGGTTTGTAATGCTGCTCTGCAATTTCGCCCTGATCATGTTCGCGTTCCGAAAATGGGGAAAACTGGGGCTTTTCATCTGGGTGCCCATCAGCGTCATCGTTGCCAATATACAGGTTACGAAAAACGTCATGCTCTTCGGTCTGGAAGCGACTCTGGGCAATATCGTCTATGCAACCGGCTTCCTTGCAACCGATATCCTCACCGAATTCTACGGAAAGAAAGAGTCGGCAAAAGCGGTGGCGATCGGTTTTTTCAGCCTGCTCACCATGACAATCCTGATGCAGGTCGCCCTGTTCTTCGAGCCGGCTGTTTCCGACATCGGCCATGCCCCCCTGTCTCACATATTCGGCTTGATGCCCCGTATTGCTTTCGGTTCGTTGGTGGCGTATGTGGTCAGCAACATGCACGACATCTGGGCCTTTGATTTCTGGAAGCGCAAGAAGCCCGGACGCAACACCTTGTGGCTGCGCAACAACCTTAGCACCTTTGCCAGCCAGCTCATTGATACGCTGGTTTTCACCATGATAGCTTTCTGGAACGTGTACCCGACCAATGTCCTGGTGCAGATCATGCTGTCCACCTATCTCTTGAAGTGGGTGGTCGCCGTATTCGATACGCCGTTCATATACCTCGCAAGACATTGGTACGAAACCGGAAAGCTTCCTCCAAGCACTATTTAGCGGGCAGTACTTCCCTCAGCGCCTTGATGCATGCCTTTGTCCCTGCATAGAAGGAAGGAGAGAAGGGTTTGCGTTCCAAAAGAAATGCATCGTCGTAGACGAACGGCGTTCCGTCGACATACTCGATATCCATTCCCGCGCTGAGAAGCACTGCATGGGCTGCCGCAATATCCCAGACGTAGCAACTCTGGTTTACACAGCCTTGGATGTGGTCGTAGAGCACCGGGCTGAGCATGTGCAGGATCGATGAGCCGAATATGCGGATTTTCCCTTCATAGCGGGAGAAATCCATAAGTCGCTGGCCGCTTGAACCCATGGTGATCTGGTGGGGGAAGTCCTTGTCGGAGGTGATGAAAAACGGTTTTCCGTTTATGGTCAGGGGCTTGCCTGGATCGAGACGCAGGAACAACTCATCCTCTCCTAGCCCCCAGCGCGGTGCACTGATCATGGCCCCCACCGGTTTCCTGTTTTTATCCAGGATGCCCAGAGCCACCGCCCAGGAGGGCAGGCCTTGAGAGTAGACATCCGTTCCATCGATCGGATCGAGGACGAAGGTATAGGGAGCATCCTCATCAAACGGGGTGAGCGTCTCCTCGCTGATGATGTTCACATCCTCGAAGAGCTCGGCAACAACACCCAGGATTCGTTGGGATATGGCCAAGTCGGTTTCAGTAATGACCGTTCCATCGCTCTTGTAGGAACGATGAATGGACTGTTGCTGTTCTTTTGCTTTTCTGCCGGCATCCTGTACAACCAGGGCCAAGGCATCCAATGCCTTTTGGTCGAGTATTCTATCCATTGTATTGCATAACCTTCCCGCTCATGATAGGGTAATGGCGCTTATGCAAACGCCAATTTCCACCCTTGTGCAATCCTATATCAAAACAAGCAACGCTTACAAGGCATATGGAGCAGGGTCTAACCGCCTCGCCATCCAAGGGCTTGAGGGGTACCCTTTAGCTCAGTTCCTCAGGTTGATCAGTCGTAAACATGCAGGCAGGGTCTGGGCGGTTTGTCCTACCGAGGAGAGTGCACAGCAGTTGCTCAAGGACAGCGGATTCTTGGTAAACGGTGCTGAAGTCATGCAGACGCCGCTCTCCAACAGTGAAACCAAGATCGTCTACCTGGGCGGGAACGGGAGGAAATTATACACCCCTTTCAATGCCGACAATGTGGAGTACGACCAACTGAGTCGGTTGATGCAGATCCAGGAGTTGAAACAGGGCGTGGTGGTAACCCACCTCAGGCCGTTTGTTTCTCCGCTCGTAAGCCCGGCAACACTGAAACAGGCATCGCTTACCATCAAAGTAGGATCTGTCTTCGACACCGCCTCCTTCTCCCAACAGCTTGCCAATGCGGGCTATCTCCATACTGTATCGACATCGGCTATGGGCGAGTACTCGTTGCGCGGTGAAGTGCTGGATATTTTCCCGTATGAAAGCGAAAATCCGTACCGGATTTATGCCGACTGGGATACGGTGGGCAAGATTGCACGCTACAACCCCATCACCCAGGAGAGCATCACCACGGTCGGCAAGCTCACCCTCTGTCTGGTGGATGCAACCAGTGAATTGGCCACCAGTTCGATTGGAGCGTATGTGCATGACGACGACTTGTTCTGTTTCATCGGCGACCAGCGGCTGGCAACCAGTTATCACAGCCTGCAGGTGGAAGCCAAGGCCCTCTATCGCCAGGCGTTTCTGGAAGACCGTGAGGCCCCAAAACCCGATGTCTTGCTCTTCGATTTCCCATCCCTGCAGAAAACGTGCTGCTTTGGCATAACCCTGTACGATATTGCCGGTCAGAACCAGGAGGCTTATCGGTTCGACATCGAGGGACCTCGTTCCTATTTCGGGAACTTCACCTTGCTCAAAGAAGATTTGAAGAGTCTGGACAAGCAGGGTTGGAGTGTGGTGATCTTCACCGAGAACCAACTGCAAAAGCAACGGTTGATGCAGATGCTGAGCGCCTTTCCCTTCCTCGGGTGGGAGGATCGGGCGATCAGCGGCGGGTTCGGCATTCCCTCGCTGAAAGTCGTTGCCATCTGCGAGCACGAAATTTTCGGACGCAGGCGGCAGGTGATAAAGACACTTCAGCATACGCAGACCTCCGCACTCGATTCCTTCGTCGACCTGAATGAAGGCGACTATGTTGTCCATGTGAATTACGGGGTAGGGCAGTTTGTCAAGATCGACCGGGTCTCCAGTTTCGACCGTGAACGCGACTTCATAAAAATCGCCTACGCCAATAATGAGATGCTCTATGTCCCGATTGAACAGGCAAACCTGGTCCAGCGCTATATCGGCAGCGACACAGGACTGCCGAAAAAGGACAAGCTTGGAGGCCAGGGATGGGAGAACAAGAAAGCCAAAGCCCGGAAGAATGCCGAGGATTTGGCAAAGCACCTCATCGCGTTGTATGCAAAACGCAAGAACAGCATCGGATTCGCCTTCCCCAAGGATACCGACTGGCAACTGCAGTTCGAAGCCTCATTTCCCTTCGATGAAACAGCCGACCAGCTGACCTGCATCGAGGATATCAAGGAAGATATGGAGAAGCCGATCGTCATGGACCGCCTGGTTTGCGGCGACGTAGGCTACGGAAAGACGGAAATTGCCTTTCGCGCCGTATTCAAGGCTGTCATGGGTGGCAAACAAGTCGCCTTTCTGGCCCCGACAACCATTTTAGCTGAACAGCATTATCAGAATTTTCTCAAACGGGTGGGGAACTTTCCCATCCGTTGTGCACAACTGTCGAGGATTGTGGCAAAAAAAGAGCAGAAGCAGACACTCATCGGCCTTGCAGAAGGCAAGGTGGATGTGCTGTTTGGAACCCACAGGATTTTACAGAAGGATATCATGTACCGTGATCTTGGGTTGTTGGTGGTGGATGAGGAACAGCGCTTTGGTGTCAAGGACAAGGAACGGATCAAGACGCTGAGGGCGAGCATCGACTCGCTCTCCTTGAGTGCCACCCCGATTCCCAGGACCCTGTATATGTCGCTCTTGAAGATTCGTGACATGTCCCTGCTTGCCACCCCCCCGATCGCACGCAGACCCATTCAGACCTATATCGGTGAATATGATGAGCAAACCATTGTCCGGGCCATCCGCGATGAGGTTTCCCGTGGAGGCCAGGTCTTCTTCCTGCACAATCGGATCGAAAGTCTTGATGAGGTTGTGTTCCAGCTGACCAAGCTGCTGCCTGACGTCATCATTGAGAGCGCTCATGGGCAGATGGACAGCACCAAGCTCGAGGACACGATGCGTCGGTTCATCCATGAAGGCATCCAGGTGCTGGTCTCCACCACCATAATCGAGAACGGCATTGACATCCCAAACGTCAACACCATCATCATCGACCGCGCGGACCGCTACGGACTGAGCCAGTTGTACCAACTCCGTGGAAGGGTGGGGCGGAACGACAGCCAAGCCTATGCATATCTTTTCTACCCGCAGGGGAGCGCCCTCAGCGAGATCGCCCTCAAGCGGCTGAAGATCATCAGTGAACACACTGAGTTGGGCAGCGGCTTCAAGGTGGCGATGAAGGATATGGAACTCAGGGGGACCGGGAACCTGCTCGGGCGCGAACAAAGCGGCCATCTGGCTTCGGTCGGCCTTGATATGTATATCCGCATCCTGGATGAGGCGATCAGGGACCTGCAGGCCGAAGGGGTCAGGGAAGAAGAAAAGGAAGTGTTTCTGGAACTTGACTATACAGGCTTTATTCCTGACACCTATATCAAGGCAGCTTCGGTCAAATTCGATATCTACCGCAAGATTTCATCCATCGTCAACGACGAGCAGCTGCAAGGCCTGGCCAGCGAGTTGTCCGACCGTTTCGGGCCTCCTCCGGTCGAGGTGGCGAACCTGCTGTACATCGCCGAAATCAAGATCATCTGCCGCAAGCTCTCGATCATCCACCTGACCGACCGCAAGGGTGTGGTTTCCGTTGAGTTCGGCAAGGTTGCGGATTTGAATGTTAACAAGGTCATGAATCTCATCGCCCTGAGCAATAAGAGCATCTGGCTTGATATGAGACGAATGAATGTTATGTATATGAAAACCGATGCGGTTTCTCTCAAGGACAAGGCCTTGTTCTTGATGGAGAAGCTGCAACGCCTTATGTAGGAGTGTTGATGCAGGAAAACCAAGGAACGATTTTCCAAGATATCCCGGAGTTGGAGTGGGTGGAGACCAAAGAGGAAGGGAAGGAGAGGCCCATCAAGAGTTATGTGCTCAGGGGCTCCTACCTGCGCACCTACCAGGTAGAGGCCATCCGCCGCTACTATGGCAGCTACGGCATCCCGTACAGTAAGACCAAGCTCGATTGGAAGCAGGTCTTTGGAAACGACAACCCTGTTGTCATTGAGATCGGCTTCGGCATGGGTACGGCAACCGAGCGCATTGCCAAGGAGCGCAGCCAATACAACTACCTCTGCCTTGAGGTGTTTCTTTCAGGGTTCGCAAAGCTCTTGCATGCTGTGGGATCGAATCGGATTGATAATGTAAGGTTGATGCGCTTTGATGCAGTAGAGGTGCTTTCCATGATGGTCGAAGAGGGAAGCGTTACAGGCTTTCACATCTTCTTTCCTGATCCTTGGCCGAAAAAGCGCCAACAGAAACGACGCCTGATCCAAGCTCCGTTTGCCAGCTTGCTTGCTTCCAAGCTTACCAGTGGTGGGTACATCTATTGCGTGACCGATTGGGAGGAGTATGCCTTCCAGATGCTGGATGTCTTCTCCCACACCGAAGGCTTGCACAACCCCCACTCAGGCTTCTGTCCCCCGCTGCCGTGGAGGGACACAACCAAGTTCGAACAGAAGGGAAGGGCCAAGCAGCACTCCATCCACGAAGTCTGGTTTGAAAAGCAGTAGGACAAAAGAGGGAAGGGAGCCTGCCGCCGCACGCTCCCTTCCAAGGTTCACAAATTCACTCTCAAGCAATCAGAATACTTCTGATTGTCCCACCTTGCCTACTCCTGTTCTTCCTTTACGGATTCCTTGTAGGCCTTGATCACTTCATCGGCCAACTTGCCGCTCAGCGGTTCGTAATGGTCGAACTCCATTTCAAAACTTCCTGTTCCACTGGTCATTGACTTGAGGTCGATGGCGTAGTTGAGCAGTTCGGACTGGGGAACCAATGCTTTTACCATTTGCAGGTGGCCCATCTCTTCCTGACCGAGCACCCTGCCACGTTTGCCGCTCAAGTCGGAAAGAATGTCGCCCAAATAAGCATTCTCAATATATACACTAAGTTTCATAATTGGTTCAAGTAGTACAGCCCCTGCTTTCTCGAGGGCCATCTTCATGGCTCCTTTTGCAGCGAGTTTGAATGCCATTTCACTTGAGTCGACAGGGTGTTCCTTGCCGTCGATGAGGGTGATGCCGATATCCATCATCGGATAGCCGGCCAAAAAGCCTTCCTCCATCTGTTCATGCAGGCCTTTTTCAATACCTGGGATATACCCCTTGCTCACCGAGCCGCCCTTGATGGCATTGGTGAATGAGTAATAGGCTCCTCGTTCAAGCGGTTCGATTTCAATCAGGACACGGGCGTATTGGCCATGACCTCCACTCTGCTTCTTGTGTGAATATTCGGCTATTCCACTCTTTTTGCTGATGGTTTCGCGATAGGCAACCCTGGGAAGCTTGGTGGCGATATTGATCTTCTGCTTCTCGCGCACCTTGTCAAGAATCATGTTCAAATGCAGTTCGCCCATTCCGGCAACCACATTATCCTTGGTCTCCTCGTTGAACTTGATCGTGAACGTAAAGTCCTCTTCCGTGACTTTGTGCAGGGATTCGTTCATCTTTACTTCACTCTTCTTGTCATCACTGCTGATGGCCAGGCTGTAGATGGGCTGGGGGAAGGCAAGGGGCTTGAACTTCAGTTTCTGATCGGCTCCCTCGATGAGGGTGGAATTGGTAGCGGCGATATTGCTCTTTGCAATCACCCCGATATCACCGGCGGGCAGTCCATCGGTTTCAATTAACTTCTTTCCAACCATGCGGTATACCTTGTTCGGCCGTTCTTTTTTCCCGAGATCGGGATTATACAACTCGGTATCACCCTTGACGGTGCCTCTGAGGACCTTGATGAAGCTCAGCTTGCCGCTGAATTGGTCGATGGTGGTCTTGAATACGACCGCTGCAGCACTTCCTTCGGCAGCGATGGGGAAGTCATGGACAGTTCCATCTTCGCCCACCGTCCAGTCGATCTTGCCCAACGGCCTGGGGAAGTTGTTGCGGATGAACGTCAACAGGCTGATAATACCGCCGCCTCCCTCGGAACAACCGCAGAATACGGGCACGACCCTGTTGCCCTCCATGCCTTCCCGAAGCCCGCGTCGAATGTCATCACTTTCCAGCGTGCCTGCTTCGAAATATTTCTCAATCAAGTCATCAGCACCCTCAGCAGCATTCTCAATGAGGGCGCTTCGGTACTCTTCTGCAAAATCAGCAAATTCGGCCGGGATGTCTCCGACGGTTTCCTTGCCGCCCCTGTTCATGAAATACGCCTTGTTTTCAATCAGGTTGATGATTCCCTTGAAGTCCTTGCCGCTTCCCATGGGGATGGTGACAGGAACAAAGGTGGTTTTGAAGGTCTCTCTCAGATTCTCCAAAACATGGGTATAGTCTGCACGGTCGCGGTCCATTTTATTGATGAACACTGCGCGCGGTTTGTTTCGCTCGTCAAGATATCTCCAAAGCTTGATGGTTTCTATTTGTGCTCCGTCACGTCCGTCAACGACCATGAGGGCTGATTCACAGGAGCGGAATCCGCAAATGGTCTCGCCGATGAAGCCGGCTGTTCCCGGAGTGTCGAGAATATTGAGGGTCTTGCCGTCCCAATTCAGGGAAGCAAGGGAAGCGTGGATGGAAATCTTGTGGTTGATTTCCTCTTCCGTATAGTCACTGGTGGTCTTACCGCTAGCTACGGTTTCTGCCCGGGAAATCACATTGGCATAAAACAACATCTGTTCAACCAAGGTGGTTTTCCCGGTTTCATTGTGGCCGATGATGGCAACATTCCTTAAGTCAGTGCTGACAACGCTCATAATTC